>NZ_JBSYOQ010000079.1:0-82702 GCF_058244645.1 Candidatus Thiodiazotropha sp. AKAK3
AAGTTTTTGGTGGGGCATGCCCCCCCCCTCCGCCTATCCGGAGTGTTGGGGTGGGGCCATGCCCCACCGAGTTGTCAAAGCGAGTTAAACCTTAAGCCACTTGAACAGTGGATCCCACAAGATGACATCCTTATAGACCTGACTGGGTGCCAGCTCAAACAGAGCCAAACCCTTTTCGGCAGATCTTATGTAGTTCTGACTTTCACGCAGATGGGTGATGAAGGGGATTTTCAAATGACCAAGATAGTTCTCCAGGTCATGGTAGATGCGGGTATTCTCTTTCGCCCTGTTGGCGACAATACCGATCCTGGTCTGATGTTTTGAAACTCGCCCGCTCTCCAGTAACTCGGTCAGGAATCGGTTGCAGGCGCGCATATCGATAGGTGATGGCAGGACTGGCAGTACCAATGTGTCGACCTTCATCAACATTTTGTTGATCTCCTTGCCATGCACACCGGCTGGTGCGTCCATGATCAGCAGATCGGTGCCCTTTGCTGGATTGATCGGTCCCGCTAATGCGTCAATGGCTTGAATATCAGGGATGCCTTCGTAATCGCCTCTTGCTTCAAGCCAGTCGAGGGTGGACTTTTGCGGGTCAAAATCGGCCAGGGCGACTTGCTTGCCTTCGTCGGCGTACCAGGTGGCAAGATTGGTGGCAATGGTGGTTTTGCCACACCCTCCTTTGGCGTTCATCAACATGATTGTGCGCATTATTGTTTTCCTGTCCTCTTGGTGTTGTTTTTCAACGGGGGTAACCCCGGTTCTCCTGAGTGCTATGGTGCTAAATTAATACAAGTTTAAAACTAATACGATAGGCCTTAGTTTAGTCGATCCCCAGCTGATCCCAAATCTCATCGATACGTTTTTTGATTGAGCTGCTCATGGTGATCGGTTTTCCCCACTCCCTACTGGTCTCGCCAGGTAGTTTATTGGTCGCATCGAAACCGATTTTAGATCCCAGTCCGGAAACTGGCGAGGCAAAATCGAGATAGTCGATCGGTGTGTTCTCAATCATTGTGGTATCTCTGGCTGGATCCATTCGTGTGGTCATAGCCCAGATTACATCCTGCCAATCCCGTGTGTTGACATCATCATCAACCACTATGACAAATTTGGTGTACATGAATTGACGTAGAAATGACCATACCCCCATCATCACCCGCTTGGCATGACCGGGATACTGTTTTTTCATACTGACGATGGCGAGTCGGTAAGAGCAGCCTTCCGGGGGCAGATAGAAGTCGACGATCTCTGGAAACTGCTTCTGCAGTATCGGCACAAAGACCTCATTCAACGCAACGCCCAGCACTGCCGGCTCATCCGGCGGGCGACCGGTGTAGGTGCTATGGTAGATGGGGTCTTCCCGACGGGTTATTCTCTCTACCTTGAATACTGGGAAGCTCTCCACTTCGTTGTAGTAACCGGTGTGATCACCGTAGGGCCCCTCCTCGGCAGTCTCACCAGGATGGATATGGCCCTCCAGAACAAACTCTGCAGAGGCTGGCACTTGTAGATCTGAGCCGATCGATTTCACCACTTCTGTACGGCTGCCGCGAAGCAGTCCGGCAAAGGCATACTCAGAGAGGGTGTCAGGTACTGGGGTGACAGCAGCAAGGATAGTGGCCGGGTCTGCACCCAGGGCGACACTGATCGGGAAGGGCTCATCTGGATGGGTTTCCAGCCACTCGCGATAGTCGAGGGCGCCACCCCGATGGGCCAGCCAGCGCATGATCAGCCGGTCGGGGCCGAGTAACTGCATGCGATAGATACCGAGATTCTGGCGACTCTTATTTGGCCCTCGGGTAATGACCAGGCCCCAGGTGATCAATGGCGCAGCATCTTCCGGCCAGCAGGTCTGAATCGGCAGTTGGGTTAAATCAACCGCATCTCCCTCTTGGGAGACCGCCTGGCAGGCGGCGTTTCGAAGCTCTTTTGGTGCCATGTCGAGCACCTTGCGAAATACAGGTAGCTTTTCCCAGGCATCCTTCATGCCCTTTGGCGGATCAGGCTCTTTAAGGAAGGCCAGAAGGCGCCCTACCTCTCGCAGAGATTCTACATCCTCCTCACCCATCCCCATGGCTACCCGCTCAGGGGTGCCAAAGAGATTGCCTAATAACGGGTAGGGAGAGCCTTTGACCTTCTCAAACAGTAGTGCGGGGCCAGAACGACGGAGGGTGCGGTCACAGATTTCAGTGATCTCCAGTTTCGGGTCCACTTCTGTCTGGATCCGCTTCAGCTCCCCCCGGGATTCAAGCTGTTTGATGAAATCACGTAAGTCTTTGTACTTCATGGCACTCGTGAGCCTCGTCTTAAATTCTGTTCAAAACCAGTTTTGCCAGCAGGCAAGGCGTCATGGTCTGCTTGAGCATGGCTCTATAAAGGTGCAGCAATTATGACGAGGAACTATAAGTCATTAATTTATCAGTGAGACATTACCAGAGGTAGGAAGGAGGTCAAGCAAAAGCAGGTTTCAACTGATTAGATATGACTCAGCTGAGGAAAAGGCGTCAGATAGCTCTGAGGACAGATAGAAGATTATCGATTTCGAGCAGGCTTACACACTCTGCAGATGATTTGCGATCCAAAGCTGGATCGCAAATCCCCCCCATAGATTAAACATTCAATTCAAGTCGTCCAGTTTGCCACCGCTAAAGTAGGTGAGTTTGTAAATGATCGTGGTAGAGATCCTGTGGCAAAAAAAGCACCATTTTTTAGACTGCTGATCTGTGCAATAGCGACTAGATCGCGTTATCAATCGATCAATTTATCCCCAGATCGGTTATGAGTGAATTATTTAAGCACTGAATATGGATATGTTGTAGATGCAAGTCGAGAGGCATGACAAGGCACTACTAGAGAAGCTGCTGTCTTCCAGCGAAGACAGATTGATTGAGTTAATACTCAATTACGCTGAACAGCAGAAGTACACCCGCTATACATCAACTCTGAAAGAGGCCTGGCGGCTCTCGATTGATGGATTGAGTCAATCCATCATCAAGGCCCTGGTGCTTTCTGATTTGATTCCAGATCTGGGACCGGATGAGGACTTTTCTTCAGACCCCGGCGCTCAGTTTGGTGCTATGGAAGCCCGGCGTCATCGTGCAAGGGGCGTCAATCTGACCATGTTTTTAGGCTTGATGAAATACTATCGCCAAGCCTATTTAGACCTCTTGGATGAATCCTCGGGCTTTAAACATCCTGAGGTGGTCAAGCTGTTTGTGAGACGCTTTTACGACCGAACCGAGCTTGCTTACTGTGGCGAGTGGGTGAGTTCTGATGGGGAGGCACAGATCAAGGTGCTGAGTGACAGCAATCTCCATCTGACAAATGAAAAAAACAAGTACCTGACTCTATTCGAGAGCCTCTCGTCGCCAGTGATATTGTGCGATGAGCGTGGCATTGTTGATAACTACAACGATGCTGCAGGACGCTTGTTGCTTGGCACTACAACACCAGGCAGCCGCTACTACTCTGAGCAGCGACACGATTTGGCGCCACCGGCTCTGCAGCAGGAGTTGGCGCAGATGATAGCCGACGGCCTCAACCGCCTGGATATAGAGAAGATCTATCAGACGCCCGAGGGAGAAAAGAGCTATGACGTCCAGATTGAGCGGATGTTGGATGTCAGTCATAAGTTCAATGGTTATACCATTCTGTTCAATGACATCACTGAGAGACTAGGCTGGTCACGGCGGCTGGAAGAGGTGAATCAGAACCAGCAGCAGTTGATAGATGACCTTAATCAGACTCGTCTGCAGTTGGTTCAATCAGAAAAGATGGCGGCTGTCGGCCAGCTCTCTTCAGGGATTGCACATGAGATCAACACCCCCATTCAGTATGTCGGGCAGAACACTCGATTTTTCAGTGATGCCTTTATTGATATGCAAAGTGCTATAAAGTCACTGGAAAAACTGCTTGTTGCTGCGCAGAAGGGTGAGTTGAGTGAGCCTCTCATATCTGAGGTGAGTAGACGGGTAGAAGAGGCAGATTTTGACTATCTTTTCGAAGAGATCCCAAGAGCGGTAACGCAGTCACTTGAAGGGGTGGAGAGAGTCTCTACCATTGTCTCTGCGATGAAGGTGTTTGCTCGGTCGGGTACCCAGGAAAAGGTCGAAACCGATATCAATACCGCAATCATCAGCAGTGTGAATCTGACGGTTAATGAGTGGAAATATCATTCTGAAGTAGAGATGGATCTTGACCCTGATCTACCGATGATATGTTGTGTACAAAGTGATTTGAATCAGTCGCTTCTGAATATTGTTGTTAATGCCGCCTCTGCAAATTCAGACTATGCGGCACAAGAGAGGCTGACAGAAAAAGGTAAAATCTCGATCAGATCATGCTTGGACGGGGATTGGGTCGTTATCGAGATCAGTGATACGGGGACAGGTATTCCAGAGGAGATAAAGTCGAAGATCTTCGATCCATTTTTCACCACGAGGGAGGTGGGTAAAGGTATAGGTCAGGGATTGACGTTTGTATATCAAGTCATTGTGGAGGAGCATGGCGGAAGGATTGATGTGAGTACGACTCCAGGTGAGGGGACGACTTTTAAGCTTCGCTTGCCACTGCTTCCAATCTAACTGGGCTGGTTTATTCATGAGGTTGAATTCGGCTGCACTCTGCTGACAGCTGGAGTGGAACCTCCGTCACTAGTGATCATGTCGCCATGATCATGTTTTATATCTAAAAAAACTTTGTGGGGCTCAAAGAGAGAGCCAATAGTCCATGCAGCGCCTATAATGTTAGAAATACAACCTAACCAGTGCAACTCTGGGTTCAGGTAAAACTCTAATAATACAAACAGTTGGCCCAGGTAGGATAATAGAAGAATTATATGTTCGAAAAAGATCCCCGCACCTTCTCTCCTGAATATAAGAATCTGTCGCCTGAACAGAAGGCGATGGTCAAGCTTGAAATCACGCTGACTAATTTTTTTAAATCCTTTGACAAGAGCATGTCACGCTGGGAGCGGATGATCTATCCCATGCTGGTGGTTGTCGGTGTCCTTGGGCTGTCGGGTTTTTATCTCATCTATAACGTCACCACCGATATGCACAAATTGACCGAGCAGGTGGATCCCCGCATGGAGGATAATCTGCAAGCCATGTCATCTCACATGGCGCAGCTCTCTCAAAATATCTCGATCATGACAGAGCAGATTACTGTGTTGGTACAGCGGGTCGATAGCATGGAACAGCACATTGCCACTATGGATGGCAATATTGGGGCATTGACTGTGGATGTGGGTAGTATGAGCAAGAATGTTGGTCAGATGACCACCAATGTTGCCGATATGAATCAGGCAATGCGCACAATGACAGTGAATACCGGAGTCATGAGTCGTGATATCAATCAGATGGGGCGGCCGATGGAGCGAATGAACTCATTTACCCCTTGGTAGTCTTGAGGATAGCGCTTTTTGGCAAGGTGTGAATGATCCTTGAATCTGGCCGGTTATGGCATTGAAATTGGCTCTTCAAAGCGTCTTAGAGGCATCAAGTTCCATTTTAATTCTCGCTATGTGGTTGAAATATCTCGCTGAGACAGTAATATAAGAGAAATCTAATATACTTATCGGAGTCCTTCCATGAGGCGTTCGCTGGTTACTTTATTCTTCTGCTTGGTGTTGCTGCCCGGCGTATCAATGTCTGACACAGCAGCATTTGAGACTGCTGAAATTATCAAGCGGGAGACCGCCAGAGAGTTCTGGCTCGATGGTGTGGTTGAAGCGATAAACCAGACAACACTCTCCTCTCAAACCCAGGGTCAGGTGCAGGAGATCCTCTTCGATGTGGATGATTTTGTCGAAAAGGGTCAGGTGGTGGTGAAGCTGAAAGACACCGAACAGCGGGCAGGTTTGAATCAGGCCCGCGCTGACCTGAAAGAAGCAGCAGCCCGTCTGCAAGAGGCTAAAGACGATTTCAAACGCTCTAAAGATCTCTTCAGCCGCAAGCTGACCTCCCAATCCCAACTGGACAAGGCCACCGCAGCACTGAAATCATCCCGAGCGCGAAAAGAGGCAGCTGATGCTCGCTTGGCTCAAGCCAAGGAGCAGTTTGAATATGCTCTGGTCAGGGCGCCTTACAGCGGCATCGTAACCCATCGACATGTTGAAGTTGGGGAGATCGCATCCCCCGGTCAGAAGCTGATGAGTGGTACCTCCCTGGATCAGCTCAGAGTGACAGTGGATCTGCCCCAAAGCCTGGTTCCGATTATCCGTAAGCAGGGTAAAGCGCGGGTATTACTCTCAACTGGAAAATCTATTGAAGGTAAGAAGCTGACTATTTTTCCGTTCGCCGATCAGCGTAGCGGCACTTTTCAGGTACGGGTCGATCTGCCGGAAGGGGTTGAGGATCTGTTTCCAGGAATGTTTGTTAAAACCGCCTTCTTAACCGGGATCAAGCGGGAGCTTGTAGTGCCAATAAAAGCGGTTGTCTATCGCTCTGAAGTGACCGCTGTCTATGTTCTGGATGAGAATGATCAGGTGCGTTTCCGCCATATACGCACGGGTCACCCAAGTGCGGAAGATACAATGACGGTGATTGCCGGTCTCTCAGCTGGAGAGCAAGTGATTCTGGATCCGGTGGCCGCGGCCACCACCCTGAAACAACAGCAGGCGGAGTGAAACAATGAGTAGGCTGGGTATCTCAGGTGCAGTGGCAAAACAGTTTCTGGTCACTGAAATCACCCCCCTGCTGGCTTTGGTCGGTCTCTTGCTTGGTGTGTTTGCCGTATTGGTAACCCCCAGGGAGGAAGAGCCACAGATCAATGTCACCTTTGCCAATATCTTCATACCCTTCCCAGGCGCAACTGCAACCGAGATTGAAAACCTGGTCGCCTCTCCAGCTGAGCAGGTGTTGTCTGAGATCGATGGTATCAAGCATGTTTACTCGACCTCCCGGCCTGGTTTAGCGGTGCTTACCGTACAGTTCCTGGTTGGAGAGGATCGGGAAGATGCGATCGTGCGTCTGTTCAGCAAAGTCTATGCGAACCAGGACTGGCTGCCCCAGGGGTTGGGGGTCGGGCAGCCGATCATCAAGCCCAAGGGTATCGATGATGTACCGATTGTCACCGCAACCCTCTGGTCGGAGAACCCGGACGTAGGCGCCTATGAGTTAGGGCAGGTGGCTCACGCCATAGAGTCTGAACTTAAACGAGTGCCTGGAACCCGCGATATCTACACCATTGGTACGCCGGACAGAGTAGTACACGTTTTGCTTGATCCTCAAGCACTGGCAGGACATGGTATCGATCTGAGTGATCTGCGCACTGCGCTACAGGCCGGGAACCACATCAGAGACAATATCACCGTGACCGCTGAGAATCGCGAAATGCTGGTTCAGGCAGGCACCTTCTTAACCTCTGCTGACGAGATTGGCGGTCTGGTGGTCGGTGTTCACGATGGAAAAGCGGTCTATCTGAGTGATGTGGCCAAGGTAACCCACAAGCCCGATGTACCTAACCAGTATGTCTGGATGGGGGTGGGCCCAGAAGGTGAGGTCAAGTCACTTCCTGCAGCTGGAAAATTTCCCGCAGTGACCGTTGCGATAGCGAAAAAGCCGGGCACCAACGCAGTGGATATCTCCAAGTCGGTGATTCAGCGGTTCGAGCAACTGAAAGGGGTCTTTATACCGGAAGGTGTTCACGCCACCATCACTCGTAACTATGGTGAAACAGCAGAAGCAAAAGCAAACAAACTGATCACCAAGCTGGCCTTCGCCACCCTGTCTGTGGTGGTTCTGGTTATGTTGACCATTGGCTGGCGTGAGGCCTTTATTGTGGGCGCCGCAGTGGTGGTTACTCTGGCAATAACGTTGTTTGCCTCCTGGGCCTGGGGATTTACCCTGAATCGGGTATCCCTGTTTGCGCTGATCTTTTCCATCGGTATTTTGGTGGATGATGCGATTGTGGTGGTGGAGAACATACACCGCCATCTGCAGTTGGGTGCAAAGAATCTGCTGCAAGCCATACCCAAAGCCGTGGACGAGGTCGGAGGGCCTACGATTCTTGCAACCTTCACGGTCATTGCAGCACTGCTGCCGATGGCCTTTGTAACCGGTTTAATGGGGCCCTATATGAGTCCTATTCCGATCAACGCCAGTACCGGCATGTTGATCTCGCTGGTGGTTGCGTTTGTCTTTACCCCCTGGCTTACCAATCGGGTTCTGGCAAATCAGGTGGAACATATAGCCGCTCATGCCAGCCAAGAGGGACCAACCGGTCTGAACAGATTTTTCACAAAAGTGATGTCACCCTTTTTGTTGGGTAGCCGGGGTAACCTGATGCGCTGGGTGCTGTTGGGTTCTATCCTGATATTGATCGCGGCTTCACTCTCTCTGGTGGGCACAAAGGCAGTGGTACTGAAGATGCTGCCTTTTGATAACAAGTCAGAGTTTCAGGTGTTAGTCGATATGCCGGAAGGGACAAGTCTGGAGCAGACCACAAGGGTGCTGGATGAGTTGGGAGACTATCTCGGAAAAGTGCCTGAGGTGACCGACTACCAGGTCTACTCGGGATCAGCATCGCCAATCGGCTTCAATGGATTGGTACGCCAGTACTATTTACGGGAAGGGGCTAACCTTGGAGACATTCAGGTCAATCTGGTAGACAAGCACCTTAGAGATCGCAAGAGTCACGAGATCGCTCTGGCTGTACGTGCACCATTGCAAAAGATAGCCAAAGAGTACAAAGGTAATGTCAAAGTAGTAGAGGTGCCTCCCGGCCCGCCAGTGATGTCCCCCTTGGTGGCAGAAGTTTATGGTCTTGACTATGAAGGGCAAACCGAAGCTGCTTGGGAGATACGCCAGGTATTCAAAAATACCCCTGATATCATCGATGTGGATGATAGTGTGGAGTACCCCTCAGCCAAGTTTGTCATCCAGGTCGACCGGGCCAAGGCGGCCAGACTTGGGGTTGCGCAGAGTATAATCGCGGAGGCTTTGTCAACGGTATTGGCTGGTGAAGATGCCAGCTATCTTCATGGAGAGAAGCTCAAGTATGCGGTACCAATTCGCATCGAATACTCTGAAGCAGACAAGGCCGATCTTGATCAGGTGCTGTCACTGAAGGTGCGTTCTCAAAGCGGTACCTTAGTGCCACTTGCCGAGATTGTGCAGGTCATACCCAGAGTGCGGGAATTCTCCATCCAGCATAAAGATCTGTTACCCGTGGTTTATGTTACCGGTGACATGGCAGGGGAGACCGACAGTCCGCTATACGGCATGTTCGACATCTCAGGACAGCTCGAAGAGGGTGGGCTTGAGCAGTGGTTCCTGCAACAGCCGGAGAACCCCTATGCCTATAGTTTGAAATGGGATGGTGAGTGGCAGATCACCTATGAGACTTTCCGTGATATGGGTATTGCCTACTCGGTTGGGTTGCTGATGATCTACCTGTTGGTTGTGGCGCAGTTCCGTTCCTATCTGGTGCCCTTGGTGATCATGGCCCCCATACCGCTGACCGTGATCGGTATCATGCCTGGTCACGCCCTGTTGGGCGCCCAGTTCACTGCCACCTCCATGATCGGCATGATCGCCCTGGCGGGGATCATCGTGCGCAACTCCATCTTGTTGGTGGATTTCGTCAACCAACAGGTCCGTGAAGGCATGGAACTCGAAAAGGCGGTAATCAACTCCGCCGCAGTGCGCGCCAAGCCCATTGCCTTAACAGCCGTAGCCGCGATGGCTGGCGGGTTCTTCATCCTCGATGATCCGATCTTCAGTGGCCTCGCAGTCTCGCTGATCTTCGGCCTCTTCGTCTCCACTGTACTGACCCTGGTAGTAATCCCCGTGGTCTACTACGCAGCAATGCGCAACCGAGTCGAGTTCATCAAGACAAGCACCTAATGCGTAGGGTGCGGCCCTGCCGCACCTTATCTCCGGCCAGACAAGGGCAAGCCCTCTTCGCTGACACACAACCAACAAACCCAAAAGCCACCACACAGTAGTCAGACTACAGTCATCCCCTCGATAACCTTGATCACAATTGGCTATTGATAATCATCCAGCGCCAGTAACGTATGAGCTGATCAGCGCCGGAAGTCTAGTGAGGTTATAGAGCTTAGTGGTTACGCTTCTCGCAGGCGTTCTTGTCGCTGCTGCTCTTCTACAAATGCCGCCTCGATCTCCTGTAATACAGTATTCACATCGGCGGCCTGTGTACTCTCTTTGAACTGGCCGCTAAGTTCGGCCTCTGGGTGTAAATCTCCGGCTTCATAGAGCGCCCAGATTTCACCTCCGTAACATGTATTGAGCAATTCCGGGGCATATAAGCCGTAGTATTCGGTTATTTTGCTTACATCACGTTTAAGGAAGCGAGCAGCATTATTATTGGCCGCCGCATCAACCACCTGGGGCAGGTCGATAATAACCGGGCCTTGGTCATCCACAAGTACATTGAATTCTGACAGATCGCCGTGTACCAAACCGGCAGCGAGCATGCGCGTGACGTATCGCATCATAACGGCGTGATCTTCGAGTGCCTGTTCGGCAGACATCGATACATCATTCAGGCGTGGCGCTACCTGGTCATCGCCATCGGTGATCAACTCCATGAGTAGGACTCCGTCAATGCAGCCATAGGGCTGAGGAACCCGCACGCCGGCCTCGGATAGGCGGTAGAGTGCATTTACTTCGGTGTTCTGCCAGGCCCGCTCCTGCTCATTGCGGCCGAATTTGGAGTGCTTCTCCATCGCTCGGGCGCGGCGGCTGGTGCGCACCTTACGGCCCTCCTGATAGAGCACGGCCTGTTTGAAGCTGCGTTTTTCTGCTTCCTTATAGACCTTGGCGCAGCGGATTTCGTCACCACAGCGCACCACATAGACGTCAGCCTCTTTTCCGCTCATCAATGGGCGGATCACTTCATCTACCAGGCCATCATCAACTAGTGGAAGGATTCGTTTCGGTATTTTCATAGCAGCCTTATACCTTATCTGCTGCCAGCTTGCAGAAATAAGTTCAAGCTACCCCAGGCTAGAGATATACAGGGATAGGTAATATTCAACTAGACTCCCGCCAAATAATGCTGAATGTGAACCTAAAGCGTACTCCTTTCTTCGGTGTAATCGCGTGAAAATAGTCTCGATAGGGTAATCCATCGGATCTCAGTGCAGGTTTGAAAAGGTCGTTGAATATCGGAATTTCATCGAATAGCCTGAACTAGTCGTAGGAGTCAGGGATATACGATTTGGTCATCCATGTCTTGCTCTATGTTTCTTTCAATTGAACCTGCAATTGCCTGCCGAAATAGTTTCTCACAGCAAATAATAATAGACAGAAGAGTTAATCTATACCGGGCTTTGTTGTCAGAGTTTTAAGGGAACGCATCAGAGACAGTGGTGAGAGATGTTGTTGTTTCATGGCCAACTCAGGTGCGCTTTTATCGCTCATTTTAATATTTCTCTCTTTCCGGATTACATCTCAAATCGCATTTAGTTGATGTCTTGGAGAGTTTGTTAAAATGGCGTGCAAGGGTTGTTCTATTGCGAGCAAACCAGCTATAGCTGGCTTCAGTTGCGTAGTTCAAGAGAGGCCACCTACTTGGTGCAACCAGCCAGCCCAGGCCCACAGCTGTCAATGAGAGCCTGAAAACCTCAGGTCCTTCAATAATTAAACCATCCGCTCGTCGAGCATGAATTCTGGCCAGCAGGCTTTCCAGGCTGCGGCCATAGTCTCGTGGGTTAAAACCTGCTTCAGTGATATCAATGAATATAAGTCTGTGATGGTGATCGGCCTTGCGAAGTCTTGCCACATCGGCACTGCATATGGGGCAATTTCCATCGTATAGAAACTCAAGAGGGTATATTTTGCTATCCATTATTATCTCCGTATATGCAGTAATTTCTGTAATTAATGAAATAAAATAGGAAAAAAATACTAGCCTTTTGCCTCGCGTCTTATCAGGTTGCTGATCTTTGCGCCAAGCTTAAGGACTTTCATCAAAGTCTCAGGTTCCAGGCGTAGCATCTCATCAGACCACTGGGTGAGGATTTCAATGAACTGCTGTGTCTCTTCAATCCTTTGACGGGTTTCACGTGACTCTTTTTTAAAATCGGGGCTGGCTAATAACTCTTCAAATATCTGTAGGGTAGGATCAATCTCTCTCTGTTTTCGTCCGGCAACGATAAGTTTGAATAACTCCCAAACATCTTTCGATGTTTCGAAGTGATCCCGTCGATCACCCATCACATGGGCAACTTTTACCAGCCGCCAGGAGATTAACTCTTTAATGCTGTTACTGACATTAGAGCGGGCGACGCCGAGTGTCTCGGTAATCTCATCAGCAGTGAGTGCATTCTCAGACATGTAGAGTAGTGCGTGGATCTGCGCGACCGTACGGTTAACACCCCAGCGGGTGCCCATTTCGCCCCAGTGAAGTACAAATTGTTGTGTGACGGGTGAGAGTTCCATGAAACTAAGTATAGGAGATTCAGAAATTTCTGTCTAGAGAGAAATATCGGGATGGGAGACGGTTTATTTAGCGCCAGCTTCTTCGATTGAGTTGCATATGTATCGCCATAATGGGTTGACCATTTGGTGTATGACGCACCTCCATATCATAGGGTTTGAAACCAAGTGATCGGTAGAGAACCAGTGCCGGAGTGTTTGGGTTGAAGACAGTGATATGCACCTCGCTGGCATAATTATCAAAGACCAGGTCGCACATATGGCAGACCAGTTGCCTGCCAACACCTTTACCACGATAACTCTGGGAAATGACTACATTGCCGACGAAGATCTTATCTGCGGAGAGGTTTCGATAGAGGTTGGCAAAACCGATTACCTGATCATCATCCACTACAACGGTCAGGTCTGTGCGTTGTTGAGCCAGCTTTTCTAATTGTGTCAAGTCAAAGGGCCATGTTGCTGATGGATAGATTAAAAAAAGTTCATCAGCTGACTGAAATAGCGAGAGAATCGCCCTATAGTGTTCTGGATCTGCGTTGAGGAAATAGTAGTGATCGTTCATGACATTAGTCCGTATTTTGTCGATTGTTGGATGTCATGGCAGGTATTAAGTAAATAATTTTAGAGTGTTGTTACGTTAACTTTGCTCACTGGTATATTCACTTTTAGTGGCTGATAGTAGCATCTGGTTAGGAAACACTACCTACTTAGAGCGTAAGTTTTTTAATTCCAACCACTCTTCGGGTTGCATGTTAGAGATACGTGCCCAGCCATTTTCGGTTTTATAAACAAATACCTTCTGGCCCTTTCTGTAGTGAGCGGTGACTGTTTTAGATTGTGGTGCAGTAACCGCATAGACTGATTTAGCTGTAACCAGATAAACCTTGGGTAACTTTATATAAGATCTGCGAATAACTGAAGATGAATGATCAGTTGTCGGTGTAGTTGTTGTTACTCCGTCGATACGGCAGGATTTGCTTTTTGCTATGCATCCATTACCGCAGGGTTTGCCCTTTATGCAGTTCCGACCATGGATCTGGGTTGAGATGGTGAAACAGGCAAGTAGAAGAATGGGTAATAAAAAAGATAGATCTTTTCTCATGAGATTTACTTCCTTGTAATTGCATCCATTAAAAACGGTATCTATAAACAGCTTTCACACTATCCATGTGTTTCTGTGGAAAAGATATAATACATTATAGAGGTGCTGAATCACCAACTCGATAATAGCACTAATCAGGATGTCACACTCATAATTGATCTAACTACGCCTGGGATGCTCCTTGTGGTGATCGTGGAGTGATGTCTCTTTGTTATGAATTGTGTGGTGACTGATGTGCAGGTTATAAATGGGTAGCTGTTATGGACATGCTGATCAGAAAAACATCATACAGTAGCAAGGTAGTCTGGATGAAGTGCAACGTAATCCTGGTGAGCAGTGCGTTAATCTTCCCGGATTCCGTTGCACTTCATCCAGGCTACGTGCTCATTATGCGAGCTTCAGCTGCAAGTTGATATTCTAAATGCGTGCGAAATAAGCTGAAGCAGGTCCTGGATTATTTTAAGTTAATTGATCTCTCTCTATGCGTCGCCAGGGTAAAGAGAAGGGGTGTTGCATCTGCTTGTCAGATGAGTTGATTGCAATGGCATAGGTAGTTTCCAGATGCTGATCGGAGAGCACTGTCTCAACGCTGCCTTCTGCTAGAGTGGCGCCCTGATGAAGCAGCTGTAATCTTGTGCAGAAGTGAGCCGCAAGTGCCAGGTCATGTAAGACAATAATAACGGCGTGACCTGTTTTGCAGTAGGCAGAGAGCAGGGTCATGACATCAAGTTGGTGAGCAGGATCAAGTGCAGATACAGGCTCATCTGCCAGCAGGATGTCTGCTTCAGTAACCAGTGCTCTAGCCAGTTGTACTCTTGCTTGTTCCCCTCCGGAGAGGGTGTTGTAGGCACGATGGCGAAACGGTATCAGATCAGTTTGGCGCATTACATTTTCGATCAGCACCATATCCTCTGTGGTTGGTTGTTGCCAGTGCTCGAGATGGGGCAGGCGACCCAGTGCAACAAGCCGTTCCACACTCATAGGCCATGCGATCTCGCTCAGCTGGGGTAGATAGGCGATGCGTTGTGCGCGTTGTTTCGGTGTAAAGGCGAGGACTGGCTTGCCTGCTAAGGTCAGGTGTCCCTGATCTGGTTCTGCTACACCGGCAAGTAGCCTTAGAAGGGTGCTTTTACCCGCACCATTGGGGCCGATGAGGCCAAGTATTTCACCCTGATCTATATGGACGTCGATCTGCTTAAGAATGGTTTGTCCGCTCTTTTTGAAGCAGAGTCCCTTGCCTATCAGATGACTCATGCCTCTCTCCTTCTCTGATTCAATATCAGCCATAGGAAAAAGGGTGCACCGAGCAAGGATGTGATGACTCCGACTTTTATCTCTGTTGCCAAAGGTATCAATCTGACACCAATATCTGCCATCAACAGTAACAGGGCTCCGCCCAGGGCGCTGGGTATGAGTAATCTGCTCGGTTGATAGCCTACGAGCGGACGAATTAAGTGGGGAATCACAAGCCCAATAAATCCAATGGAACCGGTAACAGATATGGCTGAACCTACAGCCAGAGCGATGGCGAGAAAGAGTCGCCATCTCAGCTTGATAAGTTGCACACCCATTGAGGTTGCGGTCTCTTCACCCAGGGTAAGCAGATCGAGGTGGTGACCCTGACGCCACATCAGCAGCCATCCAGCCAGTGTGCCTGGCAGCAGAATCAACAACTCATTTCGACTGATATTGGCCAGAGAGCCGAGCATCCACAATGCGATCTCCTGAACAGCATATGGGCTTGGGGCCAGGTTAAGTAACAGTGAGACCAGTGCCAGTGCAAAGGCATTCACTGCGACACCGGCAAGTATCAGGGTTAATGGACTGGCATCCCTGCCAGCCAGCAGATAGGCGGTTAATGTGGCGAGTAGAGCGCCTGTGATACCGCCCATTGGCAGGGCGAGACTGGATAGGCTTGCCAGGCCAAAGTATAGGGTGGCGACAGCGCCCAATGCGGCACCGCTGGCACTGCCAACCAGCCCTGGGCTGGCAAGTGGGTTACGCAAGAGTGACTGCATCACTGCGCCACTGAGCCCGAGGGATGCGCCGGCAAGTATCGCGACCAGAGTTCTGGGGATACGTAGTTCCGTGAGGATAATGCCGTAGACTCCGTTTAACCCTGTGAAGCTCTCCTCTATGGCCTGATAGAGTGGAATGGTTTGGCTGCCCGTGAGGAGTGAGACCAGCATAGCTCCGGCAACTAAAAGAGCGAGGGAGAGGTTGAGTTGCTTTTGGGAGATCATGATTATTCAGCAGACCTCTTTTTTGCTTCGCGTAACAGGCTGACAGCTTCTGCCAGCATGGGGCCGGGGCAGATCCAGTACTTGTATGGAATCTCCAGTCTGGGTTGATCCTTCATAAGTCGAAAAAGCGCTGGATGGTTAAGAATTTGTTCGGCCAATGAGTTGCTCAATTTTCCATAGGCTGATGTGATGAGAATATCTGGTTGAGAGAGAATAACCTTTTCCAGGGAGATCTGGGCATATCCCTGCAGGCCATTTTCAGCAGCTGTATTTCGCCAGCCAGCGAGCTCCAGCGCTTCATTCTGAAGTGTATTGGCGCCGCTGGTATAACCTCTTGGCTGATAGAAGAGGGCGCTGGGCCGGTTAAGTTCGGAGTGTTCGTCTTCACTTGCTATGCGTTTGAGCATCTCATCTACCAATGCTCTGCCTCTGGGGTGTTGCCCAAGGCGTTTGGCCAGGCGTTCGATTTCAGAGGTGATCTCATGCAGATGATTACCGAGCGTCAATGGATAGAGCTCGAATCCAAGATGTTGCAGGGCTGTGATCAGTCTTGGGTTGGTGTAGGGGACAGTCAACACCAGGTCGGGCTGTAGAGTGATGATCTCTTCCAGCTGTGCATGATTGGCAGGAAATTCCGTCGCCTGACTGGCGACGAAGGAGCTTGTCTCTTCCCTGGCGAGGTGGCTCACTGAAGCGACTTGTTCAGCATCAGCCAGCATCAGCAGCAGTTGATCGCTACAGAGGTTTAGAGAGACTACCCGTTTGGGTGGTGCAGCATCAACCAGGATGCTGACCAACCCCAAAAACAGAAACGAGAGGCACTTACCAGTCAGACCAAAAGCAGCCCCAAACCTTTTGAAATTTGATGATAGGCCATCGCGTGATTGTTTTCGGACTGCACTATTAAAACCTGCAGCAGGCGTGCTGCAGCAGCGCTTTGATGCCTTGCCGTGAGCAAAGAGGCTAGGGCTGAGTGTCGGGATAGTTATGCTCTGCTCGGTAAACCCCATAACTAATCGATCAAGTAGTTCACGGTCAGCCAATAGTTGCGCTCCGGAGCTGGGAAATAGCCGACCCGTTGGTTGAATGAGGTATCGTAACCCGATGCAGCGGCGTTGGCATACTGTTTGTCCAGCAGGTTATCCACACGCAAACTAGCATGCCAGGATCCACTGCGAAAGTTAGCGCCGCTATTGAGCACGCCATAGCCAGGCAGCTTTTTCAGGTTATTGTTGAAATCACCACTGACCACCCGCTTGCTGCTGAAGAGCGCTTCAGCGAAAACATCCCATTGGGAGGCCAGTTGCCAGTTACTTCCCGCTTTTGCGGTACGTCTTGCGACCATAGGGATCAGGTTGTCTTTGAATGGGCCATCAGTGATCTTAGGGTCGGTATAGCTCAGGCTGCCGTTGAAACTGAGTGTTGGCGTCGTCTGCCAGCGCCCCTCGAGGGTTGCTCCCACTCGGCGTGTCTCATCCAGGTTGGTATTGACATAGCCAGAAGCGTCATAGCTGATCTCCTGTTCGATTTCCAAACGGTAAAGGAGAAACCGGGTCATGATATTTTTTTGTTGCCACTCAACCCCTGACTCGTAAGAGATACCGGTCTGATTGTCTATACCCACAGGCTGGCCGAATACCACATTGGTATGTTCATCAACTGTCGCGAAACGGTAGTTTTCATCGGCTCGCAGAAAAAGGCGCAGTTGATCGTCTGGTTTGAAGGAGACACCTATTGAGCCTGCTCCGACGCTGTCATCAAGCTGATCAGAGCTGGTGTTGGTATCGATCTGGTTATCGATAGAGGCGTGTCGGTAGCCAAGTGTTGCTGTGGTTGTATCTGTAATGGGAGCGACCAGCTGTATATAGAGGGCATCGATCGACTGGTCGAGTAGTTGTGGACCAAAACTGGTGTGCAAGGCGTAGTCGGTACGTTCCAAATCGGCACCGGTAGTAAGCGTCGCCTCTCCCGCTGGTAGGGGCAGGATACCAATCAGGCGTGGATTGAAGCTTTTAACCTCTCTCTCCTGTGTGGCAAGTGCTCCAGGAAATGTGCGAAAACTATTTTTGAAATCCCGTTCGTTTTTTCGATAGGTCAGCTCACCTTCAAATGACCACTGGCGACTTAAATCCTGCTGCATACCAAGTCGGCTGATTTTGGATTCTGTGTTGGTGTAGTCTCCGTTATAGGGGGCAGCTGATTGTCGACGGTCTTCGTTTAGCTCGTCATCAAACAGTGATCCTGGATTTTCCTGTTCATCATCGATCCACTGCTGCTCGAAGAAGAGACGGCCAAGTCGATGACGATAGTCTGCCCGCAGATTGAGATCCTTATGTTCAGTTTCGTTTTGATCCCGGTAGTTGTCGCTCTTGCTCTGCTTGGCTGAGAATTTATAGGAGAGGCCATTGTCGAAACGGTCACTGAGCGCTGCATAGAGCTTGCTGCGGTGATAGCTGCCGCCGCCAACAGAGACGGTTCCAGAGAAAGCTTCTGGTTCCTGGGTGATGATGTTGATCATGCCACCAACCGCCTGGTTGCCAAACAGTGTACCGGCACTGCCTTGTACAATTTCAATGCGCTCAACACGTTTCAGGTCGATTGTGCTGAGTTCCGGGTCGGCCCGATCACTGGAGTTGTTTAATCGACGCCCATCGACCAGAATCAGGGTGTTGGCGCCAGCTGTTGGCCCAAAACCACGCATATCCACAGTTGCCTGACTGCCGTCGCCGTACAAACTACTAATTTGTATACCGCTCTGGCCGTTGAGTAGTTGTAATAGATTCCGCGCCAGGCTCTGTTCGATCTCCGAGCGGGTTATGACCCGTATGCTGGTGGGTATTTGAAGTCCCGATTGTTCGCTACGGGATGCACTGACCATGAGTGGTGAGAGTGCTGTATCTGCCGAGCTGATTTGTGTGTAGACGGTGGTCAGTAATAGTGACGTCCACAATAGGTTTGACTGCTGCTTCATTATTTCTCCAGTAGACGCACACCCGCGTCGACTTAATGCTTTGAGGTGTGGTGTCTGGAGAGAGGTATAGAGTCAGAGCAAATTTACGGAGATGCTCAGCTTGGTCGCCCTCCGCAACACCGCGATTTGCCAAGGCCGGTATCCGGGCTTGCAGAGTGGTGGTCTCACCGGACGCCGCGCCTTCCCATGCTCTGCACAGTGGCTGTTGCGATGTCTCTCTCTACTTACCGTTGCGGGGGCAGCACAGGTCTTTAACCTGTTTCCCGTTTCCTCCCTGGCGATCTTAACCGCCGGGGATTGAGCCGCCCATAAGGGCTGGCACCATTAGCTGGCAGGGAAAGTACAGGGGTGGTTGTAAAAGGTCAAGCAAGTGGGTGAGATGGAATAGAGAGATTCCCATCAGTGGAAGTGCCGCTTTGTTACTGTTTACTGGCCCTGGTTTGGTTTCTCATCTTAATTGAGGATTGGCGGCTGTAGAGATATTTGGCCGCAGAGGAAGGGGGAGTGAATAGCACAAATCATCAGCTTGGCAAATACGAGGGTAGAGTAACAGTGCAACCAGGACATCTTTTACTCCCCTCTCCCCTTGCGGGAGAGGGGCTGGGGGAGAGGGGGAAGGATTCAATATCATCATCTGTATCAATTATCGGTATGACAAGGATTGAAGAGTTATCGCTTTTTACGTTTCAGTTTCATCAATTGCTTGATGCTCACCCTCTCCCCAACCCCTCTCCCGTCAAGGGAGAGGGGCTTACTGATTAACAAAAGGGATGGATTCGGTAACAGTCGGTGGATTATTTTGTATAGGATTAGAGCGGCATGAAATCTGTCTGGAGCATACGTAGGTCTTTCCTTCCGACCATGCATTAACTACCTGTAAACGATGTTGCCGGTTTGTACTTCACTCCCCTCTCCCCTTGCGGGAGAGGGGCTGGGGGAGAGGGGGAGGGGTTCGATATCACCATCAGCATCAATTATCAGCATGACAAGGATTGATGGGATATCGCCTTTTAGGTTTCAGTTTCATCAATTGCTTGATGTTCACCCTCTCCCCAACCCCTCTCCCGTCAAGGGAGAGGGGCTTACTGATTAACAAAAAGGGTGGATTCGGTAACAGTCGGTGGATTATTTTGTATAGGATTAAGCAGCATGCAATCTGCCTGGAGCATATGAATGATTGTCTATCTTCACGGTTTGAACAGTGCCGGGAGTTCCGGAAAAGCGGCCTTTATCAGGCAGGCACTACCAGATATTGAGGTTATCAGCCCTACCTATCCTGCCCATTCAGCCGATCTGGCAGTTACAAAATTGACGCGGGAATTAACGGGGCTAATTGATGGCAAAGTGTTGAGTTCGGAGCCGCTGATCATGGTAGGGAGCTCCATGGGAGGGTTCTATGGGGCCTGGTTGGCTGGCCGTCTTGGTTTTCATCATCTGCTGATGATCAATCCCGCCTTACAACCCTGGCGTTTACTGAAACAGGTGGTTGGCTGGCAATTCAATGAAGCTCTGAAAGAGGGCTATTTCCTCTCTTCGAGAATGGTGGCGGCAACCAGGGAATTTGCCACAATTCCGAATCAACTCAACTTGCCAGTGACGCTATTACTGGATAAGGGAGACGAGCTGATTGATTATCGTATTGCGCAGGAGCTCTATGGTGAGTCAGCAGAAATTATCTGCTTTGAAGGGGGTAGTCACACCTTTGAGCATATGCATCAGGCGGTAGAGATTATTGCGCATAAGCACAATCGGTATCAGCATAAGTGGTGAATTACTCTTCGTACGGCTCGCTGAAAGAGCACTCCTTTTGAGGGCAGACCTTTTCACTACCTTTGCGCTTGGTGGTTTTGATGGTCAGTATGGGCCAGCCACAACTCGGACAAGGCTCGGAAACCGGCTCATTCCATATCGCATAATCACAATCCGGATAGGTAGAGCAGGAGTAGAAGATCTTGCCGCGTCTCGACTTACGCTTCAGCAGAGTGCCTTTGTTACATTTCGGGCAGCTCACGCTGGTGTCTTCAGGCTTTTCCAGTGGCTCGATGTAACGGCATTTGGGATAGCTGGAGCAGCCGATGAATTTACCGTATCGGCCTCGCTTGATCACCAGGTCTGACTGGCACTCCGGGCATTTGCGATCTTCGACGATTTCCGGCTCTGCTTTTTCGCTGCTGTCCGCATTGAGATCACGGGTGTAGTCGCATGTCGGGTAGTTGTTACAGCCGATAAAACGGCCGTGTCGTCCAAGACGAATTGAGAGTTGCTCGCCGCATTTCGGGCAGGCTTCATCCATCGCCTCATGGGTGACATCACTACGTTTGACGTTCTCCTGAGTGTGATCAATGCGCTCTTTGAAGGGGCCCCAGAACTTTGATAACAGGGGTACCCACTCCTCCTCACCCCTGGAGACAGCATCCAGTTCATCTTCAAGATTGGCGGTGAAACTGTAGTCTACATATCGGGTAAAGTACTCAGTGAGGAACTTATTCACTACCCGGCCAACGTCTGTGGGCTGGAAGCGCTTTTTCTCAAGGGTTACATATTCACGATCCTGCAGCGTCGAAATGATTGAGGCGTAGGTCGAAGGGCGGCCGATGCCATACTCTTCCAGCGCCTTGACCAGGCTTGCTTCACTGTAACGTGGTGGTGGTTCTGTGAAATGCTGCTCAGGTCTTACTGCCAGCAGAGGCAGGGTTTCACCTTCAGAGAGTGGTGGCAGAAGTTTTTCATCGCTGTCACTTTTGGCGCCATCGTCCAGACCCTCCTGGTAGACGGCAATGAATCCAGGTTTTGCGATCACCGAGCCATTGGCTCGAAACATATTACCCTCACCACATTGCATGTCAGCCGCTACGGTGTGGATCGTGGCATGTATCATCTGACAGGCCACAGAACGCTTCCAGATCAACTCGTAGAGTTTAGCCTGGTCCTTGCTCAGATGACTCTTAATCTCTTCAGGAATGCGGTGTACAGAGGTTGGACGAATGGCTTCGTGCGCCTCCTGGGCGTTTTTCGCTTTGGTCTTGAACTCCCTTACCTTGGGAGGAAGCTGATCGGCGCCGTAGCGTTCACTGATAAGGTCGCGTATTTCAGTGGTTGCCTCGTCTGCCAGATGCACCGAGTCGGTTCTCATGTAGGTGATCAGACCGACTGTGCCCTGACCAACATCCACGCCTTCATAGAGTTGCTGGGCGGTGCGCATGGTGCGCTGTGTGGTAAAGCCAAGCTTGCGTGCGGCTTCCTGCTGCAGCGTTGAGGTCGTGAATGGGGGAGCAGGATTGCGTTTGCGTTGTTTTTTCTCGACTTTGACGACCAGTAGACCGTCGCTGCCATCACTCAGAAGTTTTTGTTCTGCAGCTTTTGCTGCCGCTTCATCGGTGATACTGAACTTCTCTAGTTTATCGCCTTGATAGTGAGTCAGGCGGGCTGTAAAGGCCTGTTTCTCCTTTTTGGAGTCTGCTTCCACAGTCCAGAACTCTTCAGCCTTAAAGGCTTCGATTTCCTGCTCCCGCTCTACGATCATTCTTAACGCCGGGCTCTGGACCCGACCGGCGGAGAGGCCACGTCGAACTTTTTTCCACAGTAGTGGAGAGAGATTGAAGCCAACCAGGTAGTCCAGTGCCCGTCGTGCTTGCTGTGCATCTACCAGATGGTGAGAGAGTTCTCGCGGATTGGCAATGGCATCGTTGACTGCTTTTTTTGTGATTTCGTTGAAAACAACACGATACACAGGCTTGTTTTTAAGTTTGCCTCGCTCTCTCAGTAGCTCAGAAAGATGCCAGGAGATTGCTTCACCTTCACGATCCGGATCAGTAGCCAGATAGAGCGCCTCTGATTTTTTCAGCGCCTTGGTGATGGCCTGAACATGGCGATCATTCCGCTCTATGATTTGATATTTCATGGCGAAACCGTTGTCCGGATCTACCGCGCCCTCCTTGGGGATCAGGTCTCGAACGTGGCCATAAGAAGCCAGTACCTCGAAGCTGCCCCCGAGGTATTTCTTGATGGTTTTCGCCTTGGCTGGCGATTCAACAATAACCAGATTCATATGGCCTTAGTGTCAGTTTGCGCTGAAAAATGCGGCACAGTGAACCGTTCCGCGTTGAAGAAATCAAGTTTTTTAGTGAATCCCGTTAAGAAAATACAGCTAGAAATCCTGTGGATTTCTAGCACTGATAGGTTGTTATCCACTTAAAATCTTGGGGATGAGTCAGATTTACCGGCGCTAAATATGCCAGTACTTTATAGTAATTATGACTCTACACCGAGCAGATGACTTTCTACTTCGTTAATGCAGAAAAACAGGTGCTTCGTTATAGACCATGTCTTCCATGCGAGCAAATGCAGCCTCCTGGCCTGGTTGATTCATAAGAACCAAAAGAATAATCCATTTCAACTCTTCCTCTGAAATGACAGCGGTATCCAGTGCAAGGGCTCGGTCGATGACCAGCTCCCTGGCGGCAAGAGTCAGGATGTCATTCTGTTCCAGAAACATCAGCAGACCACGGGAGTCGACATCCAGTCGGGTCGATTCCTCCTCCGTAAAGATACGAAGTGAGTGGGATTGCCTTGTTTCACTCTGTTGGTTTTGCGCGTTTTCAGCCAGCTCATCCAGCCAGTCAAACGCTTTGCTTATCTCAGTTGAGGGAAAGCCGGCCTGGATCAATTCATCTCGCAGTTCGTGTTGATCCGTCGGCGGAGCGTGTTCACCGTCCATGTAGTTTTCATAGAGGTAGATCAATATATCAACCACGTTTTCGTTCATGTGCTCTCTCTCCCGCTTGGGCGGGATGCAGTTATTACGCGACAGTAGTAGCCGCCAGGAGCCGATGATACATGACCTTCGAGCTCGAGCAATAGCAGCATGGACGAAACTGTCTCTGCGGTCAAACCGGTTCGGGTGATTAATTCGTCAACTGAGACAGGGTCGAATCCCATAGCTTCAACTAAAAGGGCGTACTCCGGGTCAGTTTCGTGACGAACCAGAGGCGGGGAAGATTGATTGTTTTCAGTGCTTTGTTCAAGCAGCCCAGTCAAGGGTCCCAGCTCTTCTCCGATGTCTTGCGCCGATTCCACCAGTTTTGCTCCTTGGCGTATCAGGGTATGGCAGCCCTTTGACTGTGGATTATGGATAGAGCCTGGAATGGCAAATACTTCCCGTCCCTGCTCGGTTGCGAGGCGCGCAGTAATCAAAGAGCCGCTCTGGAGTGTGGCCTCAACCACCAATACGCCCAGGGAGAGCCCGCTGATGATGCGGTTGCGCCGGGGAAAATTCTCAGCTCTGGCCGGTGTCCCTGGAGGGAATTCGGTGATCAGTAAATCTGTGTCGGCTATCTCATGGGCTAATTTACGGTGGCTTGCAGGATAGATTCGGTCTGGCCCTGTACCCATGACAGCAATAGTACGCCCCGATTGCATGGCGCCCTTATGGGCTTCCCCATCTATACCCAAAGCCAGGCCACTGCAGACAGTCAGACCGGCCCCGGCGAGGCAGCGGGCAAACTCCTTTGCATTGGTGCGTCCTGCGGCCGTTGGATTGCGACTGCCAACGATCGCCAACTGGGGTTGCAATAGAAGGCCTGGCTCGCCCATCAGATAGAGGATAGGGGGTGGGTCATCGATCTGCCTCAAGAGCGGGGGATAATTTGGGTCAGACAGGGTCAGTGCTTGATGACCTGGTTGTTTTAACCAGTCGAGGGAGGTTTCTATCCTGCTTCTGTCAGGATTCAGCAGATGTTCTATTGCTGGCTGTGGGATAGAGAGGGATTCCAGCCCGCTGCGGCT
Source organism: Candidatus Thiodiazotropha sp. AKAK3 (assembly GCF_058244645.1). NCBI lineage: Bacteria > Pseudomonadati > Pseudomonadota > Gammaproteobacteria > Chromatiales > Sedimenticolaceae > Candidatus Thiodiazotropha > Candidatus Thiodiazotropha sp. AKAK3. The sequence continues at coordinate 24,511 of NZ_JBSYOQ010000079.1, forward strand.
TGCGCCAAGAATCCCTTCTGCGCTTTGAAAGTGCTCAATAAGCCTTAAAAAATAGCGGCTTCCGATACCTGGGGTATGGCTGACCTGCAACCAGGGTTCCAGGTCTGTCGGGAGTGTCTGCGGCAAATCATCCATGATGCCTTATGTTTCCATGTCGATGGTGCAGCGGCACGTGATCAACGTGCCGACTGCAGGTGGTGTCATCAATCTACCGGAGGGCGAACCCAGTCAAGCACATGAAGTGGCTTTGTGGCGTTCATGACCAGGGCAAAACTGACTTTCTGGAAAGTGCGGAAGACCATCAGGTAACCGGCCTTCTCCAAGGGGAGAGTCACTTTTTCACCGCGCCCTTTGATGATGTCACGAATCTCATTACCACCCTGTAGGATCTGCAGGACATGCCCAGGTTCCAGGCCGACATTGCTGCCTTTGTTCAGGACAACTACATTGTACTGTCCGATTTGGGAGACGCCGTTGAGTACTGAGATAATGCGTCCCTCGATGGGAAAGTCAGGTTCGCGGGGCTGGAAATCGATCAGTGGCTCTTCATCTCTGGATTTGAGCAGTCGGTCGCCGATGATTGCCTCCATTTCCGATGAGGCGATCAGCAGCTTTGCCGGGTCTCCGGTACGCTTGAGTTCAGAGGTGCCGATATAGAGCGCTTCATAGCCTAGGATCTCTCCGCTATCAGGATCTTTGTAGGGCTTTTCAGGTCTAACGATGGCGTATTGTTTGGGTTGCTCTTCCATGATGGAGCGGGCGTAATAGCTGACGCCTGCGCCGCCCACAATGTGGTCATCGAGGAAGTGAACGATGTAGGGGGCCTTCTCCAGCTCATTTTCGTCGACCACATAGGGGCGGGTCAGAAATGGCGCTATCGCATCAATAGGGATGGTCGGTATGGCCTGGTCAAGCGGGGTGGCGCGAATCTTAGGCGAGAGCTTACCTTTACGATCGACTCTGAGGATAGGTCTGCCATCCAGGTAAGTGAGTACTAACTCGTCACCTGGGTAGATCAGGTGGGGGTTTTCAACCTGGGGATTGACATACCAGACTTCAGGCCAGAGCCAGGGGTCACGCAGGAACATCGAAGAGATATCCCAAAGTGTGTCGCCCTTTACAACGGTATATCGTTCCGGATGCGATGGATTGAGCGCCACGTGATCAGCGGCGATTGATGCAAAGGAGAGCAGCAAGCCGCTAATGACTCCGATGATTTTGTTGTTAAAATGTGACATGACTATTCCCTTGGGTACGATACGGAAACGCTTTGATATGGTGAAGGAACGGGCTGGGGCCATCCCCTGCTGTGACCCTTATTGTCCTCGATTCAAGTGTTGAAACAGTATGGGACAGTACACCAGTTTCCAGTATGATCATTATGTTAGCGCAATTTCTTGCATTTGTACTATAGATTTTGGATAAAGCAATGGCGATTCTTGACATACTTCATTTTCCTGATCCCAGACTACGCAACAAAGCCAAACCTGTGGTGCAGGTTGACGACTCTATACGTCGGCTGATTGACGATATGCTTGAGACAATGTATCAGGCGCCGGGTATTGGTCTGGCTGCAACCCAGGTAAATGTTGCAAAACGAGTGGTTGTGATTGACCTCTCTGAGGAGAAGAATCAGCCGCTTTGCCTGATCAATCCAGAAATTCTTGAAAAGGATGGGGTTGAGCAGATGGAAGAGGGCTGTCTCTCTGTTCCCGGGGTTTACGAGTCGGTAAGTCGGGCTGATCGTATCCGTTTCTCGGCTTTGGATCGGGATGGCGTCCCATTTGAGGAGGAGGCCGAAGGCTTGCTGGCGGTCTGCGTACAGCATGAACTGGATCACCTGGATGGTAAATTGTTTGTCGACTATCTATCCAGCTTAAAACGACAGCGTATACGCAAGAAACTGGAGAAAGAGGGCCGACAGCAGGGTCCTGGCTCAACAGGTGCTCGCGAGGCTCTCTGAAGCCGACTCTGACCCAATCTTTATAGGTGAAGCGCGATCTGTCTGAGACCCGCATCCCAAACTTGTTAAAAAACAACCGCTAAGGACTATTTTGGATACCATCCCCATGGCAGAACCGTTGAACATCATCTTTGCCGGCACCCCCGATTTTGCAGCCAAGGCAATGGAGGCTCTACTAACTTCAGAGCATAGAATTGTGGCTGTTTACACCCAGCCGGACCGTCCGGCTGGTCGTGGCAGAAAAGTGCAGTTTAGCCCGGTCAAACAATTGGCTTTAGATAACGGGTTGGATATCTATCAGCCTAAAACCCTGAAGGATGCTGAGGCGCAGCAGGTGTTGACCGATCACAAGGCGGATTTAATGGTCGTGGTTGCCTATGGTTTACTGCTACCTCAAGCTGTACTGGATGCACCCAGATTAGGCTGCATCAACATTCACGCCTCTTTGCTGCCCAGGTGGCGTGGGGCAGCGCCCATACAGCGTTCGATACTGGCGGGAGATAAGGAGAGCGGGGTAACCATCATGCAGATGGAGGCAGGACTGGATACCGGGCCGATGTTGAGTATCGTAAAGACCCCAATTCAGAAAGGAGAGACGGGGGGAAGCCTGCATGACAGGCTGGCAGAGCTGGGAGCAGATGCGTTGCTGGCTGCCCTGCCCGGGTTGCAGGAGGGGAGCCTGAAAGGGGAGCCGCAAGACGATAGCCTGGCCAATTATGCCAACAAGCTCGATAAAGAAGAGGCGAGAATCGATTGGCGCCAAACTGCTGAACAGATCGACCGACAGGTTCGGGCCTTCAATCCCTGGCCGGTGGCCCAGTCTCTTTATGGCGATAAGGTCATGAGAATCTGGAATAGCGAGTGTTTGGCAGAAGGGTCAGCAGGATCCCCAGGGGAGGTCGTTGAGACAGGTAAAACCTATTTCGATGTTGCCACTGGAGAGGGCGTGCTGCGTATCACTCAACTGCAGATGCCCGGTAAGCGAGCGATGTCAGCGGCAGATTTTCTCAATGCACATACGATGGATGGTGTGGTGTTGAGCTGATGGGCCGTCGCAAGCGGCCGACAAAGTGGAGTCCCAGGTCGATCTCGGCCAAGGTGATCCAGGGGGTATTGGCTGGCCAATCACTCTCCGAATTGATACCGAACCATCTTGCTCGGCTCGATGACCCCAGAGATGGGGGGCTGGTGCAAGAGATTGCCTATGGTGTGATGCGTAACTATCCACGCCTGGAGGCCCTGGTGAAGTGCCTGCTTGAGCGCCCTTTAAAGAGTAAAGACCGCGACGTCCACGCGCTGATTCTGATCGGGCTATACCAACTACTCTATCTGAGAGTTGCCGATCACGCGGCGGTGCATGAAACGGCAGACGCGGCAAAACAACTTGGAAAACCTTGGGCAGTCGGCCTTATCAACGGTGTGTTACGCAATTTTCAGCGTCGCCGTGAGAGCTTGCTGAATCAGGTCGATGGTGAAGCGGAGGTAAAGTATGCCATGCCGAAATGGCTGCTCACCGGGCTTGAAAAACAGTGGCCGGAGAGTTGGCAGGATCGGGCCAAGGCGCTCAATAGCCGGCCACCAATGAGTTTGCGGGTAAATCTTACCGCCAACTCTCGGGAAGCCTATCAACAGCTACTGCAGTCAGAGGGGATAAAATCGGTAAGAATTTCTCATGCCCCTGCAGGATTGACGCTGGAATCACCCCTGGATGTTGAGCAGCTGCCCGGTTTTCAAAAGGGCTGGGTATCTGTCCAGGATGGCGCTGCCCAATTGGCGGCGGAGCTGCTCGACCTTAATGCGGGACAGCAGGTTTTGGATGCCTGTGCCGCACCGGGTGGAAAAAGCTGTCATCTACTTGAGCGGGAGCCGGGATTAAAGCTCACAGCAGTGGATCTCAGTGCTGAGCGTCTTCAGCGTGTTGAAGAAAATCTGGCCCGGCTTAATCTGCAGGCTGAGGTGGCTGTGGGTGATGCTTCCAAGCCGCAGGGCGCTTGGGCCAACAGGCACTACGATCGTATTCTATTGGATGTTCCCTGCTCAGCCACTGGCGTGCTGCGTCGTCATCCAGATATTAAATTATTGAGACGAGCTTCTGATATTAACAATCTAGTCCAATTGCAGGGTGAAATCCTAAAAGCAATCTGGCCTCTATTGGCTGTTGGCGGCAAGATGCTCTATGTTACCTGTTCAATACTGGCCGAGGAGAATGAGCGTCAATTGCAGCACTTTTTCAGTGAGCAGCCTGATGCCGGTGAACATCTGATGGATGTGAGTTGGGGAGAGGCTCGTTCTGTAGGGCGGCAGATCGCACCGGGAGAGAGTGACATGGATGGGTTTTTCTACGCATGTTTGGTAAAACATCAGCCATGAAAAGGGTCACCCTCTGGGTAGTGTTGCTGATGATCTGCTTTGCTGATGCAAAGGCTGCAAGTTTTTCCGTTACGGATGTGCAGATCGTCAAGCAGGACAATGGTTATTTGCTGAATGCACGCATCGACTATTCGTTGAGTGAAGAGGCCCACCAGGCCCTGAGTAACGGAGTGCCCCTTACCTTGAAAGTTCGGCTGGTGGTGGACAAGGTTTGGCGGGGCTTTTGGGAGCCTAGCCCTTTTGCCCAAACACTCTGGTTTCAAATTCGATATCACGCCCTGACGGAACTCTACCGGGTGGTGGATATGCAAACCGATAACGAACAGAACTTTGTCACCCAGGAGGCGGCGCTCTATGCATTGGGGGAGATCAATAATCTGCCCTTGGTAAGATTGGTTCAGCTGATACCGGGTGAAGCCTATCAGCTGCGTTTAAGAGGCGACCTGGATATTGACTCCCTGCCACTGCCTCTACAACCGCTGGCCTATCTGGGTAGAGGTTGGAAATTAACAACGGGATGGACCCAATGGCCCCTTCAACCCTGAGTCGTTTACGTCTGGGCGGACTCTCTGTCGGCCTGTTGCTGTTTCTGTTGCTGGTGAGTCTGCATCTGATGAGCAGTGCAGTGCAGAACTCAGCGGAGTTGAGTCGCTATTTTGTTCCTCTGCTGATTTTCAACCTGGCAGGCATGTTTGTCCTGTTTGTGCTGATCACCTACAACTCGATCCGCTTGATACGACAGTATCTCAGGCACAGTGCGGGTTCACGTCTTACACTGCGGATGGTGTTGATTTTTACCCTCATCGCCTTGACTCCGGTGGGCGTTGTCTACTACTACTCTTTCAGTTTTCTGCAAGGGGGCATCGACAGCTGGTTTGATGTTCAGATCGATCAGGCCATGGAGGATGCACGAGAGCTTGGGCAGGCCTCTCTTGCCCTCAATCAACGGGTATGGTTGAAATATACTGAGCAGCAGTTGCTGAGCATAGCCGATACTTCAGAGTCGGCGCTCTCACTGACTATTGCCAGATTGCGACAGCAGTCCGGTGCCCTGGAGCTCTCTTTGAGCGACCCTGGTGGACAGATTATTGCGTACTCCAATGCGGTGGCAGACGAACTGGTTCCAGCAAAGCCTGATGACTACATCATGCAGCGTTTGAGGGAGGGGAACAGCTATGTCGGCCTGGCTCGGGATAAGGATGAGTTGATGATCCGGGTGGCGGTGGCAGATCCGCTTGGCAGGCCGTTGATCATCCAGGGTCTCTATCCCGCTTCAGAACGGGTCAGCGCCCTCTCTGAAAAGCTGGAGTTAGCCTATAACCGCTACAAAGAGCTCTCTTTTTTGCGGCAATCACTGAAACGTAACTTCGCACTGACACTCTCGTTGGTATTGATGTTTGCTGTGCTGTCTGCGGTTTGGGCGGCCTTTTTTTCCGCCAGGCGGCTGGTTGCGCCTATCGCGAATATCGCGGCGGGCACCAAGGCGGTTGCCGGTGGCGACTACGACAGACAGTTACCCGTGCCCAGGCGGGCTGATGAACTCGCTTTTCTGGTCTCCTCCTTCAATGCAATGACCCGACGTATTCGGCAGGCCCGGGATCAGGCTGGCCAAAGTCAGCGGGAAGTCGAGGGGCAGCGCGCATATCTTGAGACTGTGCTGGCTCGTTTGTCCTCTGGTGTTTTGACCTTTGATGCCCAGCGTAAACTACGTACTGCCAACCCGGCGGCGGGCAAGATCCTGGGGGTCGAAATGATGCAGGTGGCGGGCGAATCTCTATCCAGCCTGGGGCAGAATTCACCCACTTTGAAACAGTTTGCCGAAGGTCTCGAAACCCCTTTAAGACAGATCGAAAGTGAGTGGCGAGGTGAGTTGACCCTGCTAGGCAGCGAAGGGCGAAAGGTGTTGATTTGTCGTACCACGCCGTTTGCCCAACCGAATGGACGTATCGGGCACATTGTGTTGTTCGATGATGCCACTGCCCTGATTCGTGCCCAAAGGGATGCGGCCTGGGGCGAGGTGGCCAGGCGACTGGCCCATGAGATCAAAAACCCGCTGACGCCAATTCAGCTCTCTGCAGAACGATTGAGACATAAGTACCTCAAAAGCATGCCGGCGGATGATGCTGAAGTCATGGATCGGGCAACCCATACCATCGTCCAGCAGGTTGAAGCGATGAAAAGCATGGTCAATGACTTCTCTGAGTATGCCAAACCGCCCCAAATGGCTGCTAAACCTGTTAAATTGGAACATTTGATCGAGGAGGTCGCAGATCTCTATCGGGGTACTAGGGGTGTAAGTTTCGAAGTCGATATGACGGCTGGTCATGCCCGGGTTGAAGCTGATCCACTCAGGATCAGACAAGTGGTGCATAACCTGATAAAGAATGCCCTCGAAGCACTGGAAGGCAAAGCAGAGGCAAAAGTCAGTTTGATATCGAAGGTCGTGAATCGGAATGAGCATCCGAATTACGAACTTCGGGTGAAGGACAATGGGCCGGGTTTCCCTGAAGAGATGATGCCGCAAATTTTTGAGCCCTATGTCACTTCAAAGAAGAAGGGTACAGGATTGGGTCTGGCTATCGTAAAGAAGATTGTCGAGGAACATGGCGGTATCATCTATGCGGAGAATTGCGATAAGGGTGCCTGTATGGTTGTGCAGTTGCCGATGTTGCTGGAACAAGAGGAGAGTCAAGTATGAGTAAGGCCTACATCCTTGTGGTGGATGATGAGCCGGACATTCGCAATCTTGTCAAAGAGATTCTGCAGGATGAGTCCTATGAAGTTTCCATGGCGGAAGATGGCAAGAGTGCTCGACAGGCGCTGCGGGAGCGTCGGCCGGAGTTGATTCTGCTCGATATCTGGATGCCCGATGTGGACGGTATAACGCTGTTGAAAGAGTGGGGTGAAGATGAGGTCCTGCCCTGTCCGGTGATCATGATGTCAGGACATGGCACGGTAGAGACAGCAGTGGAGGCTACCCGTCACGGTGCATATGACTTTCTGGAAAAACCGCTCTCCCTGGCAAAACTGCTGTTGACTGTGGAAAGAGCACTGGAGGCAGAACAGCTCAAACAGGAGAATGTTGGTCTGAGACGGCATGTTCATGCGGTACATGAGCCGACAGGAAGAAGTACTGTAATGCAGCGTCTCAGAGAACAGGTAAAACGTATCGCCCAGCACGATACCTGGGTTCTGGTGACCGGTGAACCGGGCAGTGGTCGTGAGACTCTGGCGCGCTACCTGCACGCCCAAAGTCTACGTCGCGATCGCCCGTTTGTAGAGGTGAACGTCAGCGCGATTGTTCAGGGAAATGCTGCCCAGGAGCTGTTTGGCAGTGAGGAAGATGGGCGCATTCACTATGGTCGTCTGGAGCAGGCGGCAGGGGGTACCCTGTTTCTCGACGAGGTTGCGGATATGGACCTCGAGGCCCAGTCACAACTGGTTGGTGCTCTGGATACCGGGCGTTTCATGCGTGTCGGTGGCACTGAGCCGGTAAGTATCGACGTGCGTATCATCGCTGCCACCCAACACAATCTGGAGGACGCAGTGAAGGGCAATACCTTCCGCGAAGATCTTTTCTATCACCTGAATGTTGTACCACTGCATGTCCCCCCTCTACGGGAGCATGCAGAAGATGTACCGGAGTTGCTCAATTTCTACGTGGACTGGTATGTGAACCATGAGAAATTACCCTACCGCCATTTCAATGTCGGCGCCCAGAATACCCTGCGTAATCACCCCTGGCACGGTAATGTCCGTGAGCTGAAAAATCTGGTGCAGCGGTTATTGATACTGGGGGCAGGTAGCGAGATCTCGCAGGAAGAGGTTGAGTCCTCCCTGGGTGCGCCGGATTTAGCAGGCTCTCTTGTCGGACCTGAATCCCCGGTCTCGCTGGATCAACCGCTACGGCAGGCCAGAGAGGAGTTTGAAAAGGTCTATCTGGAGTATCAGTTGAAGCAGCATGAGGGGAATATATCCCGCATGGCCAAAGAGGTGGGTATGGAGCGTACCCATCTCTATCGTAAGCTCAAGTCGCTGGAGATTGAGTTTAAGGATAAGCGCTAATGCACTGTTTCTATTCTTGGTTTACCGCTCCCTTACCTTTGATTATGGGCACCTCTATTAACTGCTTGTGCCCTTATGTCAATGATAGAGTTCTAACGTCGGTGGTGAAGTTGACTCCCGAGATTTGAAATAGAGTCCATTCGCATTTGATGAGCTGAAGACCAGGGTGACGATCTCTCCCATGCGGGCGTGAATAAAGTCGCTTAGATCGATAGAGAGATCTCCGCTATGGGAGCCGTTAACAGTTGCTATTAAATCTGCAACACCGGGCTGATTACTAAACGTCAGGCCGGTTTCACTCCACTGATTTCCATTGGCTTCATGCAGCAGCTGTAAGCCACTCGATGGGTCAGTTACATCAACCCGCAGAATCGCTGCACCTACCTCGGTTACACCTCGAAGATCAAATTGTATATAGGTGGTTTTCTCCGATTGTCCATCCACCTGCAGGGTGTCACGTAAGCCATAGTTTGAGTTTGGATAGTTCGCCTTTACTGTTGCATCCTGAGTTGGAGTCAAAACCAATGATGGTTGTTTCTCAGGTTCGCTCAGAATCTCGTTTGCACCTGCCTGAACCATTCCATTGGCGCTGTGTCCGACACCCTCAACCTCGACCAATTTCCAGTTGAAAGTCAGACCACGGTTGAGTGCGTCCTTACGGGCATACTCATAGAAGAAGCGGCCACGGTCATAACGGTTTGAACCCTGCATCTCAGCACAACTGCCATGATTCAGCAAAGGGGCATTGGGATCATTGTCTTTGGTACCCAGGGTGATTACCAGATTCCTGGCATAGGCAGTTTTTAAATCTATTGCGTGTTTAGAGAAGTTGGCAATTCCGCAGGGATAGCGGTCATTTCTATCTGGTAACAGATACCATCCTGGATTAGCCGTGACCGCAGTCTGAATTCTGAAATTGTCAGTTAGCAAGGCCATGCGCTGTACAAACTGGCCACCTGCGGAATGCCCTTGAATACTGTAGCGTTTTGGCGCTCCGGGAATCAGCCTGATGACCTGATCGAAGATCTCTTCAATGGAAGCATATGTCCAATCAGAAAATGGTAGTAGGTCACCGTTTGAATTCAGCACTCTACCGCGGTTATAGTCAGCTGCCTTGGGATAGTGGAGGCGACTGAATTCCGGAGCAATGATCAAGGCACCATACTGATCTGCAAAGGGCTGCCAGCGTGCTATGGCATTGGTCGCGTCGCGATTCGCACCATGCATGGCAAATATGACCTGATGTGAACCGGTGGAGTAATTTTCAGGGTAGTAGTACCAGACTCGTACCGGTCGATCACGATTTTTGCCCAAATCATGATGTATCCAGCACCCATGGCCTGAATCGAAATTCACATCGTCAGAGAGACAACCTTGATCATCATGCTCAAGGGCTTGAATCGGCGAGAGCGTTAAAAGTGAAAAACCAAAAACGTAAACCATCCAAGACAACAGTGACATCGCTTTGCTATCCATTAATCTCTCCCTTTTCCTTGTTATATCAGTATGGTCATCACTGCTTTACAGACGTGTAGAGATTGATTGCAGTGACGAATTGCAGACTTCATGCCATGCAACTACCGATTCTGGGTTTAACGTATAAAACCATACTTGTTTGCAAGGGGAGGTTTTGCCATGGAGATCAAAAAATTCTGATGTCAGTTTCGTACATAAGCAATTCTGTGATCTATGTTCGGAGCTGGCAGAGTGCTAACAGGTCCTAGCCTATTGGCTAAATTTCTATGACCGCTGATCATCAAGTTGCTATGATGCGGCCTTTTTATGATGTTTTGCAGGAGTTTTCCAGTGTCCCAGGCAGATAATAGTAAGGCCACTGACCGCTATATCAGTTTTGAAGGCATAGATTGCGACGGCAATGCCAAAGCAGTCATGAGCTGCATCGAACGAATAATTGAAATGCCGGGATACAGTAACGCTTTCTGGGACTATTTTATGAAAAAGCGGGCTGGCGGCTCAGGTCCCAAGCCTGATGAGCTGTTTCTTATCCACTCCAATATCAATCAGGTGCGAGAACTGTTTGAGAGCAGTCAGGACGAAGAGGCCATGAATCTGCTGCTGATGCTTGAAGAGGAGTGCTGCTAAACAGTCTATCGGCACACTATTCTGTGTATATCCGCTACCGTCTGGAATAGACTCAAACGTAGGCTGCCGGCCCTGCCGCACCATGCCTTGCTCAACAATTGCCTCTACCCGTCTTCTTTCTGTTCTGCTTCATCCGCTGAGTTCAGACTCAACCACTGTTCGAACTCATCCGGTAGAGGGGCTGTTTCAACATAGTCTGCATTGGCAGACAACTGCTTACTGAAATCACGAATATTCTGGATGCGATTTTCAGAGAGTGGGTGGGTGCTGAAGAATTCCGGCATGCCCAATGCGCCTTCTGATGCCTGCAGGACTTCGAAAAGCTGATCAGCGCCAGATACGTTGCCATAGATAGAGATTAAGGTCTCAAGTGCAGTCTCATCAGATTTGCGCTCCTGCTCCCGGCTGAAGGTCAGTGCAGTTAGCATGCCGGTGTTACCGACAATCTGGTCAACCATCATATCCCCTAATGAGTTGTTCACCATGGACAGGGCCAACCCGATGGTTATGCCACGACCCAGGCTGCGGATGGGATGACGGTGTTTGATATGGGCTATCTCATGAGCCAAAACCATGACCAGAGAATTTTCATTAGGTAGCTTTTCAATCAATCCTCGATAGATGAAGATATGGCCGCCCAGGGTAGCAAAAGCGTTCACCGTTTCCTCATCCAGGTAGTGCACGGTAATCGACATTTCGGAAGAAAGATCTTGTGCAGTGATGATCTTCTCTGCAAGGCTTGCAAGATAGTCCTGCATGGGGCCTGGTTCGGAATCTTCTATAAGATCGCTTGAAGCAATCTTTTGCTCCATCTCAAATGGAATATGATGAGCCAGGCGGTCTGCGAACAGGCCCAACACCAGGACTGCAATTGCAATCAAGCCGATAACGCCGCCGGTGAGTAGTATGAACTCTTTTATAGGATGCTGCTTGCTGGTGTTGATCCCTTCCGGAATTTTTGGGTTACTGTATTTCATCCTGAAATCCGCTGTTGGAGAAGTATTTGTGGGTTACCCAATGGACGAGGGTGAAATTCAATAATTGACGCAGCATACTACCTACCTTACGTAAGATGCTGGTGGTCAATTGTGGAGTCTGGGGTCACCATCCGAACCTTAGTTGCGCTTGGTTAGCGCGGTACCATAGGCGAGAACTTCAACAGATCCGATACCGTTTTTTCTGCCTTTGTGAATACTGGAAGTTTCTAATTTTACATTGAAAATAATGTTTGCATTGATACCCTTTGCTTCGGTTTTCATGCGTAATATCGCCTCGCGTCTGGCTCGGTCCACCAGACTCTCATAGGAGGTGACCCGTCCACCTACAAGATTTCTCAGGGCGGCAAGAAAACGTTTGAAATAGTCGACTGATATTACAACACTGCCGCTGACAAGTGCGGCATCAGTAAGGGATTTATTGACTGGGGGAAACCTGGAGGTGATCACTGGAATGCCGCGTAGTTCGTTTTCCCTGGTGATAATCGACTTGTAATGTCTCTTTTCTGCGTAGGTGCCGAAACCATAGCCAACTGCCAATAGGGTGACCAGGATTATCAGATCGATCATGTTGCTACTCCAGGATTACGGCTGTTCCATAGGCAAACAACTCTGCGGCACCGGCAGCCACGCTGGAGGTAGAAAAACGCACGTTAAGAATGGCGTTGGCTCCCACCGCTTCCGCCTGCTCAATCATTCTCTCCATAGCTTCAGTGCGGGACTCCTGAAGTAGCTCCGTATAGCCTTTCAGTTCACCACCGAATATATTTTTCAGACCAGCCATGATGTCCCGTCCCACATGCTTGGCGCGGACTGAGCTACCCTGAACCAGCCCAAGATGTTCCACAATCCGCTTGTCAGGAAGAATCTCAATATTTGTAACGATCATAACCGCTCCTTATTTTATCGATAGGGCATGATGCTCAATGTGATCCAATTGTGCAACCCAAACATGTCGGCCTATGTTGAAAGAGCTATAGAGCGCGGGTGAGTGTGATTAATACTGGTTTTTGATTGACGCTTCCTGTTTCTAAAACAGTAAGCCTTCAGTTCAACTATTATCTCCGTTAACCTGTAATTAAACCGTGACGAAAAAAATAAAAAACACCGTAGTTTCGAGTCAGGCTTGATAACTACGGTGTTTTTGTAATTAATCGATGGAAAAGTAAGTTGATGTTCTAATAATTACCATCATATGGTTGTAAGCGATTGTAATTTTCGCCCTGGTTTAGGTTCACGTTGGGATTGTCCAGCGGATCATTGGTCTGATAGTAGATGGTGGAATCATTGGGATTTACATAGTTGTAATCATAGTAACCTTCAGTTTCGTAACGGGCGCCCGTATTCATATCAACCATTTGCTCTCTTTCGTGAATAGAGTCGATGTATGAGCTATGGGAGCGATCAGATGCTGCACTGTTATTCATATAGTTGCTATGGGCTCTATCAGATGCCGCACTTCTCTCCATATAGCTATTGTGGCTGCGGTCAAGCGCATCCATATTCGACTGATGTATGCGTTGCTGATTGGCCATAAAGGCATTGTTTTTGGCTGTCTGGTTATTTAGAAACTGAAGATGCTGTGCATTGGCTGACTGCACCCAGCCACGATCGAATTGATAGGAGCGGGCAAAGCGGATCATCTCACTACGTACACTATTAAAGTCGGAAGAACCGGACATGGAGGCAGTAAAACCAATGATATCCACATTGGTTACAGGTGCGCCGTTATTGGGGAGAGAGCTGATCACAAAGACAGCTGAGCTTTTTTGATTGGTCTCATTATCTATGAGATCTAATCCGTAAGTAACAACTTGTTGTCCGTTTTTATAGATCAGTTGTGTATCACGGTTCGCCATGTGTTGAGTGATTTCGGGGACTCTGTATTTATTGACGATCTTTGATTCTGGGTTTTCAGTGATAAGTTGCTCCAGAATTGAGGTGAAATATTGTTGCGGATCTACCTGGTGTTGCAGAAAGGCGGCGCTAAGGTGGTAAATGCGGTCTCCGCTGCCGGCGCAGAATGCCGTGGGTAAATCAGGTATCTTTACATTGCATCTGATATCCGCAGGTACTGATACATAGGCTGTTGTTGTGCCATTTTCCTGGATCGGGATCATCTTAAGGTTTTGAGCGTTACCGGTATAGGGCAGCATCGTGAACAGGATTAGGAGTGTGGCTGTCAGGCTTTTCATAATATTAAAATCCTATTATTAATTTCTAATAAATCATTGGTATAGGGAATGTGTCAGGATGCGCGCCGTTTTGTGTTTGATCTTTATGTTATTTTGACATGCTGATAATGAATGAAAATATCAGCCCTGCTCAAGTTTGATGGTGAAGTCAATTCATTGCATTGCCGATTTTACTAACCGGGCCATAGATATTTAACGACAGGCCGTCGTGTGTATTAATATCTATGGCCTGGTTAGTAAGTACCAAAAATAGTAACAATTAAGTATTTCCAATACCTGGAACGGGTGATTTAAATCTACTTACTCACTGTCAGTTTAGAACGCTATTAGAAAATATATGTTAAAACCTTACAAAATACAGATCTAATAAAGAGTTTTAAGTTGAAGGGGTAGGCGTAGAAAAACCGGGCAAAGAGTTTTTCCTGAAAACCTCGTCGTTTTTATCACCGGGGTCGGAGTCGAATCGAGAACGTATTGATCTGCTAGAGAAAAGCGCTTGAGTTGTTTCGAGGTGACCCACACTATGGTAGCTCTCGACTCCGCCCCCTTCTTTACGACCCCTGGTGTTGAAGCTATTCCTCAAGAGTGCTGAGCAGCGACTGCCAGGTTTCGAGCCTGGACGAAATACCAACCGACTGCAGGTAGTCGTGATTCAGTAGTGTGGTTGAGCGGATCTCTCCAGCATGTTCATGAACCAGTGCATTGGCAACATGCACCACGCTGAGGGCACTGAATACCTTCTCCGCCTGTATTGCGGGCTGGTTGTGAAGTGCAACTGCCTCAACCACTGGTTCCGGTAATCCCCATAGTCCCAATAGATAGGCGCCCACTGCACCGTGAGTGGCGCCGAAAATATCAATTTCCTTAGCTATTCTGCTCTCCTGGTCAGCTGCCAGCTCCGCTTCAAATTTGTTGTAAGCGTCAGGTAGGTTGAGCGCCAGAATCAATTTGCCGATGTCATGCAGCATGCCTGCAAGCAGGCACTCTTCGATGGAGGTTGACGACATCTTCTCCTCTTTGGCGATCAGTTTGGCAACCGTTCCAACCTGCATGCTGTGAGACCAGAGGGAGTCGAGTGTGAACTCATCTATAGTCAGCGTATCCTTTTCAAACTGCTGGAATATACCAATAGACAAGACCAGGGGAGTTAGAATTTCCATGCCGAGTAGCGAAGCTGCATCCACTGGATTGGAGATTTTGCGACCCAATCCGAAAAAGGCCGAGTTGACCAGTTGAAGTGTTTTAACGGTCATCGCCGGGTCTTTGGCTATCAACCTGCCCACCTCAGTTACAGTAGTATTGCTGTCTTGGATAAGTGTGATCAGTTCGTTATAGATTGTTGGCAGGCTAGGCAGAGAGCGCATACCGGAGACCAATGATTTAAGCTTACTCCCCGCCAATATATCGCGTAGAGAAAAAGCGCGAATCAAGGCGCCTTTCAGCGTGTCAATTTCACAGGGCTTGCTCAGGTACTGGTGGGCTGGGCCAACACTCTTCATCACCGTCTCCTGGTCAGATTGACCGGAGAGTACGATGCGTACAGCGTGAGGATGACGTTCTGCAATACGATCCAATAGTTGCGCACCATCCATACCTGGCATACGCATGTCTGTTACTACTGCATCGAAATGCGCTTCATCTGCTTGGGTAAGGGCATCCTGACCATTGCTGGCAAACGTCATCTCCCACACTTTACGTTGTGTGCGCAGACTGCGTTTAAGTCCGGAAAGAATGTTCGGTTCGTCGTCGACAAAAAGAATATGTTTTTTTTCAGCTGGATTGGTCAACTCTGTTCTCCACCGAAAGGTAGTTTGATGATAAAGGTGGTGCCGATCCCTATTTCAGTCTCAAAGTTCAGCTCACCATCGTGCTGGTCAACGATGATCTTATGACTTAATGACAGACCCTGCCCGGTTCCTTTGCCAACCTCTTTGGTGGTAAAGAATGGATCAAAAACATGATTCCTTGCATCTTCCGCAATACCCGAGCCGCTATCCCTGATCCGTATCACAGCCCAGAGGTCTGTGGTTTGAGTGGTAATGGTGATACTGCCCAACTTACCACTCTCGCCAACTTTGTCGGCAATAGCATGAGCGGCATTGATGATGATATTCAGCAACACCTCATTGATTGGTCCAGGAATACAACGAATCTGGGGTAGTTCAGGGTCGAGCTCAAGAGAGACTTCTGCATGATATTTCCAGACATTTCTGGCGACGGTTACAGTACTCTCAATCGCCCTGTTGATGTCGGTCAGGCTCTTCCCTTCAGTGCCGGGATGGGAGAACTCTTTCATCGCCCTGACAATAGTGGCAACTCGATCCACACCATCGAGGGTCTGTTTTATCGACTTGGGTATCTCCTCCTGAAGATACTTCAGATCCACGTCATCGATTTTTTCATCCAGTTGCTCAAGCTGCTCCAGTGCAACGCTATTACTTCTTGCCTGCTCAATGATTTTTTGTTGATCATTAACGATCTCAGAGATCTCCTCAAATGCATCGAACAGGAAGCGGACATTATCACCGACATACTGGATTGGGGTATTGATCTCGTGAGCGATGCCGGCAGCCAGTTGACCTATCGATTGTAATTTCTGTGCCTGCTGCATCTCCGACTCTAGTTGCCGCTTTTCGGTGACATCCTCAGCGATTATAAGATAGTTGCCAGTTTGGCCATTCTTGTCGTTGAATTGTGTGGCATATAGAGAGAGTAGGCGATGCGAACCACTTGGTTGTCTGAGTCGTGCTTCGATTTGATTTGATTTAAGCGTATCGGTCAAGCTGTCGGTGATTTTGTTCGAGATTTCCTGCCAATCCCAATCGATCGGGCAGTCAGCAATTGGTTGGCCCTGTACCTGATCCGAAGTCAGCTGGAATGTTTCTGATGCTTTGCTGTTCCAGTGGCTGATGCGGCCCTTGTTATCCACGCGGATAAGAATGGTCGTTAAAGAGGAGAGCAATCGACTGTTTTGCTGGTGAACTAGTGCCAGCTGTTCATTGGTATTTGCCCGTTCGATGATACCGGCCAATGTGTCGGCAACACCATGCAGGAATATAATTTCATCTTCACTCTTTTGATGTCCGGCCCTGAGGTAGAGTGCCAGAACACCAAGTGCTTTGCCTTTGGATATGATCGGCACATTGTAGTGACCATGTGGTGGTAATCCTTCCACCCTGTTTTCCCGACACCCCTCGACACAGTCTGAAAACTGTATCTCACCAGTCTCGATGGCACGGCCACAAAGGCATTGACCGAACTCGACTCGTTTACACAATTCAACGATTTTTGGCTCGAGATTGGAATGCGCCATCATCTGCAGCTGATGACCGTTTTTGGCCGCCACCAGAATCGCACCCTGGTGCATCATGTCGGTGAGAGGTGCCGAGAGAATAACCTCGAGGCATTCATTCAGCAGCTGATCAAAAGGCACCTCTTTGAGAGAATGGCTGAGCAGGGTGTTTAGTACATGGTGGGTACGGCTCTGTTGATGCAGTTTACTGTAGGTGAGGTATCGCTTGATTGCGTACTCTACCACCCGTTTCAGGGAGGACTCGTCAATATCGCCAATGAACAGGCACTCATCTGCACCCTCTCCAACCCACATCGCGGCCAGTTCTGGATCCTCGTACTTCATGGTTGCAATGATCGGAGCGTAGGAGAAGGCATCCCGCAAGGCACGTATGGCAGATGGTGTGGGCATATCAGCCAGCCCTGTATCGAGTAAAATCAGGTCATAATGGAATTGACTGATTTCGCTAAGGGCATCGGACAATAGCTCGACAGTATTGTGCTCGATCTCCTGTTGAACATCCATACGTTGCAGCAGCTGAACAGTCTCTTCTGCATTGTCGGGGTCATCATCCACCAACAGTACGCGAATGTCGTTTTTCTCTCTCTGCTGCGAGATATCGTGGGGCATAGAGACAGATACTCCTGTGCACCGCCACAATATCCGATGTGGCTAAATTCAAATTGTCAGGCACAAAACCGGACAATCATCCCAAGTAAAAATAAAATTATTGGTTAATTATCTGACCGGTGTTTAGTTTATCGGCTGGTTATCACAACATCTTTAGCTGACTAACCAAGCTCGACTATGTAGCAGCAATGGCACTTAATTAACTATGTTGCGCGTGTGGTAATTTGGTAGCTCTCAAATCCCTGCTACTGAGCCAGGGATAGGCGTGCTTCGTTGTGAAAGGTAGTGCCTGAAGTATGGATTCTAGTATGACGCACCACACAAGATGCGGCAGGGCCGCACCTTGTGGGTTATGTGGCTTGCTGTTACCAGGCCAGTCGCATCTCCCAATGGTACTGGTACTCTTCCGGCAGCACTGGAGCGGTCTGGGGATCTACTTCACTGTAAACATTCACTGCTGGTGTGACATTTGCATCACGACCATGTATGAAATCCTGATCCCGCACAATCACCATATAGGCCTTGTTCAAGGTTAATGCACGTTCCGGGCTTGGGGTGATCAGTTCATAGACATCGGCAGCCGTGACCTTTTGCTCATTGACACTGCCATCCTCGTTGAACCATTTTTCGATAATTTCACCATTCTCCCTGAATTCATTACCCCCACCGGCAAGCTTCAGGTAGTTGAGAATCTCCCCTTCCGTTCCGCCCACATTCGGCGCATCTGCCATGCCTTGCAGGTTGACGTATCCCCAACCAGCAGCGCCAGTGACCTTTCTGGGAAAGGCAAATGTCTGATCGATGGTGCTGCCGATGCTGGTGTGGCAACCCATGCAGAACAGAGTCTCCTCTTCACTCTGTTTGCGCAGATGGCCATCGGCGGCTTCAATAAAGCCTAATACCAACCAACCGAAACCGTTATCCAGACCACTATCACCACGGGAGACATAGTTTGGCAGGTTGCCGTCGAGTTTCTCCTGCTTCTCATTGCCATATTGGGAGAGCAGGGCTTGTGGCGTAAGGAAAGTATGTTTGCGCATATAACGCACCTCTTTCATACGCGCCGGAATGGTGATCGATAGATCTTCGTTCAGGCCCACATAGCGCACTGTGTGCAGAAACTCTACATTCTCTGGATAGAGCATTGGGGTGACACTGATATCAGAGGCATTTCCCACATAGAATTCGGGGCGTTGAATCTCTTCGATCACACCCAGTTGGCCATCCCCATTCAGGTCGGCGCAGAAGCTGTTTTCATCCACCGCAGGCAGGCTTATCTGCTGCAGATCCTGTATTGCCGCTTCGACAATGGCCAGATTGGCGATATAGGTATCTCTGGAGTATCCGCTGCCACTACAGCTCTGCTCTCGAAACGCTGCCGGTAGTCGCAGCATCACATCATCGGTCGAACCATTGGTCGGCCAGAATGTACTGGGCAGTGGTTTGTAGTTAAAAGCTACCCAGTGGCTGCCATCAAGCGCAAAACCAAGCTCGTCAAAAGCGTCGGCACCCAAGTGCAGATTTTGAACGGCAGGAACCGGACCCTCCCAGTTCTCACTCTGTAACTGCTCAATCAGGGTTGAATAGTTATCGGTATAGATATAGTCGATAACCTCCTGGTCAGTGATCTGGGAGACGGCCTCTGAACGATCCTCAAACAGGTTTTGCCAATGGTTGGTGACCCCGACCTCTGAGAATGAGTATTCAGCCTGTAACGCGCCATCATCCATGACGTTGGGTCGACTGCCGAAGGTATAGGATTGGTGGCAGGTCATGCAGGGGTTGTGGGTTGCCTCATGCCTGGTATAGCACTGGGGAGGTACGATCGCCTCCGGGTTATAAATCACACCTGTCTCTTGTGGGCGTAGTGTGCCTGCGGTTGATCTCTCATAGCTGGACGGAAAGGTTAGTGACTGGTTTTGTGTATCACTCTGAGTGTCAGAGCTCTCTCCTGAGCCGCCGCATGCAGTGAGCAGTGCAACTGTTACCAAAGGGATAATCGAAAAAATATACTTCATTTTTGATCTCCTAAATGCAAAAGGGGTGGCGCGAGCCACCCCATTTCCATGATTAATCAATCTGGTCCTTAGATTGCTGGATCATCAAATACCCAGACCATGTTGTTCTCATGGCTGCCGGTATCTTCGCCGATGATCACTCGGCCGTCGTCCAGTATCAGCAGATTGTCGGGGTTGGAGATGCTGTTGATATTACACTGGTTGACAGAGCGGTCAGCGTTGTATGGCCCACCAACGATGGCAGGTACCATGGTCTTAACATCAACCTCACCCTGAGCATTGCGCATCAACTTCATGCGGTAGACAACACCACACTTGCCGTTGTCTCCATTCAGTTGAATATCGCCTTCATCATCGCTCATGGTTTTGTCGAAGCTGGACATGGCCATATACATGTAGGCCTGGTCGCCGTCAGCTGCGCCAGCATTCCACCAGGATGATGCGAGACCATAGTTGATGTTGACGCCTTCCATTTTGCGAAACTCACCGGTAGCACCCAGGGCAACCGCAGCTTTACGGCTCTCCAGATAGGCGACGCGATCATCGCTGAAGGGGTTTGCGTCGACAGTGGCGTCTTCATCACAGCTCAGGTCAGCGCCAGTTTTGGACTCGGCCCAATCACAGACCTGCTCATCAGTGATGTAGTTGGCATCAGCAAAGGTGCCATCGAAAGAGTCGATTGCCGCTTCGATTTCTGCTTCGCCCATGCTCGCCAGTTCAACCCACTCAATACCCAGTGCTGCTTCAGCAGGATCATTCACTCCTGCGGCCTGAGTGATACTTGCGGCATACAGAGTGCCTGCGCTCATGTCACCTGCCACATCGGCAACAAACTTGAAGAATACAACGCCGGTACCATCATCACTGAGGAAGACGGTCTTCTGGTCAGGCATGACGACAGAGTTCTCATGAGAGAAGCGCCCCATGGTTTCCAGTTTGTTGACTGTGACATTGGCTACAGCCGCATCAGTAGCATTGCCGATTTCAACAATGTAGCCATAGCGGTAGGGGTTCGGCCAGTCACCACTGCCGTCTGTTGGATAAGCGAAATAGTCTGCAAGTGCTTGGGGATTGCTGAAATACTCAGCAGTAGAATCGAACCAATCAGCAGTATCATCGAAGTAGAGTTCTTCAGATGAGAGGGGGGTATTCCATGGGCTGACGGTACCGAAACAGTTCACCCAGGTTCCACCAACACCTGAGAAGTCAATCATGCCTTCCTGGGTGATGTTAGCGTAGCCTGAATCGGTCAGGCCACTGACATGGATACGGCTCATACTGCCTGGACGGTCTTCCCAGTTGGTGTAGACATAGAAACCTGTGTCACCATCAGAGATGACGCCGTTGAAGTCCGGATCATTGGAGTTCTTGATCTGGGTGGCGCCGTCGGCGGTCATGATGTCGCCCATGGTCAGGCCATCATCCAGAGCATCCCCCTGTTGGGCAAGAACCTGGTATGTGCCAACAGCTGTCGTCACAACCTCTTTTTCTGCGGTTGTTACTGGCAGGTCAAGTGCACCGAAGTTTTCTGGCAGGTTAGAAAAGTCCTGACCGACGATGACGCCTACTGTTCCCTTATCAAAAACTTTGCCAGCAGCGTCGGTGGTAGTGTTACTGCTGCTTGGATGTTGAACATTCAAGAACAGCGTGTTGTCGCTATTGAGATACAGGCCAGTGAATTCAGCATCAAGCGGAGCAGCAGCAAGACGCTTCAGCCCTATGGGAGTATTACTACTCGTTGTACCATCCGCGCCGTCAGTGCCATCGACACCATCTGTTCCATTCACACCATCAACACCGTCATCACCATCATCGCCGTTGCATCCAGTGAGCAACAGAGATGAACACAGAATGGCTGCCGTGATACCGGCAGGCAAGGCTAACAGACGAAATGATTTCTTTTTCAACATAGAATATGCTCCCCAATTAAGGCGTAATACTTATAAGCCGCGAGCATTCTAGGTATTAGGTATTGCGAAACAGTGTCATATAGGTGTCGCTTTTATGAATGCTATATTTCAAGAATATGGAATTGATAGACCAGCTCGATGCTGTCATGCTGCCGGACTGGAGTGATTTCTCTGCGCAGCGATGTTGAGCAACGACTTTTTCTGATAATTAAGAACACCCGATGAAACAATGAAAATAATTATTCTCGGTGCCGGCCAGGTTGGTCGTTCAGTAGCCAATGCATTGGTGAGTGAAGCCAATGACATTACCGTGGTGGATCAAAATCTGCATCTCCTGAATGAACTGCAGAATCGCCTCGACCTGGGCACAGTCAGAGGGCATGCCGGTCATCCCGACGTGTTGCGCCGAGCTGGGGCGGAGGATGCTGATATGATTCTTGCTGTGACCAACAGTGATGAGACCAATATGGTTGCCTGTCAGGTGGCTTACAGTCTCTTCCACACCCCCACCAAAATCGCCAGAGTCCGGGCACAGGGCTATCTCGACTATCCGAAGCTGTTCAAATCGCCAGCGATCCCTGTTGATGTATTGATCAGTCCGGAGCAGTTGGTTACTGACTACATTCTTAAACTGATCGAATACCCTGGAGCACTGCAGGTACTCGACTTTGCCGGCGGCAGGGTTCGTCTTGTCGCCGTCAAGGCCTACCATGGTGGTCCCCTGGTGGGGAACGAACTGAGCACTCTCTACGAACATATGCCGAATATCGATGCCAGAGTGGCGGCCATCTATCGTGAGGGAGAGGTGATTCAGCCCCAAGGGGATACTGAGATCCAGGCTGAGGATGAGGTGTTCTTTATCGCCGCGACAGAGAACATCCGCTCAGTGATGAGCGAACTGCGCAAGCTTGAAAAGCCCTACAAACGACTGATCCTGGCGGGTGGTGGAAACATTGGTCGTCGTCTTGCCTCATCGTTGGAGCACAAATATCGGGTTAAGTTGATTGAGACAAATCAGGCACGGGCGAAGGAGATTGCTGAGCGTCTCGATATGGCGATCGTACTCCATGGTAATGCCGCAGATGAAGATCTGCTGTTGGAAGAGAATATCGAAAACACGGATGTATTCTGTGCCGTGACCAATGATGATGAAGCGAATATTCTCTCAGCCATGCTGGCTAAGCGACTCGGTGCTGGCCGGGTTATGGCACTGATCAATCGCCCAGCCTATGTCGACTTGGTGCAGAGCGGTGCAGTCGATATCGCCATTTCACCCCAACAAGCCACTATCGGCACCCTACTGACCCATGTGCGTCGTGGTGATGTAGCCCAAGTGCACTCATTAAGACGTGGTGCTGCTGAGGCGATCGAAGCGGTGGCGCATGGAGATCGAAATTCATCCAAGGTGGTTGGACGTGCCATAGAGGAGATCAAGTTACCAAAAGGAACGACGATAGGTGCAGTGGTTCGTGGTGAAACGGTATTGATCGCCCATCACGACACCATGATAGAGAGTGATGATCATGTAATCCTGTTTCTGGTGGATAAGAGAAAAGTCATTGAGGTTGAAAAGTTGTTCCAGGTAGGAGTGACCTTCTTGTGAGTCTCTGTTTATCAACCCCAGGCATGGCAGGCTGAAGTAACGATGCATCTGCTAGTGGTTCAGCGAATATTGGGTGTGCTGCTGATGGTCTTCAGTCTCACCATGCTGCCCCCCTTGGGGATATCGGTCTGGACCGATGATGGTGCGTTGTTGGGTTTTACCGATGCATTCATTCTTACTTTGGGTCTCGGAGTGGCCTTCTGGGCTCCGGTGCGTAACCAACACCAGGAACTTAGGGTTCGTGACGGATTTCTTGTGGTGGTGATGTTCTGGGTAGTGCTGGGGCTGACCGGATCGCTGCCATTTTTATTTGCTGAAAACTCAAACATGAGTATTACTGATGCAGTGTTTGAGTCGGTCTCTGGGTTGACCACCACCGGAGCGACAGTGATTGTCGGTATCGATGAACTGCCACTTTCGATTCTCTACTATCGCCAACAGCTTCAATGGTTGGGCGGTATGGGTATTATCGTACTGGCGGTTGCCGTGCTTCCCATGCTGGGCATTGGTGGTATGCAGCTCTATCGGGCAGAAACCCCCGGTCCGGTGAAGGACAACAAGCTGACCCCGAGGATTACCGAGACAGCAAAGGCGCTCTGGTTTATCTATCTCGGTCTGACCCTGAGTTGTATGCTGGCCTACTGGCTGGCAGGGATGGAGCCCTTCGATGCCATGGGGCATGCCTTTTCAACGGTGGCGATTGGTGGATTCTCCACCCATGACGAAAGTATTGGTTTCTACGACAGTACTCTGATCGAGATGATTGCTGTGGTTTTTATGTTGCTGTCCGGGGTTAATTTCGCACTCCACTTTCTCGCTTTCCGTAGACGCTCCCTTAGAACTTATTTTGAAGATCCTGAGTTTCGCGGTTATATCACGACACTGTTTATTGTGATTGTGCTGGTATCCATCGCGCTCTATATGATGGGGGTTTATAGCACCTGGGGTGAATCGATTACCCGCGGACTGTTTCAGGCAGTGTCAATCGGCACCACAACGGGATTCACGACAGCCGACTACTCACTCTGGCCCGGATTTATATCGATACTGTTGCTCTTCTCAAGTTTTATCGGCGGCTGTGCCGGGTCAACCGGAGGCGGAATCAAGGTGATTCGGTTTCTGCTGTTGGTCAAGCAGGGGCTTCGAGAGATCAATCGTCTGATTCACCCCAATGCAGAGATCCCGATACGGGTAGGCAGTAAGACCATACCCTGGCGAGTGGTGGATGCGGTGTGGGGATTCTTTGCACTCTATGTTGCCAGTTTCGGTGTGATGTATCTGGCGCTCGCCTCAACAGGCCTGGATCTTATGACCTCTTTTTCAGCAGTAGGGGCAAGTATCAATAATCTTGGCCCCGGGCTTGGCGATGTGGGTGCTCACTACGCAAGCCTAAATGATCCCGCAAAATGGATTCTCTGTTTTGGGATGCTTCTCGGGCGGTTGGAGATATTCACCCTGCTGGTATTGCTGACCCCTGCGTTCTGGCGTAAATAGGATGCTACGAGTTAACTATTTTTAGGGTGAATTCAGGGTGAAGGGGCTGACTATCCCCGGATTCCGCTGCGCTTCATCCAGGCTACGAGTTAACTATTTTTAGGGTGAATCCAGGGTAAAGGGGCTGATTATTCCCGGATTCCGCTGTGCTCCATCCAGGCTACGACTAAATGATAATGTCTGATACCCAGATCAGCATTGCATAGCGCAACCCTTTACCGATTCCGATAAACAGAACTGCCAGACTCAACCTGATGCCAATCCAGCCGGCAGCCAGGCAGAGTGGATCACCCACTACAGGCAACCATGAGAGTAACAGCGCAGGGCTGCCAAAGCGGCTGATTCGTTCAGCTGCTCTCTTCTGGCGGTCATGTTTCAGCGCTTGCAGGGGAAAGCGTTTTGCCAGCCACCACCCGATCAGCCAACTGCTCACTCCACCCAGGGTGTTACCCATGGTCGCACACAGCCAGAGCAGATAGGGTGAATGAGCTGATTGCTGCAAGTTCCATAGCAACAGCGCCTCAGAACCGCCAGGTAGTAGAGTCGAGGCTAGGAAGCTGCCGCTGAAAAGAGTCAGGAGTGTGCTGTCGATATGCCTACCTGTATAACTGTATCACCCTCGTAGCCTGGATGAAGCGCAGCGGAATCCGGGGGAAGGGCAGACTATCCCGGATTCCACTGCGCTCCATTCAGGCCCTAGAGAAAATATTCGTGACCAGTCTATGAGTCACCTGCAGCTGGCAGATTATTTTCGTTGAGGCTTTAACTGATCCTCTACCCAGCCCATTAGCCTGACTGCTCAGTTGCTATATCCCCAGTGCCGTGCGTTTCGTCTTCTTCTTCTTCCGTTGCATCTGCATTGTGATCTTTCGCCATCAATACATAGATCGATGGCAGCACAAACAGGGTGAAGAGGGTACCAACCGCCATTCCGCCAACCAACACCAGGCCAATAGAGTTACGTGCGGCAGCACCAGCCCCGGTGACCAGGGTCAGAGGAAAGTGACCCGCAACGGTGGCGAAGGTGGTCATCAGGATCGGTCGCAGTCGGGTCATCGAGGCTTCCTGTACCGCCTCGACCTTGCTCATCCCCTGCTCCTGAAGTTTGTTGGCAAACTCGACGATGAGTATGCCATTCTTGGCAATCAACCCCACCAGGGTCACCAGCCCGACCTGAGCGTAGATGTTGAGAGTGGTGGTCCAGCCACTGGTCCAGAAGGGCAGGTTGGGGTTGGGCATTTTAAGAAAAGTGAAAAGTAACGCGCCGAACATCGCCAGAGGCACTGAGCCGAAAAGGATGATGCCTGGATCCCTAAAGGAGTTGAATTGTACTGACAGGGCCAGAAAGATCAGCACGATTGCCAGGGCGAAGGCGGGTAAGAATTTATTCCCCTCCTGTCTCAACTGACGGGATTCTCCAGTGTAGTCAATAGAGTAACCCGCCGGGAGTACTTCAGCAGCGGCCTCTTCCAACACCGTCAGGGCTTGGTCGAGGGTGCGGTTGGTCATGCCCGACAGTTTCACCGCATTAAGCTGTTGGAAGCGGTTGAGTGAACGGGGTACCGTGGTATTTTCAATATGAGCGACGGTGCTCAGTGGGATCAGTGTCTCCTCTGGGCCGCTGATATAGATATCGGTCAGTTGATCCGGGTTGAGCCTCTGAGAGCGTTCGATCTGCGGGATGACTTTGTAACTGCGGCCAGCGATGTTGAAGCGATTGACATAGTTACCCCCCAGTGCTGCAGCCATATCCCGACCTACCTGATTCAGGTCCAGTCCGAGGGAGCCGATTTTGTCCCGATCCAGAACAACCTGGGCCTGGGGCTGGTCATATTTGAGATCGATCTGCGGTGGAAACAGGAACATACCGCTCTCGGTTGCTTTGCCCTGAATCTGCTCAGCAAATTCAAGCAGACGTTTGGCGTCGGCAGTTGAGGTAATCAGGAACTCAATCGGAAAGTTACTGCCACCGGGTAGTGCCGGAGGGGTAGTGGCAAAGATCTGGAAGCCGGGGATGGCCGATACCTTCCCCTGAACCTCCTGCTGAATCTCAAATACGGTGCGTTCTCTGGGATTGTGCCAGGGTTTGACTACCACACCTGAAAAGCCATCGGTATCGAAACGGGCGCCTACTGAGGGAGCAAACAGGATCTGGAAGCTCAGGTCTGCCTCCTCAACCTCCAGGAATGCCTTCTCAACAGCGGCACCATAAAAGCGCTTCTGGTCGGCAG
Source organism: Candidatus Thiodiazotropha sp. AKAK3 (assembly GCF_058244645.1). Lineage (NCBI taxonomy): Bacteria > Pseudomonadati > Pseudomonadota > Gammaproteobacteria > Chromatiales > Sedimenticolaceae > Candidatus Thiodiazotropha > Candidatus Thiodiazotropha sp. AKAK3. Next base: position 51,380 of record NZ_JBSYOQ010000079.1, read on the forward strand.
TGGCATTGGCTGCTGCATTGATAATGCCAAAAACGACGCTCTGGTCTTCGCTTGGGGCCAGCTCTTTAGGGGACTGCATGTACATGGGAATGGCTGCTGCAGCCACTACCAGCCAGACCACATAGACATAAGGTCGTGCGTTAAGGGTACGACCAATGAGTCGACCATAGGCCAGTCGCAGGCGATCAAAATGGTGATTAACCCAGCCGGTAAAGCCCCGCTCCTCATCGTCGGCACTCTTTAGCATATAAGCGGACATCATCGGCGACAGCGTAAGGGCGACGATACCTGAGATTGTGACAGTGCCCGCCAGGGTGAGGGCAAACTCACGAAACAGGGCGCCAGTCAGACCGCCCTGAAGCGCGATGGGTATATAGACCGCTGCAAGTGTAATGGTCATGGCGATAACTGGGCCGAGTAGTTCCCGAGCTCCCAGCAAGGCGGCTTCCCGTTTGCTTCGGCCTTCACGAAGATGGCGTTCAATGTTCTCCACCACAACGATGGCATCGTCCACCACCAAACCAACAGAGAGCACTATTGCCAGCAGGGTAAGCAGATTGAGGGTGAAGCCGAAAATCTGCATCAGGAAGATACTGCCGATCAGTGAAACCGGTATGGCTATGGTAGGTACCATCGCTGATCGTATCGATCCCAGAAACAGAAAAATGACCGCGATTACAATCAACAGGGTGTCACCCAGAGTCTTGGTGACTTCGGTGATCGCATTGGCAATATATTCAGAGGCGTCATAGCCGATATTGACCTCAAGACCGGAAGGCAGATCTTTGGCGATCTTGTCTATTTCATCACGTACCAGCTTGATGACATCGATTGTATTGGCGCTTGGCAGCGGGAAGATGCCCATGAATACCGCTGTCTGGCCGGTATATCGCACCGAGGTATCATAATCTTCGGCGCCGAGTGTGACATCAGCGATATCCTGCAGACGCACAATAGTGTCGCCGCTATGCCGAATCACCAGCTGTTCGAACTCCTCGACTGAGTGAAGATCGGTATTAGCCGTCATGTTAACTTGCACCAATGAGCCCTTGGTGGTGCCTATGGCGGCGAGAAAGTTGTTGGCAGCGAGGGCCTGCTGAACTTGTGATGGACTGATATGCAGGGCGGCCATCTTGTCCGGCTTGAGCCATATACGCATGGCAAAAATACGTGCTCCCAGCACATCAGCACGCTGAACCCCTGCAACTGCGGCAAGTCGAGGTTGTACCACGCGTATAAGGTAGTCGGTGATCTCTGCCTGAGAGAGGATATCAGAGGCAAAACTGAGATAGGCCGAGGCAAATTGCGAATCAGCCGACTGGATCGAGAGTGCGGGTACCTGGGCCTCAGTGGGCAGATCGTTACGTACCTGGTTTACCTTGGCAGTGATCTCAGCCAGAGCCTTGGTTGGGGGATAGTTGAGCTTCAGACGGGCATTGATCATGGAGAAGCCCTGCAGGCTCTTCGACTCGATATATTCAATGCCATCCGCTGAGGCTATAGCCTGTTCCAGCGGAGTAGTGATGAAACCGCGTACCAACTCTGCGTTGGCCCCCACATAGACAGTGGAGATATTGATTGTAGAGTTTTCACTCAGCGGGTATTGGCGAATATTTAGACTGTTCCAAGCCTGCATGCCTGCAATAACAATCAGAAGATTGACCACGATCGCGAGTACGGGGCGCTGAATGAATAGATCGGTGAAGACTTTTATCTTACCCACGGCATTAATATCCCTGTGCAGTATGAAGGGTCAAACCGACCCTCTGGAATTTGTTATTCATTGGGGGGCTGAGGGTCCAGGCGCGCATCGAGTGCTAGGGTGTTATCGATAGTCACGGCCATGTTGGGCCGTAACTTGAATACCCCGCTGGTTACCACGGATTCGCCCTCTTCCAAGCCTGTAGTTACCGCGACATAGTCGCCTTTGGTCTCACCCAGGCGGATGATCTGCTGACGAAGCACTTTTGACTCTTCACCCGTGGTCTCATCTGTTTTCTTATCAATGACGAACACGGTATCGCCATAGGGTGCGTAGAGTACCGCAGTGGCCGGTATCGCAAGGACTTCATTAACCTGAGGCAGAAGTATCTCTATATTGGCGAACATGCCGGGACGCAACAATTCGCCCTCATTGATCAGGGTGGATCTGACCCGCACACTACGGGTGGCCTGGTCGATCTCAGGGTTCACCGCGATGATTTTGCCAGTGAAAGTCTTATCCGGGGCAGCATCGGTGTTGATTTGAACCTCATTGCCGACAGCTATGCTTGAGAAGCGCTGCTGCGGCAGAGAGAAGTCGGCATAGATAGGGTTGATGGTCTGTAGAGTCACCACCGGAGTGCCCTGCTCTATGATCTGTCCCAGGTTGACCTGGCGCAGACCCAGTTGGCCGGAGAAGGGGGCGAGCATGGTTTTCTTGGCGATGGTGGCACGAACATTCTCGACCTGAGCCGTAGTCTGCTTGAAGTTGGCTTCGGCAGTGTCCAAATCAGACTGAGATACGGTTTTATTGGCGCGCAAACCACGATTACGATCGAGGTTGATCTTGGCCAGTTTGGCGGCTGCTTCTGCGGAACGTAGCTGTGCCTCTTCGGCAGTGGTATCGAGGCGCAACAACAGCTCGCCAGCTTCGACCCGGTCGCCTGATTTAAAGTCGATTTCTATGATCTTGCCACCCAGCTCTGCACTCATGGTTACACCCTGTACAGCAACCAGAGATCCGGTAGAGGAGATTGAGTTGGGCCAGCTCTGTTTACTCACCTGATCGGCAGTAACCAATTCAGGCGGCATAACCATCTGCATTTCAGCCATCGCTTGAAATTGCTGCAGTTTTATTACTGTAGGGATACCAATTAGCATACCCAGTCCGATGATCGTCAGGGTCAATCTTTTCAGCATGAGGGCTCCATCTCAGTTGGTTCTGTATCGTTCCGGGGAATGTCTTCGCAAGAAGGCGTATTGGTGATAATTACAATCGTTGGCTGCATAAATACCAACCCCTTATATAATAAGTTGCTATGAGAGTTTAATCTATCATCTACGTCAAGTGCTGGATTGGTCAGACAGCCTGATTCTAGAAATGTGCCCGAAATAACCAGCAACGATAGGGAAGGCGACGCTTGAAATCCTCAGGAACAACCTGCTGGGTGATCTCTTCACATCCGGCTTTTTGACTGAGCTTGGGTGAAAGCTTGAAACCTTTACGATTGGTTGAAAAGATCAGTTCGCCACCTGGGTTGAGCAGGTTCATACAAGCGTCTATCAACTGTTCCTGATCGCGCTGAATATCGAGTGTATCGCTCATGCGCTTTGAATTAGAGAAACTTGGCGGGTCAAGTACGATCAGACCGAAACGCCGACGCTCCCTGTTGGCCCGCTCGAGATATTGGAAAGCATCCTCCCTGATCAGTTCATGGTTGTCGTCGTTAAATCCATTTAGCTTAAGATTTCGGCGGGTCCAGTCCTGATAGGTGTTGGATAGATCCACGCTGACTGTGGATAGTGCACCACCTGCGGCTGCATACACAGAAAAACTGCCGGTATAGGCGAACAGGTTAAGCATCCGTTTGCCGGCGCAGCGTTGCCGTACCAGGTTTCGGGTGTTTCTGTGGTCCAGAAACAGTCCTGTGTCGAGGTAGGTATAGAGTTCAACCTCGAACGCTAATCCTCCCTCCTTGACAACCATCGGTCTTCCGCTTGCACCAGTCTTCTCATATTGATTCAGGCCCCGCTGACGCTGACGTGTCTTTACCGCCAGATGGTGCAGTGGAATCTCCAATGTTTCACTGACGGCCTGAGTGATCTGTTGCTGCTGTTCATCACTAAGCGGTTCAAGACCTTTGCGGGCAAAAATCTGCAGATGGGCCTGGCCGTCATACCAGTCAATCGCCAGGGGGAACTCTGGGATATCCCGATCATAAATACGATAGCAGCTGACTTCCCGACGACGTGCCCACTTGCTCCAGTGGCGCTGATTTTTTCGTAACCGGTTTGTTAAGGCGTTTAAATCCATCAACGGCTGGGCAGGCGCCAGGCGCCGATGATCAGTGATAGCCACCCGGCCATAAATGCGATGCCGCCAATCGGGGTCAACATAGCCAGGCTGCGAACATCGGTGAGTGTCATTAGATAGAGGCTGCCGGAAAAAAGCAGGATGCCAGCCACGAATAGCCACCCTGACAGCATCAGTGCCCGCACTGGATGGTGGGGTATCAACAGGCCCACCCCAAGCAGAGCCAGGGTATGCAGGCCTTGATATAGAACCGCCTTTTGCCACCAGATCAGGTGTGAGGGGGGAACAGAGTGCTCCAGGGCATGGGCGCCAAAGGCCCCTAAAGCAACCAGCAGAAAGCCACTCATTGCAGCTAAGATTATAAAGCGTCTGGACATGCTACTCTTCCTCTTGCATCCGCTTCAATTCGTCCAGTATGCCCAGCACCATGGACTCTGTGCGGCTATCCATATCCTTGCACAGGATATCTGGATTACGCTCACCATTGATCATTGGCCGAATCACCGCAGCAAGCCGTGCCATAGGGCCGCCAGCCTGACTCATTTGATCTGCCATTTCAGCGATTATCTGCAGAGCCTGTGCGTTACCTGAGCCTGCTGCATCAATCATCGAGGCGAGACCTGGCGCAGCCTGGGCCGGATCAGGCTTGGCATTAGGATCGGGTAGGGTAGAGGGGTCTTGCAGGCCATGTAAGATCGCTTCAGCAATAACCTGATCCTCCTCATCAAGAGGATTGAGAAGTTCTACGTCCCGGCGCCCTTGATGGAAGATCTTTCTGATACAGTCCGTCAGCTCATTCCATCCGTTGTCATCAGCCAGCTTTATCAACTGTTCGAAATCATCCTGGCGATCGGGCTGTTGGCCGGTTATTACAACCTGATTGATAAATTGGGCATGTACCGCCAATATCTGATCCCGTTTGTTCATTGAGTCTGTTCCACAAAGCAAAGCGGAGAATCTACACTAATTCCAGAGACTCTGCTGCAATCTCCCTGACATCGGGATGGTTATCATTGAGCAGCCTGTTCAGCGTTGTTCGGGCCTTGGGCGAGTGGCTCATGCCGAGAAAATGTGCTGCATCGGCACGGATGTTCGCATGTTCAGACTGGCTGAGAGTGATCATCGTTGCCATGGCCAGTTCGAGTCGTGGGTCTCCTTCAAGCTGTTCAATCACAACCCCAACACCAATTCGCGCAGCCATCGGTGTCGAATCGATCAGAAGCAGTTCAAGTAGTTGTTTGAGGTTTTCTGGACACCTGTTGAGCCATTTGATCACTTTGTCTGGTCGTTGTGACTCGAGTAACTCGCTGAAATAGTCTGAAATTCCCTCGCCGGATGAGGCTCGGGTGACCCATTCATCCACCTCTTTTGGGGATAGGGCTCCATCCAGTTCGAAATGGCCGATTCGAGTCCATGGCACACCGCGTACATTCAGTTCATCTGCCAGCTCTGGTCTGTTGACGATATTGACAGATTCAAGACGGCCGATTCTGCCCTGTTTAAGGAGCTGATTCAGGCGCTCCAGCACCACCGGACAGTGATGGCAGCCGGTAGCAAGTAGAAAGAGTACGTCTGGTGCTTCCCTCTGGGGCATGGTTTTGGCTCAAAAAAGCGTAACTCTACCCGAAACCCCGCTTCAATTTCATATCAAAATGGCTTTTCAGCATAAATATATGGCTGATATTTAGCTGTAAGGTGGTCATAAATCAAAGGAAAATGGCAGGAATATTCAAAAATAAGCTTTCGCAGAACGTGATTTTGGTCTGATTTATCTATCTCCCATGGGATAGGTGAACGCATGTGGATATATCCAAAAAGAGTTTTCATAGAAAGACCATGATTACGTCATTGGTAATTTTGTTCGTATAAATAGGTAGTTAGTTATCTCAGTAAAATACTAGGTTTTACAGTGAGCTAGGTGAATAAGCGTATTTTATGTGCCCTCATTAAAAAATTGTTTGGCTAAAGCTCCTGCAAGGCATTAATGTTTGTCGCCCGATTCCGGATCGTGCGTGTGCGTGCGAAGGAGTGCCCGACAATGTGGTCTGGCTGAGTCGGGTTCGAATCATGGCCTTAGTCGGAATTAACGCAGGCCAAGAGAGAATTAAAAATGAACTACGCCGGAGATATCCGGTTGTGCTTCGAAGTCGCTGCAAAATGCCGCGGCTGAATCACTGCAGTGAAACCCTTAGGAGATTAACACCATGCCTACATTTGTGCGTACTGAGAAGTGCGATGGCTGTAAAGGCCAGGACAGGACAGCTTGCATGTACATCTGTCCTCATGACCTGATGAAGCTTGATAAAGACGGTTCTGAAACCGGTCATGCCATGAAGTCATTCAACCAGGAGCCTGAGCAGTGCTGGGAGTGCTATTCCTGCATTAAGATCTGTCCTCAGCAGGCTATCGAAGCTCGTCCTTACGCCGACATCGTACCTCTGGGTGCATCTGTACAGCCTCTGCGCGGTACCGACTCTATTATGTGGACCATCAAGTTCCGCAACGGCACTATGAAACGCTTCAAATTCCCAATTCGTACTACTCCTGAGGGTTCTATCGATCCTTACGGTGGTAAGGCTGCTGCGGAAATGGCGAAGATCGGCGAGCCCGGTTTCTTCAACCATAACGAGCAGAACGGCTACCGTGCCGGCGATCCAAGTGAGCTGATCCGCAAATAAGCGGGATTCAGTCTGATTATTTCAGGAATATAGATAATTCGAGGTATATGAAATGGCTGAATTCGGAAATCCGGAAGTCGTCCAAGAAGAGGTAGACATCCTCCTGATCGGCGGTGGCATGGCGTGTAGTGGTGCTGCTTATGAGATTGGTCCTTGGGTGCAAGCTGCTGGCGGCGACATCACAGTTAAACTGGTTGATAAAGCTGCAATGGACCGTTCTGGTGCTGTTGCACAGGGTCTGTCTGCGATCAACACCTACATCGGTTCAGAGCAGGATCCTGCTGACTACGCCCGTATGGTCTCCAACGATCTGATGGGTATCACCCGTGATGATCTGGCTTACGACCTGGGTCGTCATGTTGACGAATCTGTTCATCTGTTCGAAGAGTGGGGTCTGCCTATTTGGAAGACTGATGAGAACGGTGAGCGTCACGATGGTTCCAAAGGCATGCCTTTACTGAAAGACGGCGGCAAGCCCGTACGTTCTGGTAAATGGCAGATCATGATCAACGGTGAGTCCTACAAGTGGATCGTTGCTGAAGCAGCAAAGAAAGCACTGGGCATGGACAACATCGAAGAGCGTATCTTCATCGTTAAGCTGGTTAACGATAAGAATGACCCTAACCGCATCGCTGGTGCTGTTGGTTTCTCTGTTCGTGATCACAAACTGCTTGTCATCAAAGCAAAAGCTATCCTGCTTGCCGCTGGTGGTTGTGTAAACATCTTCCGTCCCCGCTCTGTGGGTGAGGGTCAGGGCCGTGCCTGGTACCCAGTATGGAATGCTGGTTCTACCTACGCGATGGCTGCTGAGGCCGGCGCTGAGCTGACCATGATGGAAAACCGCTTCGTACCTACCCGTTTCAAAGACGGTTACGGTCCTGTTGGCGCATGGTTCCTGCTGTTCAAATCAAAAGCCACCAACGCTTTTGGTGAAGTCTACATGGATCGCAATAAGGAGATGCTCGACGACTATCCTCCTTATGGCCAGGCTGCTGTTCCAGCATCCTGCCTGCGTAACCACTTGATGCTGAAAGAGATGAAGGAAGGTCGTGGTCCTATCTGGATGGACACCGTTACCGCTCTTGCTAACCTGCGTGAGACCCTGTCTCCTCGTGAGGTTAAGCATCTGGAAGCAGAAGCATGGGAAGATTTCCTCGACATGTGTATCGGTCAGTGCGGTATCTGGGCTGGTGAGAACATCGAGCCTGAGAAGAAAAACTCTGAGCTGATGCCTACCGAACCTTACCTGCTGGGCTCTCACTCTGGCTGCTGCGGCATCTGGACCTCTGGTCCTGAAGATGTTGGTGCACCTACTGAAGAGACTGAAGCTGGCGTACCTGAGCATCTGCCTAAAGGCTGGAACTGGGGCTACCGTGGTATGACCACTGTTTCCGGTCTGTTCACCGCTGGTGACGGCGTGGGCGCTTCTGGCCACAAATTCTCTTCCGGTTCACACGCTGAAGGCCGTATGGCTGCTAAAGCGATGGTAAAATACGTCATGGACAACAAGGATTTCACTCCTGAGTTGGACACCGATGTTGATACCCTGATCGAAGAGATCTACCGTCCAGTGCGCAACTACCTTGAGCACAAAGACTACTCAACTGCGATCGATGTTAATCCTAACTACATCACTCCTCGTATGTTGCAGTTCCGTCTGCAGAAGGTTATGGATGAGTATGTTGCCGGTGTTGCTACCTACTACACCACCAACGAGCACATGCTCGACCTGGCTGAGCAGAAGTTGGAAATGCTGAAAGAAGATGCATTGAAGATGCGTGCTAAAGACCTCCACGAACTACTTCGTGCGTGGGAAAACTATCACCGCATCCTGACTGCTGAAGCTCACATGAAACACATTCAGTTCCGTCAAGAGTCTCGTTATCCTGGTTTCTACTACCGCATGGATAAGAACTTTGTCGACGAAGAGAACTGGAAGTGCTTCGTGAACTCTGTCTATGACAAAGAGGCTAAGACCTATAAGTGCTTCAAGCGCGCTCATGTCGACATCGTCGACAAGTCTAAGCTGTTCAAGTAAGACAGCTATAGGCCATAGGGCTTAGAAAAGTCCGGACGTCCTTGCGGCGTTCGGGCTTTTTCTGTCTTAGGACAGTTGCCTGCAAAGCCGGTGAATTCTTGGGGCTTTGCTACTATTTGCAAAATATTGATAAAAAATAGTTGTCAGTATTTACTACGACCGGATTAATACTCCGGATTTGTGTTATTGCCCGCTGTTCCCGGGCTTTTCACAGCTAGACTCGCGCTACTCCCCCGGTGGAGGTAAAACGCGAACCAGCCGATTCCATATCGGAGGCCAATAATGAGTGAAAAATTCGATATTCCCTTTAAAAGCAGTTTTGTTCCGTCGGTTCTTGAGCCAGGTGCAAGTATCAAGTTCAACTGCCACAAGGGGATCTCCTGCTTTAATGCGTGTTGTAAACACGCTGATATTCAGTTGACGCCCTACGATATTTTGCGGCTGAAGGACAATCTGGGCATCAGTGCCACCGAATTCCTGAAAAACAACACAGTTCCCTATGAAATGGACAAAGATGGGGTTCCTGGCGTCAAATTACGTACCGACGATGATGGCGCCTGCAAGTTTGTTACAGAAGAGGGTTGCAGTGTCTACAAAGACCGGCCAACCGCTTGTCGCTACTACCCGATTGGTCATATGGCGATGAAAGAAGCGGGTGCCACTGAAGATGAAGCACGCTACTTCCTGATCAAGGAAGACCACTGCAAAGGCCACGAAGAGGATCGCGAGGTCTCCGTGCATGACTACCGCAAAGAGCAGGAAGTCGAACTCTACGACCAGATCAATCGGGAGTGGCTGCAGCTGATGTTGAAGAAGAAATCGGCCGGTCCTGCTATTGGCCGTCCTTCAGATACCAGCCTGCAGTTCTTTTTCATGTGCTCCTATGATGTCGATCGACTGCGCCGGTTTGTACTCGCCGACTCTTTCAAGGCCTCCTATGACATGGAAGATACATTCTATGAAACGGTTGAAAAAGAGGATCTGGCACTGATGCAGTTTGGCGTCAGACTACTGAAGCAGGTGCTTTTCGGAGATGTGACTATTCCAGTCAAGAATAATGCCACTGAGAAGCGAATCGAAGAGCGTAAAGATATCCTGGAGATGCGCAGAAAAGCGGAAATCGAGCTGCATAAGCAGAAGCAGGAGCAGCAGATGAAGGATGCGCTATCCTGACAGTCAACGTAGGGTGCGGCCCTGCCGCACCTTATACTGTGCCAACGGTGCGAAAGGGCCTGCCATTCCCTGCGAGCCACGCCTTGATCTGACGTATTGGGGCGGCTCTGAATGGTACAGAATCTATGACGAGGTACACTAGATCTTTTCCTGCACTCATTCACCCTGTAGCTGATCTGTTTTCGCTGCCATGATGAAATCATTGCGATGCAGGCCTTTGATCTTGTGTGACCACCAGGTTACTGTGGTTTTCCCCCACTCAGTCAACAGTGCGGGGTGGTGGCCTTCATCTTCGGCCAGTTTTCCAACCTCGTTGGTAAAATCCAAAGCTGCAACGAAGGTTTTGAAAGCATAGCTTTTTTCGAGCTGCATAATGCCGTCCCGAACCTCGATATTCCAATCCGGAATGGCCCGAATTAGCTCAGAGAGCTCCTCATCACTGACTTTTGGTGCATCAGCGCGACACGCCTCACACTTTTGCTGTGTTAAGGTTTCCATCGGAATATTTCCTCTCATGGTTTATGTCGGATATAGTTTAGTTACGAGTCCTAGGTCAAAACCTCGGGCCGATATAAGGATTATCATGTAGTTCGCTGAAATAGCATACATAGAAACAACAGGGGAAAAGGTTGGCGCCGTGACTGGAACAGCAACTAAAAAAGCGCTCATCGTAGATGACTCGAAAACAGCACGTCAGGTACTTTCGGGTAAACTCAAAAAGTTTGGCATCACCGTAGACACGAGAGAGTCTGCTGCAGCTGCTATCGACTATCTCTACGAAAATGCTCCCGACGCCATATTTATGGATTTTGAGATGCCGGGTATGGATGGATTTCAGGCACTGAAAGTCATTAAATCCAACCCTAATACTGCGGTTATACCGGTAATGATGTATACCTCAAAAGCTGGTGGTCTTGAATTGAGCCAGGCCCGTGCACTTGGCGCTATCGGTGTGCTTCCCAAGCAGCTCGAATCCCAGGATTTTGAAGGTGTGCTTAACTCCCTGCATCTAATGCCAGAGCAGGAATCCCTGGTCCATGGTTTCAAAAATGAAGGCATGGAAACCGTCCGACAAGTATATCGTCCAGACAATGTTCACCCTATTTCAGAGCATGAACGTCACAAGCCAGCCATCGTTGAAACAGTCAGTATGCCGCTGGATGACTTCCAGGAGAGCCTCTCTGCGCAGGAGTCGTTGAAACGATTCTTGCGTAAAGAGCAGAATATGGCCGAAGAGCGATTGCAAACGCAGCTGGATAAACGATTTGCTGAGTTACGCGGCGAAATGTATGAGCTTGAAGCCTTGCAGGAGGAGCAGAACGCTGGTGGATGGAGAACCTTTGTTATAGGCATGCTTGGTGGTGTCGTTGCTCTGGCAGGTATAACCCTGGGTTACTTCGCCATGGATGGTTCAGAGTCGATAGCTATGGGCAAGGCTCAATCTGAGCAAGAGGGGGAGCTTATGGCAATGCTCTCAGATCAAAATGAGCAGATTGAGCTTTTGACTCAACAGTTGAATGCAACTGCGGAGAACCAGGCAGGCGAGATAGAAACGGCGTTGCCATTGAAACTTATCGAGTGGGCTGCAAATCAGAGCACAGAGTTTAGCTATGGCGAACAGCCTTTCAATGACGAAAAAGCACTCTGGTTGTCAGAACTGGTTGCTCAACTTAAAGATTCAGGATTCAGGGGAACCATTGAGTTGCGGGCAAATCATGGTAATTTTTGTCTGCAAAAGGGAGTCTCGGATGGTCTAAAGTTAGCCGAAAAGGATATGGATATAAATAATTGCCAGTTTGCCGTTGACCATCGAGGTAGCAACGACTGGTTGAACGATCAGTCTGTTGCATTTGCCAACTATATCAATGTTGAGTTAGCCAGAAGTGGCGGTGAGTTAGAGATTATTCTGTTCAGCAATGGTTTTGATGAGCCACTGATGCCCTATCCCTCACTGTATGAGGTCAATAATGCGGGGGATTGGAATGTTGTTGCTGCTCAGAATCAACGTGTGCAGGTAAATCTCTATAGCAATTAGTCAGAAGCACCACACTAGTACATTGTATTTCCGTTTTTTGACTCTGCAGGTATGGCTTGAATAGAGTCCCAATGCTCGACAATTTTTCCAACATCATCAAAGCGAAAGAAGTCCATTGTCACGTATTGCTCTTCACCCGGCCATATCTGAAGGGTATGCAGTGCTACTAAATCACCCTGAGCAATGGCCCTGATAAACTCAATGCTCTTATCAGGATAGTCTCTGGCCATTTCATCAAAATAATCTATGAATGCCTGTTTTCCTTCACCAACCAGTGGGTTGTGTTGAATATATTCATCACCAACAAAAAGTTCTACTGCCTTGGCTGGGTTGCCCATATAGGCAGTTCTATAAAAGTTTATAGCATTGCTTTTATTAATCGCTAAATTATTAACCATTGTGTAGTCTGCCGAAAAATATAACGAGGTTAATGTGGTTTTCTAGTAGTGATGAAAAGAGTGGATTAGGGTTATTTTTTTAAATAATAGCCAATTATTAAGCATTGACCATATTTTGATTGAAGTCGGATCTATTGTTAAGTTGATGCCAAATTATTGTTACAAGAGTTTTTTCCACTAAGTTTGCGCGAAACCTCTGAAAATGACCTGCGCAAAAAAAAGGCAAGCCAAAAAGGCCTGCCTTTCTTATAGAAATCAACGGTTGTTAAACCGGTACGATATTCTCGGCCTGAGGTCCCTTTTGGCCCTGAGTTACAGAGAATTCAACAGCCTGTCCTTCAACAAGAGTTTTGAAGCCAGAGCCTGTAATTGCACTGAAATGTGCGAAAACATCTGGGCCAGATTGTTGCTCGATAAAACCGAAACCTTTTGATTCATTGAACCATTTTACGGTGCCAGTAATTGTATTAGACATATAATATTATCCTGTAGAATAAATAAAAGTGTACCTACTTGTAGGTATGTATAGCGGAAATAAAGACTGGAATTTAAAACTGCAGGACGAAGTATTACGAGAATGCATCGGATGGAGATTATAAATAGAGACTTACTTTCTTGCTGTCGACAACGTATAGCAAACGGAGGTTGATGTCAAATCGAAAGAAAATTTAGAGTAAGAGGGATATGTGAGGTATATATAGATTTTAAAGGAACATATTTTATTCGAGGTTGTATATATATTAGACTAGCTAAATTGTTGATTTTAATGATGCTTTTAATGTAGTAAAACCAGCTTTAAAAGATGTGATAAATCCACTTATTCTTCGATAGTTGCTTTTTTAACGCGTATTTTTTGGTCATGTATTTCAGTGGCATTCAGTTTTTTGATTGCTGCTTTAGCTTCTCCAGCACGGGGCATTTCAACAAAACCAAAGCCTTTTGATGCTCCTGTTTTCTTATCCTGTATGATCGTACAGGATTGTACTGAGCCACACTCTTTGAACAAGGGTAGTAGTTCCGCTTCAGTCAGATCCCTTGGTAAATTCCGCACAATGATTTTCATTTTCTATCTATAGCCTAAGGTATTAGTCGAGATTTTTAATCCGAGAGCAGTGGGTGATCTTTTGGTAGCTGCTTTGAGTACCAAATTGCCAATTTGTGTTTCACTGCTTGTTGAGAGACTTGGTCTTCTGGAAGTGCTTGAACGATTTTGTCGTGAACCAGTAATCTATAGATATATAGCATCTTTTCACTTGCTGAATCAGTAGGTTCGAAAACCGCAGCACCACGTTTTTCGGCATATCTTATACCAAAAAGAAGGGCTTCTTTGGCTAATTCAGCTTCATGTTTTAGCTTTTTCATGTTTTGTTCTTCTCTTCAGGGTCTTCCTCTATACATTAACAGCACTACAGATTATTGACCACTTATTGGGCGTTTGAATAGATTATTGATCTCCTCATCTGTAGTGAAATTTATAATAGAATTACTGTCAGTTTGAAAAAATGAGTTGGTAGGCAGAGCTCTCTGATATCGTACTACTGGTGCGAGAGATAAGGCCAGGATCAAGGGAGTGTGATCTCAGATACTATAAAGAACTTCTCGTTGATCGGTTATCTCGTTGTTATCGACATACATTAATTGGTGATCAATCAAAATTTTATATGCCAGGTTAACCTCTTTTGCAGAGAGGATTTCAAAAGCATTGATTGACTCCGGCCATGACCGCGTCCATCGTAGTGAAGTTTGTCCTGCAGGTTTAAAGGTCGCTATATCAAGTAGGCTTTTTAGCTGTTCCAAGCTTTTTGAGCCTAGCCAGTTGAGCAGGGGGGGAAGCATACGCCTTGGTTCATTCTCTATATATCCGAAATCGAAGATAGATACTAATTCAGGATAACGAGCAGCCAACATACGAAACATATGTTGTATCAAAGCAATGGCCAAGATTTTCATCTGCACGCGACGTTGACGACCTGAAGGGAGGCGCTGTATCAATTTATAGGCATGCAGAACTGAACGAAGGTCGTGAGATAGAAAGCGCTGTAGAAACTGTGACTCCATGACAGCTTCACTTTCCAAATCGAGGTAAGGGGTATCTATTCCCTCCCGGGAAAAGAGCTGTTCAGCAAGTATCACCGGATCGCTAACATAGAACAGAGTATGACATTTTAGCTCTCGTATTAAGGCTTCTGTAGCAAGTAAGCCGTGGCTCTCTTTAAGAATGAGTAGAGGGTTACGAGACGTTTTATTCTCCATTAAAATTTCAGTGTAGTTGGTTTCTTTTAGATTCCTTTCAGCATAAATCCGATAGATGCGGTTTAACGGGTGGTCTGTTGATAGTTCTTTCTGATAAGGGATGGCCAGACGGTCACCTTGATTAGATAGGATAAGTTTGGGTTCAAACTTTTTCAGCGGATGGTGGATTTGCTGACTGTCGGGTAGTGCTTGTGACAAAAGCTGCGTCAAATGATTGATACCAGGACCATTAACACCTGTGATCAAGTTAATGTCTCCACCATTTCCCATGTAGCCTGCATGAGGCATATATTTTTGGTTGATGCGTTTTTTCCACATCAACTGACTGAAAAACATGCGTTTATTTTGTCTGGGAATCTTCTTCATCAGGGATCTCAATGGCTGCCGCATCGTCCCTGAACGTACGAAAATGGAAAATACACTTATAAGTAATAACTTATGGAACAGATAGGTGATGTGAAATTGGTCGCAATTTACCACTGCGCCCATATCATTAGCCAGGTGCTGAAAGGGGATAATCATTGCCTGCACCCCAAGGACACTTCCTGCGGGGCGCGAGCCGTGCCTTGATCAAGTGCAGGCTTGAAACCCTGAAGACGACATACTTAGTCGTCGGGTTAATCGAATGCCCTTGCTCTGTGTTGTGGCTCTTGAGAAGGGAGCAACCTGTTCTGGGAGCCACGCCTCGAGAGACGCTTTTCTGGCACAGCAGCGCGTATTGGGTTAGTGTTAACAGGCTCTAGGCTTTATACATCATGCAGTTTTGCACATGGTTATCAAGCTTTTGATTAAACCAGGCTAAAGTTTCAGTACGCTTGCCTTTGGTGGGGTTTGGGTCATTGATGAATACATTTCCTTTATCGACACCGGTCAAAACGACAATGTGTGGTACTCCATCCCATCGCCCAGCACACCATATCGGACCATTATTTCTAAGAAATATTTCCAGTTGTTGTTCAGTTAGATTGGAAGCTGGTGATTTTATTGAGACCAGACCTTCAACTTGAGCAAGTTTTATAAAGTCATTTAAGTTAACGCCATTATTAGCCTTCCATTTTTCTGGTAGGCCTAAGCGAGGCCCTGCTTCACGATAATAGGCGACCATACAAACAGATGCATACCAGCAAGACATATTTGTTAGCTGCTTGACGAGGGGGACATTGAGTTTTATTCCCATCTGATTTGCTCCAGTGATTAAGTGTGTGCTTTTAGTGATGCGTATAATGTGACTATTCAGATATTGATGGTGTGTTAGGTTTATTAAGATCAAGTCAGGTTATTGTTTTATTCATAGTGCTTATCTAGTTTTAGTCTAACTTAGTATATTTGCAATTTATGTGTACTATTCACGATTGATTATTTAGCCTGCCCCCTTGTCTTTGGATAAAAACAGCAGTTAAATAAACAGTTGATCAGTTAAAACAAATGAGTAGACAAAGCCATGAACAATAAAATGATAGGAATTGATAAATTCACATTAATAGGCGTGATATTAGCTACTTTTCTCTACGGCTGTGGTGGATCGACAGGTGGAACGAAAGCAGAGGACAGTAGTACTAAGCAGGCTGTTACAGTAAGTAAATCAACCAGCACCTCTGCTGTCAGTGTATCCAAACGTATCGCCTATGCTGCAGGCTCCGGTGTGCCAGATAAAGTCAAAGCGGAGTGCGTGATAGACACTCAACTACCTGAATATATAGGATCATTTGCCAGTGCTAGCGACATAACGGTAGTCAAGAAAGATGGTGCTGTCAGTAGTAAGGATAAGGGGCGGGTCTTGGCTTTAGAGATCAGCAATGTGATTGGTTCAGGTGGTGGTGCCTGGAGTGGGTCAAAATCAGTTGCTGTTACTGGAGAGCTTTTTGAGAACGGTAAGAAGATTGGTAGTTTTAATGGTCGCCGCAGTTCTGGAGGTGGGATGTTTGGTGCATACAAGGGAACCTGCTCTATTCTGGATCGTTGTGTGAAGGCTTTGGGTAAAGATATTGCAATTTGGCTTATCGATCCATCAATGGATGACCGTATCGGAGAACTTTAATAACTTTTCCTGGTAATACGGTAAGTACAAAACAGCCCGCCCTGTAGGTGGGCTGTTTTGTTTCAATGATATGACCAATTGCGTATAAGAGCGATTCAAATAGTATATAAAATCACTGCTGTAAGGAACTTGCCGTTACTGCGCAAGCAGCTATAAATGCATCTTTCCTCAACGGGAGAGGGTGCGCGTTAACCATTTGATAGATTGAAAAGTAGTCCGCACTAGCCAATCAATTCTTGCGATTACGATAAATGATGCAAATGAATGCTTCCTCTCCCACAGGAATGTGTTGTAAAAGCAAGCTGTGAATATTTCAAAGCAGACCTTGAGCGCAAGAGAACGCAAGTTTTTGTGTGTTTAAGCCCTTGATGGTGGGGCATGGCCCCACCCTACGGCTGCCCCATTAAATTTGATGATTAATGTGTGCTTTCCTCTGGGTGTTTTAGAGCTGATGGAGCAGCAGTGAAGTATAATTTCTAGTATTCAGGTGAGCTGGAAGTTCGGCCTGTTTACACTAATCCTGTTCTTAATGAGTCGGCGCTTAATTTGACTCATGCCTCGATATCTCAAGTGAAGTATCAAGAAGCTCTATTATTGTTTAGGTAAGCAAAGCTTTTTTAGGGCATTACCTGGTATCAGATATCAGTGTCAATCACGGAACCTATTGGTAAAGGCGCCTTTCAAGCGCTGCCCCCAGCTCTTGGGAGGTTGGCGCTCGTTGGTTGTTGATGCTTCATCAGTAGCGGCTACTGTTTCGCTATTTGTCTCCTCGTTAACGACTGCTGCTTTCTCACTATTCGGTATTTTAGCGGCTATTTTGACAGAGTCGTCCGGGGCATGTTTCGCTGGTGTGGAGGAGGTACCTGGAATTCTGTAGTTGTCCTTTAAAATCTCGACTGCACCGGGTAAATCAGCAATCCAGTCGATAAATCGTTTGGATGTTTCACGATCGGGAAAAATGGCCCCATGCTGGGGAACAATTCGCTCTATATCCAGCTCTCTAACCATCTTGGCCCAACACTGATTGGCTTGAGCGGATGGCATATATCGAAGGTGGAAGCCCTCCATGTAGGCAATATGGGCCTCAAAATCTGTTACCACACTATAGTCCAGTCCAATCGATGCGCCTAAATCACCAGAGAAGAGTGTTTTTGATGCAGGATCATAGACTTGAAAATTCCCTGCTGAGTGGAGGAAGTGTGCGGGTAGGATAATCAATTCGGTATTACCTAGCTGCAGGCGCATGCCTTCATCCGGTATGCCGTGCAGGCGAGGTAGCAGCAGCTCATCAATACCAAAGTGAGGAATGAATCGTACCCAGAGTTTGGAGATAAGTGCGTCTGCCTCTGTCAACATCAGCCAGGCATTCGCTGCAGCGATAATGTCAGGATCCTGATGTGAAAAAAACAGGTATTTCAAGTTGCTGATCGGTATCAATGAAGAGACTTCATTAATTACCTCGTAGTGTACCTTGTGTCCACCTGGGTCAAGTAAAATAGCTTCATTACCATTTCTGATAACAACTTGATTAGTTGGTACCATCTCACCCTGTCCAAAGCCTTCCAGCAGGATATAGGAGTGTCCATCTTTATCGAAGAGATTGGTTGAGCCCATGCATCTCTCCCTGATCAGTTTGAGACAAGCGCTACAATTTTCTCAACTGCCTTAGGACCTTCCAGTCGAATTAGACCCAGATTTGCTCTGCGAGGTGCACGTAAAGCTAGTGTGGCGGCATTTCCAGCCATATAGATGACCAGTGTTTCACTACTGCCTTCTATAAGGATGTCGTGCATATCACCAAGATCTGCTGTCTTTGTGATCCGGCTACCTAGCCCTACAGCGGATGCACCCATGGCGGCGATTCGAGCAGCTTCCTCTTCGGGGAAATCCGTCGCTATTGAAAGACCATCTATTGATGAAATCATTACGCCTGTTATATCGGGTACATTTTCTCTTAATTGTTGAATGACTCCCGCAAAATCTTCCTGTTTTCCCATTTAAATTCTTCCTTTTAATATGTATCTTTGATGATCAGTGTGATTTTTGTTTGATGTGTCCGGTTTTATAGATTATCTATAAAGTCTACTATTACCCAGGACTTTACTAAGACTGAAGAATTAACTCAATATTGTGAGGACTAGTTCATTTCAGTAATCTGAAATCTATCATATTTGTCATCAGCAGTGACAATTTCATTTTTAATTGGTAGGCTGATAGTGATATGTAGGAAGTAAGTGTCAAGGAGGAGAGGCGCGGTGCGTTTCACATTATGGCTCCATACAGAATAACAGAAGTCGGTTTCGATCAACGCGAAGCGGTTTTTTTACGTACCACTATTGAGATGGCTTCCAGCTACGAAGTCGCAGAGTGGTTATGGGTTGGGGGCAGGGATGCTGATGTCATACTTGTAAATACAGACCGGGAAGAGTTCGCGGCAGAGTTCATTTCTGATAAATCTTCGTCAAGTAATTTTAGAACCATTCTAATTGGCTGTTCCTCTAACGACAAAATGCGAGACTCTTTTTCCTATACCCTGAAAAAGCCAATTTCCTACTCAGTGATTACAACTTTATTACTTGAGCTTGAGATCGAGCTGGCGCTAAGTGCAGTAGAGGAGACATCCTCCCCTATTACTGAAGAGGAAGAGGAGATCGGTCAAGAGGAGGGCGCTACTCTCTCTCTAAATAAGCAGATGTTTATTGGGGAAGGATCGCAACCTGAAATTGGTCATGTTTCGACCTCGCTTCCTATTGGTGATGATCAACTCCAGAGCACTCCTCACATCCCTGTCGATGAGGATAGTGACTATGATGTATATGATCTCTTAATGGATTCGGAATTCGATCATTTCCAGTCAGAAGGTTCAAAAAAACCAAGTAGCACTCCTCAACAAGTTAAAGACAAGCAGAGTGAAAAAACAGGGAAATCCCGCTGGATAGAGGTATACAGGAAAATGAGTCGTCCTCCGAGACGGTTTCATGAAAATAAGTATTTTCTTGGATTAATCAGAAAGCTGGTTTTAGTAGGAGATCCAACTGAAATAAGCCATTTCATTTACCCATCTGTCAGAATATATCCAGACCAACAGATCTTTGCTCATAAATCCTGCTATGGACTATCTCCTGAGTTATTCTCTGCGAGGGCTTTTGGATTTTCGAATCATGAACTTATCAAGCCTGATGAGCAGGTGCCTCCAGAAGGCTGGGATGCTCGACCACTGTGGTTGCTCTTCTATCTTGCAGCACTCTATGGATCTGGGGGAAGGCTGATGGAGAATAACACGACAGAGGATAGACTGAGCCTGACTTCAGAGCCGGATTTTGAGGTTGTTCCCCATGATCTGGACTATAGAAAAATAGCTGACTACATGATGACCATTGAGTCGCAAGATATCCAGAAAATTGCCGATGGTGCAGGGGTTAACGTCAAGACCGTAATAGATTTCTGTAACGCATGCCAAGAGATAGATTTAATTGACCGCACACCTTCTGCCCATTCTGAAGCTGAACTCTCTACAGAAATCTCAGTAAATGAGACACCGAAAGTCTTAATGTTTGGTAAAGCAGAGGTTGTAAAAAAGGGTATGCTCAATAGTTTTATATCAAAACTAAAAGATGCAGGATAAGACCCGGATAGTTCACTATTACATTATTAAACGGTTTCTAAATTATAGTCAGTGTCAACGGGCTTTATGTATCAACAGATAGTAAGAAAAGTAAGCAATGCGAATTTAGCGGCGGATGATTCACTAGACCAAAGCATGGATCACCTTGTTGAGCCCTCTCTGCTTCCGCAATCAAGCCAACTACTACCGGTTTTTCCCACAGTAGAGGGGGGTAATAGATTTTCTACATACCTTATAAAAAAGGTAAGGAGAAATCCCAGGGATTTACGTGCCCACGTTCAACGGACTCTGCTCTATCTTTCCATGGGCGATTCAGATGCTATATATGCGGCGTTAATTGACCTGTTTCTTATTCTGGGTAATCGCGGTTTGCATATAAGAAAGAACCTGCTTAGACAGGCATTGCCATCACTAAAAGAGAAGCAAGTGCGGTTTCTTTTGGTTCATTTGTCCCGTGGCCTGGATTCAAATATCTCCTTGCCGAAGAATACGGTATCGAGTTTATCCATAGGTCGCTCGGGACTCACTCAAATTGTAAGGCGGACAGCATCAGATTCTGGCGATTCAGATGCAAGCCCACTTGAACAGGCTGTGGAAATCCTCAAACAGAATGACTGGCTCACTGCAATGGTCATTCTTGAAAATGCCTTACATCATGACCCTGGCGATGAGGCTGTCTGCCGTGAACTGCTATCCCTCTATAGACAGCAGCAAACGCGCGAGGCCTTTTATAAAACCTACATGGGGCTTATTGGCAGAAGCCTTGCTTTACCGGAATTGTGGCTTGATACAGAGAAATTCTTTCTCGATTCAATGTCCTTGACTAACTAGGGCCTGTTAACTGGATTAGGTAGTGAACAATAACCATGTCTGAATATGAATTAGTTGAAGAGTTCTATCTGCTACCAACCTCGGCAGGTGCTTTCTATGCGGTTTCAGGCCGCGAGGATGAACCGGTCAGGCGGCTGATGTTAATTTTGTTAAAGCAGGAGCGAAGTCTAAAGGTAAATGCAGAAAGCCTTTGTGAGTGGTTAGAGCTCAGCGATGAACAGGAGGCACTGGCAATCCTGCATCGTGCACAAACACTCTCAATGGTTCAAGGTTTTAGAGAACCCCAGGAAGTATCAGAGTCTGGTGTCGGTCAGAAATTGACAAATATACTTCCCTGCTTGTCATCAATAGGTAAAGGTCTTCTGGTTGATTGGAATGGCCTTTCACTAGTCCATAGTGGGCTGGATGCAAATGCTGCTGACATACTCTCAGCCCTCAGCGCTGATCTGATCTCAGTGCAAACGCGTCACGCAGAACGGTTGTCAGAAAGTTTTGGGCTGGGTGCCCAGGGATGGGCTGCTGTGGATGCATATGGATCCAGCCGAGTAGGTGCATGGCCGCTATATGTCGGTAATGAACAGTTTTTGCTGGTGCTGCTTGGAGAGCCAAGATTGAACCAGCCTGAATTTATATCACTGGTTTGGATTCTGGTTAATCGATATAGCTAGTGGTTTTACTATCCACTTCATCGATAATTTACAGATGATATTTATACAGTCGATAGATTATTTTATCTCAATAACTCTCTAAGTTAGAATGGTGAGCCTGTTTCTACTGTTTTTTAATTGGGTTGCGGTAAACAGAAAATATTCAGGCCTCCTGGTTTACAACGGTATGCGTCAACGGTGTCGCAAGTGCAATGCCATGCCTGTCTGCTGTCTGCCAGATGATCTCCCGGAAGTGCTGACGAAGTTTGATCAGATTTCGTACATCCTTGGTGTAATAGTAGATCGCCCACTCAATAGCATGGTCAGCGGTATCATTGACCCGAACTTCAAGCTCATACTGCTTCTCAATATTGATGTCAGCGCTTTGTGTTATCTCCTCATAAGCCTCGTCGAACATCTCGCGCACCTTGCCAGCTTCCACGTCGTAACCAATCTTAAAGACCATTTTTTCACGTAACCCCTTGGCCGATGCGAATTTTGAAAGATTGTGGATTGTATAATCCCTGAATTTCGCATTCTTCAGCATAATGCGATGGTTGTTAACCAGGTTGAGGATCTCTGTATGGAACATCTTGGTCTTGTAGACCACGCCGATATAGTGTGTACCTTCAGTAATCTCAATCACATCCCCCTCTTCAGCCATGCCACTGTTGAGGATGATCAGGCCACTGAAAATGTCCGGTGCCCATGCGTTGTGAGTCAGTGCCAGAAAGACACCGATAAAGCCGATCACGCCTCCCGCCTCCAGCAGGCCGTTAAAGCCGAGAATCTGTACCACTGAAATTAATACAATGATGGAGATAAAGATTCCAGATAAGAGGGTCAACAGGCGGCTGTTGTAGGTCTCGACACTCTTTTTGACGCCATTGACCTCCCGTGATTTACCGAATTTGCGGCGTGCAATATAGCCGATGATGTGTGCGAAGAGATAACCCAGATAGATAACCACAAAGACAGATAGCAGTTTCAGGCCAATACCTCTCTCCCCTGTCGGCAGATAGAGGTGGTAGTAGCCGAATGAGAGAATAATCAACAGATTCAAGGCGCGGAAGACATGTACCCGATTGAGGCTGCGGTTTGTGCTGACATTGTCGTGATAGATCAGCTCGATGATTCGTCTGGCAAAAATCATCAGCACAATATTAACCGTGATAACAACGAAGTCGAGCAGGCCCAGGCGAGCAAGTATATCGGTATAGTTACCGATCAAACCTCTGAATAGTTCAACCATTGTATCCATAATCAAGCCCAGGAAAGTGAAGGCAGCATCGCAGAGGGAAGCATAGCTTTAGTTCATGCGATTGTCTCTCAAAAATAGTGTCAACAGTCCTAGTTGATCTAATCCCGCGACTATTATCGGCTCATAATCTTTGGCAGGGTAAAGTAATGAGATGACCTGTCAAAATCTGGATGCAATAGTTGTAGTTGCACTCAACGGAGAGCTATTGACCAGGAGTAGGTGTCATCCAAAACTAGAGTGACTCGTGTATCGTTATTGTTGGTGATATATTATTTGAATCAGAGATATATCACGGCTGAAATGTGCAATAAATTAAGAGGGCAGAACTTTTTTTTTTATTTATTGGATTCAAGTTTATCGTTGTTCTGCTGTTCGAGAGTGCAAGCAGTTCTACCTTTGCGATCCATTTAAATCACGACAAAACCGGGTAAATTACCCTGCGATCGGTCTACTCAGTCGATAACAGTTTGTCGCGATGACTGAGATAATCGGTTACATTGGCTCTGAAAGTGGCACTTGGAGAGGCGACCCGCTTATTGGGTTTTCTGTTTTGGACGCAGATATCAGTTCTGTCCAGGTTGGTGAAACAATAGAATTTACTCGTAGTGTCAAATGAAATTGAATTATAACCATCGCTCCTGAGTCATGGATCTGATGCAGGTTAAATGCAGGAAAAGGATATGCAATATTTCTCAAGATATTTTAAGCCACTCCTATTAAGCATTCTGCTCATCATCGTAGGTTGCGGTGGTGGTGATGATGATGACAGTAATGCCAGTAACGATCCTCCTGTCGATACACGCCCCTTTCTGATGGGCTCTACGCCTTTCTTTACCAGCCATGATGGAAGTAATGCCACCTTTCCTGATTGGCGGTTTGAGAATCTTAACGACCGGGATCTGATATCTCTGCATGTGGATGATTTTTGGGGCGTGCCCTGGGACTATTGCGATGCAACTTCCTGTGCCAATCTTCCCCAAACCTGGGTCGAACAGTGGCAGCAATTGGCGGACTCAGCTCATGCAACGAGTAAACCCCTCTACCTTACTATCTCACCCTTAGGTGATCGTAAGGTATTGGCGCCTAACGTTCTATCGGATGGTACAACTCACCCCAATTGGAATACCAATATCGACAGTGAAGGATGTTATCAATTCGCCACTGATGATCGTGCCGAGAACTATAAAGCATCTTATATCACCTATCTTAAATATCTTGTCGATCTTGTAAACCCGGACTACATGAGCCCCGCGGTCGAAATGAATATGCCCTTCACCAGTTGTCCGCAACAAAAAGCAGCCTGGATCTCCTGGTATAACGATCTCTATTCAGCTTTAAAAGAGGCCTATCCGCAACTGGTTGTTTTCCCAACCTTTCAACTCGATTACATCTACGGCAATACGAATGAGCCGAGTGCTGAATGTGCACCGGGCACCATGGCCGACTGTTTTGATAGACGTCTGCTTGAAGTGTTGGTGATAGCCGGTGACCGCATTGCTTTCTCCACATATCCTTCCGGTTGGGTCTACCATGGAGATTTCAACCACAGCTTTCCTCGGGACACATTGAGCAAGGTTGCTCAAGCAACCTCCCGCAAGATCTGGATTTCAGAGACTGGATGGTTGGCTGAACCTCTACTGAGTAGCTATAAACATAGTACGGATGGTAGTTGTGGTAGTGAAATCTTACCGGCAACGCTTGAGATTCAAGGCCTGGGCACAATCGATGTAGCCAATGAAACTGCTCAGAATGCCTATATGACCTGGTTACTTGAGAGCGCCAAAGAGAATAATCTTGAAGCGGTTGTCTGGTGGCTCAACCGTGATTATCTCGATGATGCGGTGACAGGTGATGGCGCCTGCCCCTGCGCTCCCTCAGGTAATAGTACCTGCCTTCTGCTGGATGATTTTTACGCAGCCGGTGGGGATTACATCGAAGGTCTATTGCGCCTGTTTGGCAATATGGCCCTACGTCGCTACGATGGTACTCCTAGACCAGCTTGGACGACCTGGCAAGCCTACCTCAATAAAACCTACCAACCCTGATTGGCATGACTGATTCTGGCCAAACACTACTTACACTTGATGCTCTTATACAGTTTGATGCCTTTTTTACGTTGTGCTTATATAACCTTTAGATTGCGTTTCATACGCTTCTGATCAGCAGAACTCTGCCCCTTCTTCAACTTGGCTTTGATTGCCATCTGCTCTTGGTTGAGAGTAAGCAAAAATACAGGGTAGGTTGGGGCTCTTCTATTTAAGGGGACAAGCAATTAATAGATATGTCCTCAAGGCTATGGTCAATTGCCTCCGTGACGATTGTCTGTCTATTTATCATTTTTTGCGACAATAAATATTGAGTCATTTTCCTCGAATTCCGAGTATTCATAGGTTTCGAGAATGGTAAAATATTCAGAAACCAAACATATCAACTTATCCCGATCATGAAATACGAACAGCATCCCTTCCATTGAAAACTCTTTATCCCCTAACCAGAATGTATGAGCGAAAATCCCGTTTGGTGTAATCACCTGTTGCTGTCGTTTTAATGATTTTTTTAAGTTGTTCCGAGCCAGGAGATGCAATACCTTATTTGAGAATATACATTCGTATGTTACGTTCGTTTCTATCAAAACGGCATCTAACTTCTTAAATGGTATGTCACTGAATTTCTTTCTGCACCTTATAAGGAATTCTTCAGATAGATCTGAACCTGTGACCCTATAGTTCTTTTGAAAATAATGGATATCGTTTCCTGGCCCACTGCCTAATTCCAATAAGCTTGCGTTTTTAGTGAGATGCCTGTCGAGAACCATGTATATTTCTGTGCCATCATATTCATCACACATTTTTTCGTATTCATCGACTTTCGACGGGTCGTTATAGAAATCCACTTATTCCTCCTGGCTATGTTCTAGGATGGTGTAAAGAGTATAGCCAGGTCGAGCAGACTATTCACAAGTCAGGAGAGCAGGCTCTCAGAAAGTTGCGCCTCGATCTTTAGCACCAGGTAAGGTAATTGTTTCCTCACTTTAATCGCCCACTCAAGCAGCAGGATCAGCCAAAGATCAATCGGACTTCCCACTAATGTAATGGTTGTTCTCTTGTTAGGGGTCACCTTGCGGAGCAAGGGTGTTTTGTTGTCCCCACATTCAGCGTGGGAACAACAGTGATCACATGCCTGACGTGCAGTGGGGGAGCCAAACATAGCCGGTTCCCGGTTTGTAGGGAGAGGAGAGATCAACAGTGTCGGTGACAATTGTGCGAGGATACCAACTCAGTACCGAGGTACAGACTCCTTCCTCCCACTCTATTTCGGCGACTGCATCAATAGTCCCATCAATCGCTTCATCTATCTGAGTTGTAATCTTTTGTCCGTTGTCATCATATTGAAATAACCAACCATAGCGATCGCTAAATATGCCCTCAGCAATATTGTTCATGTAGGCTGGTTGGTTGTTTGCAGTATAACCAAACTCATATGTCCTACGATAATCGGGTAGTGAGGGAGAGGTGTCGACAATTGTATTGGGTCGTCCGTTGGTCAGATAAGTATAGGTTTGGTGGGAGACCTGATTGCTGCTGGTCATGGTTTGTTGGTTTGTGATTACATAACCGGAGTCGTCATATCCGATCTCGTATTCCTGCATCGGTGTGACCTCGTTATCGAGTGTCATGGTATGTCTGATCAAGCGTTGTTCAGAGTAGGAGAGTGTATGGCTGTATTGTGAAGTCACCGCACCGGTCTCATCCTCCATCGTGACATCCACCTGTGTGATCAGATTGTCATCATTGAAGGTATAGATGGAAGTGTCACGGCTTTCGCTGGTGACTCCTACCCAGGTCTGCAGACGGCCATCGGCATCATAGGTATAAGTGATTGTTTCATCTATAGGATCAAGCGCGATTGAATTTGATAATGTACCAGCAAGCTCAGTATCTTCAGTTCCATCGTCGATGTAGGAATAGCGCTCCTCGATGATTCTTCCATCGGTGTCGTAGGTGTACTCCCTTGTCCCTTCGAATACACCGTTATTGTCGAAGTCGTATCGTATACGAGACACTCTGATGTTGGTTTGACCTGAATCAGTGTCATCAGTCGTTGAGCCGTCATCGGTGTTGTCTGAGCTGTTATCGTCTGTTGGAGTCTCATCACCACCTCCACCTCCGCCGCCACAGGCGGGCAGTATAGTTAAGGGTAAGATGATCATGGCTGAATAGACCAGTTTCAATATGAGTGTATAAAGATGTTTCAACACAAAAAACCTCCTGACTGTATCCAGTGCTATAAATTCCTTTATGTAACTAACGTCCGTAATATGGTTTACATTATAGAAAAGCTAAGCTCACTCTCTTGAAGTGTTACCTAGTCAGAGCTTATGCACAGACGGGAATCATTTGAAAAAAACTCAAACATTACACATTTTTATTCAGTGCAGATTAAATGGCTGCTGTAAGAGTATAACGCGCTGGATTATAATTTGAATAGTGTAATTAAAAAAGCACCATAACAGCAGTTGGTTTAATGGTTGTAATATTAGAAACTATTATAGTAAATGCCCAGATAATGGTTGTCTTTTCTGAAAGTAATGGTGGACGCTCTGTCTACTCTATAATTCCATTTTGGTCAGATGGTTCTGACGGCATTTTATCCAAAGTTGTACACCACTATGTGGGATATTGTTGGAGCTGAACCGCTCGCTGAGGCACGTCTGAGTGGGAGTGAGCTTGATATCGAACTGAGAGATAAGAGTAATAGAGATGGGATATAGGTTGTCGCAGACAAATTATCGATGTTGAGAATTAGCCTATTTAAGTAGCGGGCAATCAGTGTTTGGATGATGTTGTAGTTTATCCTAATCAATAGCAAGTGGGTGGTCTAGAAAAACTTGCGGATCTTCGCAATAGCAGAATATTACGAAGATCCGCGAAGCGTATCGGTTCAACTGGACCAATCACTCACAGGCTACTGTTTGATTTTTATACCCTGATCTGCCGATGATGGATTGTCAGAGTTATCCAGTTTGCAATCACTACGAAAGAAGGCCCAGCTATCGCACTTTTTATTGGTTTTAGGATTGATACATAGATACTTTGTCGGTATGCCGTTTTCAGTAACCGCTACAGCATCAAATCCTGCATCCTTGCAGAACTGAATCGAGCTGTCTGGCATGTTTGATTTCTTATCTGTACCACTGTTCGTTTGGTCTGCCGGGGGTTCCGTGTTTTTTGTCGAACATCCGGCAGTTGCTACTACTATACTCAGAGTCAGGTATAATTTGAAACTACTTCGTGTCATTTTCAGAGTCCTGATCTAAAGGCATTTTTGTGCGGTTTGACTTCGGTGTAATTGCCTGGTCTGCAGATTTTACAACCTTATGATATCTCTTTTCACCGGACATGATGCCAGTCTGTTGCTCCGTGCCAGGTTTATCACTTTCCAAAACTGTCATGGTGCGTGTGCCATCTGCTTGATCAGCAATCCTTACCTTGGCCATGAGTACGTTAGTATCAGGGATGCGGCGTCCATTATAAGAGTGCCGAATATTTTCACCTGTGCCGTCAAAGGCCGTCGCCTGCATATCACTGCTGCTGTCAGAAGCAAGTTTTTTGGTTGCTCCCTGCTGATCCTCTATTAATGGGCGAAAACTGCTATTAGTCAACGTTACTTGAGTGTTGC
Source organism: Candidatus Thiodiazotropha sp. AKAK3 (assembly GCF_058244645.1). Taxonomy (NCBI): domain Bacteria; kingdom Pseudomonadati; phylum Pseudomonadota; class Gammaproteobacteria; order Chromatiales; family Sedimenticolaceae; genus Candidatus Thiodiazotropha; species Candidatus Thiodiazotropha sp. AKAK3. The sequence goes on from NZ_JBSYOQ010000079.1 coordinate 80,051, forward strand.
CAATTGAAAGATTGTTAATCTCATTGGACTCCTCTTCATATCCTTGGTCATCTACCCAGAGTGATATGTTGTAGGTGCCGCTTGGTATTGGATCTCCGTTTACATCGGTGAAAAGGTCAAAACTTGCTGCACTGTCCTCGTCTCTATATACGGACCCCCCTGGTTCCAGGATAAAATTAGCATGCTCGTAAAAGAGATAATATCCGCCTTGGCTGGTATCTTCGCCAATGGTCAGTATCAGATTAATATCCCAGTCGGTGCGGGTGGTTGCTGCATCACCATCGTTGTAGACTGTATACTCCAGCAGGCCGTTACCGGAACTGTCCCATGAGGCCCACCAGTAATCGATCGCAATATCGGGCAGTGAGGAGGAGTCGATGTGAACCTGACCGTCACCAAATGATTGATTGTCTAGTTCATCACTCTCCTCGACCTCCTGCAGATCATCAACCCAGGTCGCTATGTAGTAGTCGCCAGGTGGCAGGTTTTGCGGCAGTTTAAAATATCTGGGATTGGATTCATCTCGTGCTGCGCTGCCACCTGGTGTCAATGTCTCTGGAATCTCTTCGTAGACAATATACCAGTCAGAGCTATCGATCTGATTGTCGGTTGATAACATCAGGTTTACGTCCGCACCCATTGGTGCATCAGCGGTGCCACCATTGATAACCTCCCACTGCCAAGTGCCTTGACCACCTGCCTGGGTGTCATAATTGAGTTGCCATTGGACAATTTCCAGATTGGGAAGGTCACCGTCGGTGGGGGGTACAACCGGGTCCACATCATCATCGGTGTTCTCACCGGTATTTGAACCATCGGTTAAAACAAAAGCCTGGGTCATGACGCTGCCAATCATGTTATAGGGGAGCCAGAAAAAACCGTTATCGCCCCAACCTGTTCCCCAAGAGTTTATGATCTTGAAGGCCCCGCCATACTGATTATCGTCATATCCGACCAGGGTCACAGCATGGCCACCTGATGGTTCTCCGGTGGTGGAGTTATAAACCGAGTTCGGACCATTTAGACGTTGCAAGTCATCATAGACGATGATTCCAGCGACCACTGGACTTCGGTTTGCCAGGGCTGCTTTCATCTGCTGTGCGCTGGTAATGGCGCGATATTCACTCGCTCGATAGTTGGCTGCTTGAGATATTGCCTGTTGTGTGGGTTGCCTGGTGAAGTTGGTGTTGTCGTAGGGCATGTTCTGCCAGGTGGCAGCACCGCGATTGATCATCAGTTCGAAGGCCTGGTCGATACGTGAGCCCCTATCCTCACCACCATTGATCTGATTGTAGACCCAGGCCGGGCTGAAGATGGTTGCCTCGGAGAAGGCCCACTGCTCTTCGACCTTTTCGTGATAGGACTTCAATGCATACCCAGTAGCCCAGCCGACGCAGCTACCCTGTGTGCCCTGGTTTCCCGGTTGCGGAAAGTTTCCAGAGAGATCAATGGATGCTGGCAGGCTCGGGTCATCTCCCAGGGTTGAACCAAATCGTTCGCCATCAAAGAAAGCAAGTTCCAGGCGACCATACTCTTCAGCAGGAATTTCGTTTGCCCCAGTACCATGTCCCTCCAATACCCCAATGGATATGGTGACTTCAGCAACGTTACTGAAAAGCATGCCGTCAGAGACCTTGTATGGTATGACAATGGTATCTGTGCCATCGTTTTTCAGGACGGCATAGAGATCACCAGTGTTGGGGTTCACAAAGGCACGTTCGTACCCTGGGCCTTCACTGGAGGTCTCCATGGAATAGGAGAGAATGTCGTGGTCTGGATCGTTACCGATTAGCTTAATATTGATATAGGGGCTTTCGATATTGCTCGATACCGAGACGTCATCAGCGGTCGGTGCTCTATTTGTAGTTGGTTCCGGATCATCCTCATCATCCCCGCCGCCACAGGCCGAGATGGTCAGTATCAGAGCTAAATAAAATACGAGCGTGTTTAGATGGTTCCATCGATTCATCTTTGCGAACTCCTTTTCTTGATTGTCTGGCAGATGAAATGGGATGAAAACAGGGATAAGCAAAGATATCTAGCTAGGGATTTCCCTAGTGCAGGTGTTCAATTCTGTGGCATGAATGTCGATTATTCAGAGGTAGATACAAGAGCCACTGAAAATACCAATCCGAATTTACTGAATGAGGCGTTTTTAATTAATCGTCTTTCATTGATTTTTTATGCATACTCAAAAGTATGAGGAACCAGAGCCGAATAGCCAAACTGTAGCAGAAATGGGTACAGGTGAAAGAAACATTGAGGGCAGTCACCATTTATTTAATGTAGGACGTAGAATGTGGTCAGGTACGAACCGCATCAATAACAGAATGCAGCGAACACTGCAGTTAAAACATTTGATTGAAGACTGCCGCCATTTGAAAACACCACTATCATGAGGTAAATTCCCGAGACACATGGAGTGAACTTAAGCCAAGGAGCCGGCGATGACGATATCGCGCAAGCAACAGATCTGTCTTGATGAAACCCCCTATTACCACTGCATATCCCGCTGTGTACGTCGCGCCTTCCTGTGCGGAGAGGATGAGTTAACCGGCCGAAGCTACGAACACCGTAGAGAGTGGATCGTAGAAAAGCTCAAGCAGCTCGATGGAGTGTTCTCAATCTCTATCTGCGCCTATGCAGTAATGC
>NZ_JBSYOQ010000019.1:0-111020 GCF_058244645.1 Candidatus Thiodiazotropha sp. AKAK3
TTATGAACTGAATCCTATGCGGTACGATCCGATCAATTCTTGTTGTGCTGAGTAATGGTCTGGATGATGGTGTTGTTGAACTCCCTCTCTTCTTTCTCGCAAGAGGGTGTTGTAAATGCAGGCTGGGTGAACTCGAAAATAGATTTTGGCACATGAAAAAGCAAGGGCTTGCACGTTTCAGCACTTCACGGTGGGGCATGGCACCACCCTACAACATAGTCAGCGGATAGGGTGGGGCCATCCCCCACAAAATAGTCAGCGGATAGGGTGGGGCCATCCCCCACAAAATAGTCAGCGGATAGGGTGGGGCCATCCCCCACAAAATAGTCAGTGGGTAGGGTGGGGCCATCCCCCACAAATAGTCAGTGGGTAGGGTGGGGCCATGCCCCACCAAGTACGCTCAAAAAGAGAAGTAACGCTATACAAATCAGCGATACGAAGTGCTGTAAAGGCAATATGATATAGAGAGCATGGGGGCAAAAAAATAGTGACGAACAACAGTTGATTTACGCTGCCAACATGCTGTTTCAATCGATCAGGGGATGAGTGCCGCGTGTAGAGCACGACGTAAACGCTCTACAACCTGCTCCCCGGTATCAGCTGCCGAGAGAAGTACCAGTTCCACATCCGGCAGAGGGGGTAGCTCACCTTTTATTATATGAATATCCGCTTCCAACCAACGTTCGGTACGCACACCGACACCAAGGCCAGCACGCAAAGCGGCACGCATTCCCGAAAGGCTCGGTGTTGAGAGTGCGATACGCCATGGACGGGCGATCCCATCCAAAGCATTGAGCACTGCATTTCTGAAGATGCAGGGTCCATTGGCGAGGATCAGTGGAAGCGGTTTATCACTGGCAATCTCGAGTTCCGGTGAAGCAACCCAGACCCGGCTGAGTCGATCAATGACTTCACACTCAACACCATTCTCTGGCTCACCCGGTTCTTGAAAAAGAACCGCAAGATCAAGATCACCACTGGCTACTTCATCCCTCAATTTGGCGTTGGCATCCACTTTGATTTCAAGTGCGACACCAGGATGAAGACGGGAGAAATGGGCCAGCAGATCAGCTAATCCTCCGTCGGCTATCTCTTGAGCCGATCCCAGGCGCACTTTACCCTGCAAACGAGTCTCCGAAAGTGCTGCCAGGGCTTGATCATTAAGCAGAAGTAAGCGCCGGGCGTAACCCAACAACAATTCGCCCCGTTCCGTAAGTGCAATATGACGTGTATTACGTTTCAGGAGTGGTGTCTGTAGACGCTCTTCCAGCCGTTTGAGTTGCTGGCTGACCGTAGACTGAGTGCGGTGCAGGCGTTCAGCGGCTCGAGTGAAACCACCACTATCTATTACAGTGACAAAGGTACGTAACAGCTCAAGTTCCAGATCACGGGAAAATATATTCATAATTTAAATAAGTATTATTTAAATAATTCGTTTATCAAATGAATGATAACAGCTTAGGCTCTAATCTCAGAAGATCAAGGAGATTAACAATGCCCTATGTAGAAGTGACCCTGGATCCCGCGCCGAGCGCTGAGCAGGCTGCTCAACTAGCACGAGATATTACTGATGCAATGGCTTCAGAGGTTGGAAAACGCCGCGAGGTGACCGCTCTGCGTGTCATTGGAAGCGAAGCGATTCTCTGGACGATCGATGCTAAACCAACCCAAAGGACAACCGCTTATCTGGATGTAAAAATCACACAAGGTACTAACAGTGGAGAGGAGAAGGCCGCTTTGATCAAGCTGCTAAATCAGATACTGCTGAAGATTTTCGGAGAATTGGAAGAAGCCAGCTACATTGTGATTAATGAGCTTCCGGCTGAGAATTGGGGATATGCCGGTCTGACACAGGCAAATCGTGCAAATTTACGGGGAGCGTTAATATGAGCGTACTGAAACTCTATGACCTGGATCGTTCAGGCAACTGCTATAAGGTGAGGCTGCTGCTTGCCATGCTGGGTTTAGAATATGAACGGGTGCCCATCGATATTCTTGCCGGTGAGACGATGACGACAACCTTTAAAGGCCTCAATCCCAGAGGTCAGGTGCCGGTGTTGATAGATGATGAAATTGTGATCTGGGATTCAATGGCAATTCTGCTCTATCTGGCTCGTCAATATGGAGATCAATCCTGGCTGCCGGATGGTGCTTTAGGGGAGGCCCGTGTTATGCAGTGGCTCGCAGTTTCAGAGAACGAGTTGCTCTATGGACTGGCTCGTGCTCGGGCTCAGATACTCTTCGATCGCGGCTACGACCTGGATCAATGTCATCGGGACGCACTCCCTGGATTGGAGGCGATGGAATGTCGTCTTGAAACAAATTCATGGCTTGCTGCAAGCCATCTCACGATTGCTGACATTGCTTGTTATCCATATGTTGCTTTGGCAGGGGAAGGTCGCTTCTCACTCGAACCATATTCATCGGTCAGAGCTTGGCTGAAAAGAGTGGAAGAGGTTGAACGCTGGGTTCCGATGGGCAATAGATAATCATAGCTACTGTTGTCCCATTAACTTTCATTCTTCTCAGAGCAATTCTGAAAGCCCCTCTCCCTTTACGGGAGAGGGGTTGGGGAGAGGGTGTACGCGAAGCGCTTCATGTGGTTAAAAGATAAAACCGCATTGATCGTTCATATTTTTCTTGCTAATTGTTGGGGAATATAGGGTGTTTATTCGCCCCCTCACCCGCAAGGGGAGAGGGGAGTTTCTTTAAGATAATGGTGCGGCAGGGCCGAACCCTTGATCAATTTATTTCGGAAGACATCTCGATTCAGTTTTGCTCACCCCGGCGAGTCACTTTCTTCGTTGAATGTGGCAACCCGTAGCCTGGATGAAGTGCAATGGAATCCGGGGGGAACAGTGCACCAATCATCCCGGATTCCGCTGCGCTCCATCCAGGCTACCTAGCTGAGATATTCATGAAACTGTGAAGGTTGTATGTGGTTTTTGGCATTTTCGGCAAGCTTTTGGTGGGGCATGGCCCCACCCTACGACTTTTTAAGGTGGGGAGAGGGGCTTTATTTGTTTCGAACTTCTGAATTACCTTGTTCTACCAACCACTGCCATGCTGGATCGAAGTCAGTAAATATTTCGACCTGGACTCGCCTGCGGGAGTCAACGCCATCTGTTATACGATTCATATTGATTTTCCCCCGTGTTTTGATTGGTGGCAATACAGCCCAATATCTCCATCCCGCAGCAATCGCGAGTGGCTCCCAGTAGACTACTGACCAGTCGTAATCTTCGGGGGGGAGAACCGAATTCAATCGATCATCCGAGAGCCATTTCTGAGCCCCATGTTTTTTCATCAGCTCTAATCCTGTCATGAGTACAGACTGAAACTCTTGACTTGAGATAGGTTTCAAGAACTGATGGTGGATGATACCGGTCTCAGGGTAGTACCAAAGGTTGGCATGCTCATTCTCTATTTGTGTGATTCTTTTTTTCATCGTCACCGTCAAACTTTTTGTCGAGTACTAACCAGAACTGAAGCTCTAAATTATATTACCTTTATATCTTTATGGTAGTCACTCCACTCCTTATAGTCATTTTATATTCCACTATTTATATCACTCCTCCTTTTGTTCCATCGCCAAGTGGGCGAGTTGCTCATAGAGTTGATAACGTGTCTTGATCTGTGACTGGGCCTGGCGCATAAATTTCTCGGAGGCCTCAGGCTGGGTTCTCTGCAATACACTGAATCGAGCTTCACTATTGGCGAAGTCTCTGTAGGAGATGGAGGGTTGCTTGGAGTCCATCTTCAATGGATTTTCACCTTTGTCGCTGCGACGGGGGTCGTAGCGAAATAGTGGCCAGTGTCCTGAATCGACGGCTAACTCCTGTTGACGGATGTTGTTCGAAAGATCAATGCCCTGGGCGATACAAGGTGAGTAGCAGATGATCAGTGAGGGGCCGTCATAAGATTCTGCTTCGAGAAAGGTGCGTAGAGTTTGAACATCCTTTGCGCCGAAGGCGACCTGGGCTACATAGACATTGCTATAGGACATGGCCATCAGCGCTATATCTTTTTTGGACGTTGCTTTGCCCCCTGCGGAGAATTTAGCCACTGCGCCTAATGGGGTGGCTTTGGAGGTTTGTCCACCTGTGTTTGAGTAGGTCTCGGTATCGAGTAGCAGGATGTTGACGTTACGACCTGAGGCCAAGACGTGATCGACACCGCCATAACCGATGTCATAGGCCCAGCCGTCGCCACCAACCAGCCAGACACTCTTGCGTGCCAGGGTGTCTGATAGGGAGATTAGAGTCTCTGCTTCAGGTGTGTGGATCTGATGGCACTGCTGTTTCAATGTCTCGATGCGTTGACGCTGTTCAAAGATAGCTGCTTCGCTATGCTGATCTGCATTTAACAGGGCATCCGTCAGCGCTTCGCCAATCTGATTACGCAGAGTGAGCAGCAGCTCTCTGGCATGTTCGTTCTGTTTGTCGATAGCGATACGCATGCCGAGGCCGAATTCTGCATTGTCTTCGAACAGTGAGTTGGACCAGGCTGGTCCCCGGCCTTCCGGGTTGGTGGTATAGGGGGTGGTGGGTAGATTGCCGCCGTAGATGGAGGAGCAGCCGGTGGCGTTGGCAATTAACATACGATCACCGAACAGTTGTGTTGCCAGCTTAATGTAAGGCGTTTCACCGCAGCCGACACAAGCACCGGAAAACTCGAACAGGGGTTGCATGATCATCGCCCCTTTGAGGGTGGTCTCTTTAAGATGGGTGCGGTCATACTCCGGCAGGCTTAGGAAGAAGTCCCAGTTGATGCGCTCCTGCTCATGGTAGGTTGGGTCATCCACCATGTTGAGTGCTTTTCGTTGCGGATTCTTCTTATCCCTGATTGGGCAGATCTCGACACAAAGACCACAGCCGGTGCAGTCGTCAGGGGCAACCTGGTAGCTGATCTGGGTGCCAGGTTCGAAATCTTTTCCGCCTTTGACCTGGGTGTGCAGGAAGCTCTCTGGTGCATCTTCAGTCAGGGTTTGTGGAAAGAGCTTGGAGCGGATCGCAGCATGGGGACAGACCAATGGACATTTACCACAGTGGGTACAGAGATCCATCTCCCATTTTGGCAGTTGCAGTGCGATGTTGCGCTTCTCATAAGCGGTGGTACCAAGGGGCCAGGTACCATCTGCCGGCATCAGGCTGACCGGAATGGTATCGCCCTTGCCTGCTATGATGGGTGCCGTGACTTGCTGTACGAAGGTTGGTGCGTCAATGGCTACGGTCGGTCTGCGTGACTCCTCTGAATCGGCTTTGCCGGAGATGTCTACCTGGTGCAGGTTTGACAGCGCTGCATCGATGGCGTCGTAGTTGCGTTGCAGCAGTCTTGCACCTTTTTTTCCATAGCTCTTTTTTACTGCATCTTTGATGAGTTCGATTGCCTTGCCTTGATCGAGCAGGCCGGAGATGGCGAAGAAGCAGGTCTGCATAATGGTATTGATGCGGCGCCCCATGCCGGTTTCTGCCGCGATTTTATATGCGTCGATGACATAGAAGCTCAAACCCTTGTCGATGATCTGTCGTTGCATATGTGCTGGGAGACTTTGACAAGCCTGCCCGGGGCTGGCGGTGGTGTTGAGTAGAAAAACTGCGCCAGGGGCTGCTTTATCGAGCATGTCGTAACGGTCGAGAAAGAGGGGCTGATGGCAGGCTACAAAGCTGGCCTCATCATCATTGATTAGATAGGTGGCATTGATCGGCTGTGGTCCAAAACGCAAATGAGAGACGGTGATTGCGCCCGACTTCTTGGAGTCATATTGAAAATAGCCCTGGGCATAGTTGTCTGTCTGTTCACCAATGATCTTAATTGAGTTTTTGTTTGCTGAGACGGTGCCGTCGGCGCCCAGGCCATAAAAAATACAGGCAGTAACACCCTTGCTCGCCATTGCACGAAATGTCGGCTCCCATTCAAGGCTGGTTTGACTGACATCGTCAATGATACCTACAGTGAAACCATTTTTTGGTTGTTGCTTATTCAATTCATCGAAGATCCCTTTGACCATTGCCGGGGTGAACTCTTTAGATGAGAGTCCATAGCGACCACCGACAATACGTGGCAGGGTGTTTCGGCGTCCATCGCTGTAAGCTTGGGCAAAGGCACCCAGAACATCTTTGTAGAGTGGTTCTCCGTCGGCTCCCGGCTCTTTGGTTCGGTCGAGTACGGCTATCTTTTTAACGCTTTCGGGTATTGCCGCCAAGAGTTGTTCTGCGGCAAAGGGGCGATAGAGGCGGGCTTTGATCATGCCGATCCTCTCCCCCTGTTGGTTCAGGTGATCGACAGTTTCCTGGGCGGCGCCTATGCCTGAACCCATTAATATGATTACCCGTTCAGGTTGATCTGCGCCATGGTATTCAAACAGGGCGTAGTGGCGTCCAGTGAGTTGGCCAAAACGGGTCATCACAGCCTCTAATTTTTGAGGAACCTCACTGTAGAAGGGATTTACAGTCTCACGTCCCTGAAAGTAGACATCTGGATTTTGCGAAGTGCCGCGAATCACTGGATGATCCGGGGAAAGGGCACGTGCACGATGGGCATTCACCAGTTCATTGTCGATCATTGCCTGGACTGTCTCTGACTCTGGCAATGAGATCTTATTGACTTCGTGAGAGGTTCTGAATCCATCGAAAAAATGTAGAAACGGTATGCGTGTCTCCAGTGTTGCGGATTGGGCAATGAGTGCGAAGTCTGCGACTTCCTGAACGCTGGCAGAGCAGAGCATGGCATAACCGGTTGTGCGGCAGGCCATGACATCACTGTGATCGCCAAAAATTGATAGCGCCTGTGCTGCCAATGAGCGAGCTGAAACATGCAACACGGTGGGGGTCAATTCACCGGCAATCTTGAACATGTTTGGGATCATCAACAACAATCCCTGGGAAGCTGTAAAGGAGGTTGAAAGGGAACCTGCCTGAAGTGCACCGTGAATCGCACCTGCAGCGCCCGCTTCACTCTGCATTTCGATGACGTCGGGTACTGTTCCCCAGATGTTTTTTATCCCTTTTGCTGTCCATTCGTCTGACCATTCCCCCATTGGTGAGGCGGGGGTAATGGGGTAGATGGCAATAACCTCGTTGGTCATATGGGCGATGTGTGCGGCGGCCTCATTGCCGTCAATGGTAACCATCTTATCGGGCATATCCTTGGTTCCTGTGATGTTGTCTGATTATTAAGATGTTCTCACTACTGGCTGCCAGCTGCATTGATTAATGCCAGTATAATCTTGATCCGATGAATCAATGACCTTAGTAAAATAAAATATCATTTTTACCCATTGTCTCTTCAGTTTTATGCTAGTTTTTAAAGAGTGACATGACGTTTTTTTAGGGTTTTTCATAGGCTCCTAATCCATATTTCACCATTATCGAATTGTTTGCTCTATTTTGATGCATAGCCTTATCTCTCTTATGGATAAGTACAACGGAATTCGTTGATCAAAGTGATACATGAGTTGAGAGATTATTGAGCAGTGCAAACAGTAGCAGAGTGGTTGGATGTAATTCATGGTAGAGGGGCTGTTTCAATTTCTTTGTATTGAATAGTGCAATTTTTTTGCTTATTGATTTTTTATATATGAAAGGTTACAGGCAACGGAAATAACAACGTATGAGTGCGCTGTTATTCCTGTACCGCAACGGTGAGGCCGTGAAAGTGCAACAGAGCGTTAGCGTTAATCGACATCCCGGATTTCTGCCCCGTGCCAGACTGCAAGCGCTATTGGATGTGCTCCAGCAATCCGGTTATCAGATCCTTGGCCCTGCAGTTGAGGAGGGGGCTATACAGTTCAAGCAGATCGAGAATGCAGATCAGCTTGTTACAGGTTTGACCAATCTCCAGAAGCCGGGTCACTATCGCCTGCAACAGACTGAAAGTCAGCGGTTGTTTGATTGGAATCATGGGCCTCAGGGGCTCAAGCCCCTCTGTTTTGCCCCAAGAGAGGTATTGTGGATTGAACAGCAGGATCCTTTAGCTTTTCAAACCAGCCAGCCCGATGTGAGGCCGACTGCAGTGTTTGGTGTCAGGGCCTGTGACCTCTCTGCGCTGGCCATCCAGGATAGACATTTTCTTCATGCTGATGCGCCTGATCCACACTATCGTCAACGCAGAGAGCAATTGTTGTTGATCGGGATCGACTGTGCCCACTCTGCAGAGAGCTGCTTTTGTCACTCCACAGGGGATGGGCCTGCTGTGAAGCAGGGCTATGATATTGGGTTGTCTGAACTGGATGAGGGGTTTCTGCTATGGCATGGCAATGAGAAGGGCAAGGCTCTATTGGAGAAACTTTCATTAGACTCAGCAGCGGCGCATCAGCTACAAAGAATGACAGCTCAAACCGATCAGGCTGCAGGTGAGCAAACAAGGCATCTGGCAAAGCCTGAGGATCTGATGCGTCTCTATCAACGGCTGCAACACACCCATTGGAGTGATGTCGCTGAAAGATGTCTGGGTTGTGGCAACTGTACTGCAGTCTGTCCCACCTGTTTCTGTTATGACGTACATCATGAAGTGTCACTGGATGGGAAATCGGCTCAGAATGTGCGCCAGTGGGACTCCTGCTTCAGTGCCAATCACAGCAGCATGGGTCATTTTAAAGTACGAGGGGATATCCTCTCCAGATATCGGCAGTGGTTGACCCATAAATTGGCCGGTTGGCAGCAACAGCAGGGGCGCATCGGATGTACCGGTTGCGGTCGCTGCATCACCTGGTGTCCTGTCGGTATTGATCTGATTAAAGAAACTGACACGATTTTGTGGGAGGGGAGTCTAGATGAGTGAAACCCACATTCCGCGTAGTGCGATTATCGACCAGCGCATCCAGGAGTCTCCAACAATTTTCACCTTAAGGATGCAGTTTGAGGATGCGAGTGCCCAGGAGGTATTCGAGTTCCTGCCTGGCCAGTTCAATATGGTGACGCTCTATGGAGCGGGAGAGATTCCTATTTCAATCGTCAATGATCCTGAGGATAGCCACTATTTTGACCACACAATCAGGGTGGTCGGTCGGGTCTCTGAGGCGATGTCTAAACTGCAACCTGGGGATCGGGTGGGTATTCGAGGTCCGTTTGGCAGAGGTTGGCCCATAGCGGAAGCTGAGGGTCGAGATGTTCTGCTGGTAACAGGTGGCTTAGGGTGCGCGCCCCTGGTTTCTGTAATCCGATATCTGATAAAGCGACGTGATCAATTTGGCCATCTGAATATTCTACAAGGGGTCAAACACTCAAGCGACCTGATATGGCGGGAGCAGTATGATGCCTGGGCGAGTGAACCGGATGTCAAAGTGTTACTTGCGGCCGATGTTGCAAGCCGTGAATGGCATGGCCAGCAAGGCATGGTCACTGAGTTGATCGAACAGCTCAATCTGCGTCAGGGACGTACCATCGCAATGCTCTGTGGCCCTGAATTGATGATGTTGGCAGCGATAGCCAATCTGCGTTCCATGGAGATCCCGGATCAACATATCTGGTTCAGTATGGAGAGAAATATGCAGTGTGGTATTGGTCAGTGCGGACACTGTCAAATCGGATCAAAATTTGTCTGTCGTGACGGCCCGGTTTTCTGTTATTCCGAATTGGCAGACTTTTTAGGAACCAAGGGCTTCTGAGAGTGCGCAATGTGAGTTCAATTGTTTGCATGCTCACAACAGTTAATTAGACCAGGATATCCATATGGCCACTCAAAAACCGAAACTAGCGGTGCATAAATTCAGCTCCTGTGATGGCTGTCAGCTGGCTCTGTTGAATCTGGGTGAACCCCTGCTGCAGTTGCCGGAACTGGTGGAGATTGTCCATTTTGCCGAAGCAGGCCCAAATGCACCTGATGAGCCAGTGGATATCTCTCTGGTTGAGGGCAGTGTATCGACGCCAGAGGATATCAAGCGGATTCAACAAGTCAGAGAGAACAGTAAATTACTGGTAACCATCGGCGCTTGTGCAACCAGTGGTGGCTTACAGGCACTGGCCAACTTCGCAGATCGGGATGGCTGGATGGGGTCTGTATATTCCCATCCAGAGCATATCGACACCCTGACTACATCAGATCCAATTTCACAGCATATAAAAGTTGATTTTCAGATTCAGGGTTGTCCTGTTAATTCAACTCAAGTGCTTGGGGCGTTGCGTGATCTGTTGTCTGGAATAACCCCTAGACCTGAACAGCATTCGGTGTGTATGGAGTGTAAACGTAAGGGATTGATCTGCACCATGGTCAGCAAGGGAGAGGCTTGCATGGGAGCTGTCACATTAGCAGGCTGTGGCGCGCTTTGCCCCGCGACAGGGCGGGGTTGTTATGGTTGTTATGGACCGGCGGAGCTGGTCAATGACCGTTCCATCACAAACAGATTTGAACAACTGGGTCTGGATGCAGAGGGGGTGCTTAGGCGCTTTCGTTTTATAGCCAATAGTGCACCACTATTTAAAGCTGCCAGCGAAGGAGTGAAAGGTGATACCGATGGCTGAGCATCGCGATATACATATCAATGTACCGGTATTGACCCGTGTCGAGGGTGAAGGCGCACTTGAACTCGATGTGGTAGGCGGAGAGATCGAGCGCATCAATTTACGTATTTTCGAGCCACCCAGACTGTTCGAAAAGTTTGTTGAGGGGTATGAGCGTAATCAAGTCATCGATATGGTGGCCAGGATCTGCGGGATATGTCCTGTCGCCTATCAGATGAGCGCGGTTCAGGCATTCGAGAGGTTGGCAGACTTCACCCCTGATCCCTGGGTGACAGAGATGCGTCGAGTGATGTATTGCGGAGAGTGGATACAGAGCCACGCCCTGCATGTCCATTTGTTGGCTGCGCCCGATTTTCTCGGTTTTGAATCAGCCATCGCCATGGCCGCTGATTATCCGGATGCCGTGCGGCGTGGGCTCGAGTTGCAAACCCTGGGCAACGACCTGATCGCCATGTTTGGTGGTCGCTCGGTTCACCCGGTTGGTGTCAGGGTGGGTGGATTCTATCGGGCTCCCGATCTCTCTGCAGTAGAGACCATGTTGCAACGTCTGCAATCTGCTTTACCTCATGCAGAGGCGTTAATCGAATGGACAGCAGGTTTGACCTTTGCTGATGATAATCAGTCTTTTATCAGTGTGGCGTTGAGTGATCAGGAAGAGTACGCCATGGGTAAGGGACGACTGATATCCGGTCAGGGATTGGATATCGATATCTGTTATTTCGATAGCCATTTTACAGAGATTCAATCACCCCACTCAACTGCACTGCATTGTGAATTGGAAGGCCGCCCCTATCTGACAGGCCCACTGGCACGATTGAATCTGAATTTCCATCAGCTGCCCAAGCCTGTTCGTCTGTTAATGGATGGCTGCGGCATCAGCTTTCCCAGCCATAATATGTTCCATAGCATTGTCGCCAGGGCGATAGAGCTCTATTTTGCAATCTTTGAGGCGATACGACTGCTGCAACAGTATCAGATTCCTGCCCAACCTTATCATGAAGTCGGATCTATTGAAGGGAATGCATTTGGCTGTACTGAAGCGCCAAGAGGTATCCTCTGGCATCGCTACGATGTGGATCAGGAGGGAATCGTTCGCTACGCGCGTATCGTGCCACCGACCAGCCAGAATCAGGGGCGCATTGAAGAGGATATTGCCTTATCGTTACAACAGCTGGGTCTTGATAATAGTGATGAGGTGATACGCCTTAGGGCCGAGCAGGTCATTCGTAATTACGACCCATGTATCTCTTGTGCAACCCATTTCCTCAAGTTGAAAGTCAATCGGAGATGACCAGGGTTATCGGTATAGGCTCTCCTTTTGGGGCAGATCAGTTGGGCTGGCTGGCGATCGATCATCTTCAGACCTGTCAATTGACAGCGTGTGAGCTGATTAAGCTGGATCGGCCAGGCAGTGGATTGTTGGACTATTTCAGGGGTGTTGATCATGTGGTGTTGATCGATGCCCTGGTCTCCTCTGGCAGAGTTGGTGAGGTGAAGTTGATAGGCCTGGATGAGTTGGAAGATTGTAGTGGTCTAACCTCATGCCATGGTTTTGGTGTGGCTGAGGCGCTGGGGTTGGCTGATAAATTAGATCTTCTACCTACTAGAGTCTCTTTGATTGGCATTCAAATTCAAGAAGATCTCTCCTATCTGCCAAGCTTGGATACCAGTGCCTTAGAGCGACAGGTTCAAGGTCTGATATAGATTCCTGGGTTGAGTTATTTTCGTATCTATTTAAAAACGGCAAGGTGCAAGGTCAACATCTCCATCAGTCCCATGTGTCATGATATATGTAACCTCAGTTAGTACGGGGCGCAGCGTTTAATCCTCTTTTACTTCGCAAGCAAACTGATCCGCGAAGTTTAAACCCAGTACCAAATAGATCATCTTGCATGTGTGCCGTCTGAACTGACACTCACAATCGAGGTTTCCTTAGTTAATCGGTCATGTCCAAAAATATCACTTCACGATCATCACCACTAATGGAAGATGATGCGCTGGCATGGTTAGCTTCAATGTCTAGAGTGCTCATGCGTTACCCCTGAACAACCTGTAGCCAAAACAAGACAAATCGAGATATATAAATATTAATTTAGAAAATTAAACGAAGTTATATTCATGACATAACTACCTATACACAGAGGCACAGGTCATTTAAACCTTAAACCCTATATAAGCTATCACTGCTAATGTCCAATAACTTTCAATCTTCTCAGAACAACTCTAAAAGCCCCTCTCCCTTTACGGGAGAGGGGTTGGGGAGAGGGTGCACGCGAAGCGTTTTATGTGGTTGAAAGAGAGAAACAGCATCGATCGTTCATATTTATCTTGCTGATTGTTGTGGAAAATAGGGTGTTTATTCACCCCCTCTCCCCCGGCCCCTCTCCCGCAAGGGGAGAGGGGAGTTTCTCTCCCTACCTATTTAAAATACTGATGAATTGTAAGTTTTTTCAAGCCGTGACCCTCTGCTTTACGATGCTTTTTCATGCCTCAATTCTCCATCAGCAATAGAAACCAACAGCAATGAATCAGATACAACCGTAATAGTTAAAGTAAGTGGGACAGTGATAGCTATATATCTTGTTATTATTCTATAAAAAATAAAGTACATGATTTTAGTGCCTGACCTTTTTCATGGCCATATTGATGGTGATGTAATCGCATCTACTGCTGTACAGCCCCCTGCCAAGCAAGCTAGAGCTTCCTGGCACCACGTAGAGGTGGAGTAGTACCTGTTAAGCCATGGCTCGGTACGCCTGAAGCAGATGTGATCTTGAGTTAGCCGCAAACCCGGGATAGACAATCACCACCGCGACAGGTTGATGATTGCTCCAATAGATTGGAGATGGTCTGTTGCAGCTTTTTTGCTGCTCTTCATGACCTGTACAAATGAAACAGGATTATCTCTTGGAGGCTGTATGTCTCCTGATGGCAACATACAGGGGACAGGTTGTATCGGCTTGATAGTAAGATCCAGGGGGTATCGTATCATTATCCAAGGTAGTGATTTCCTTTAGGAATTATATGTTTTCTTTATCTTACTGACTGCCTATCATCAATCTATCGGTATATTTTTCTTACTGATTCGCATTGGTTGGATGACCGCTGTTGTAAATTTTTACCTTCAAACCAATGCGATCAAGCTGTTAGGACGTCTGATTTATCACCCTAGCATGTGTTTGTGGATCAATACTTGCAGCATTTTTCAAGACATTGACTCAAAATAATTGTCAACTGAGAGATCTCTGACATGCCCAACAATCCAGTACGCTTAACTAGCCGCCCCCATATCAGCGACGAAGCTGACTTGGTTCGCAATGCTCTGATAGAACAGGGTCTGGAAACCCCGATGTTCGAGAATGGTTTGAGCCAGGATCAGAAGTACGACCGAATCAGGGAGCTGATGAGTGACATGATGCAGGTGCTAGGCCTCGATCTGTCGGACGACAGCCTCGCCGAAACGCCCCACAGAATAGCCAAGATGTATATCCAGGAGATCTTTTCCGGTCTCGACTACCGCCATTTCCCCAAGATCACCCTGATCGAGAACAAGATGGGCTCGGATGAGATGATTACAGTGCAGGATATAGATCTGACTAGCACTTGCGAACACCATTTCATCACCATCGACGGCAAAGCCAAGGTGGCCTATGTTCCCTCGGGTAGTCTGATCGGCCTGTCAAAGATTAATCGGATCGTGCGTTTTTTCGCTCAGCGACCGCAGGTACAGGAGCGGCTGACGCGACAGATACTGGTCGCCCTGCAAACACTGCTGGACACCGAGGATGTGGCTGTCTCTATCGAAGCCACCCACTATTGTGTCAAGGCCAGG
Organism: Candidatus Thiodiazotropha sp. AKAK3; assembly: GCF_058244645.1. Taxonomy (NCBI): domain Bacteria; kingdom Pseudomonadati; phylum Pseudomonadota; class Gammaproteobacteria; order Chromatiales; family Sedimenticolaceae; genus Candidatus Thiodiazotropha; species Candidatus Thiodiazotropha sp. AKAK3. The sequence continues at coordinate 14,293 of NZ_JBSYOQ010000019.1, forward strand.
GGAGTTATGGACAGTAGTTCGAATACCAGTACCAAAGCCCTCGGTGGCTGCTTCAAGCATGATGCCACCCTGCGGGCTGAATTCCATGCGGCGTAAAAATGCCTACCTTGGGTAATCCCTGGGGCTGCAGATGACTGTAATTGCTAGTATGACGCACCACACTAGGGCCTATTCGATTAGTGTTAACAGGCCCTAAATCAGCAAGCAATAGCTATTGATTTGATATCTTCCGAGGTCTGGAAGCGGTCAATCCAGGTGGGCAGAAAGCGGGTTGATTCAGTATCTCGGATCTACAACCCGTTGGGCGATTGGTCGAGTTCCTTGAACCTAAAAATCAGTTGACCGCCCATTCTAATAACAGGTTTCTGATTTTGAAGAACTCGACCAATAATCATCAGGCTGCAATTTTGTCTTCCTTTTGGTGGGATTCATGAATCGAGCGACGGTTAATCAAATCAGAGAGGGTGATATCGCTGACATAATCAAAAAGTTGTCGGCTCAGGTTACTCCATAGGCTACGGCTGCTGAGTTGAGTTTCTATTTGTACACTATTCCTCTGAGTTGAATAGGTATAGTCAACCCATTCATCTGTTGCACAGATAATTTCAGCCACTGAGATATCCGTGGCATTTTTCGCCAGGGAGTAACCACCTCCGGGGCCTCTGACGCCCTTCACGAGTCCTTTTGATCTCAGGGCGGCGAACAGCTGTTCCAAGTAAGAGAGGGAAATCCCTTGATTTTCAGAGATTTCTGAGAGTGTCATGGGACCATTTTTGTGGTTTAAAGCCAAACTGAGCATGGCGGTAACTGCGTATCGGCTCTTGCTGGTTAGTCTCATCTACCTATCCTCATAAGTTGTTAATTTAAATTGAAAAACTCAAGCCTGTATGGTGCTTCAGCCTCGATATGAGCAGGCCTTGTATAACTATTATGATTAAAAATATAGTATATTTGTACATAATGTACAATATTTTCTATTCTTTTTATCTTTTAGGAGATTAAGTGCTTTAAACCTTGGCCAGCTAAAAGGGTATCCAGTAAGAGAGCCTTTGCCGATCCATTACAATTTCCAGGTGTGAGTCGCATTCGCAGGATAGACAGATCAGGTGGGCTATGCTTGGTATCTCCAGGTAAAGGAGTGCGATCTGTCTCAGGTCTCGATCAGGGAAGTGATACCTCTCGTTCCGAGATATTGGTACTACTGGCTGAAAAGCCCCTTATATGTCAGATTGTTTGGAATAACAGCATTAAAATCAGGTAAGAAATCAGCCTAAGTGCCGTTAACATAGCCAGGGGTTCATTTGGGATGGGTGCATGAGGCTGAAAAAGATTGGGCGTTTTCAAGTCGGTAAAGAGCTGGGTTCTGGCAATCAGGGTACCGTGTATCTGTGTCAGGACGGCCAATTGGAACGTCAGGTCGCAATTAAGCTTCTTGATAAAGCGCTGAAGGATGCCTCGTTTAGAGACGAGGCGCGCACTATGAGTAAGCTGCAGCATCCAAACATTGTCTCTATCTACGAGGCGGGTGAGCATAATGGCACTCCATATCTGGTGTTCGAATATGCTCAGGGTAAATTGCTTTCTGACACTATTCAGGGTGAACCTCTCGAACTCTCCCTGGCACTACAGATCTTCGAGGGTCTGCTGAAGGGGATGAGTCAGGCTCATCAGTCCGGCATTGTTCACAGAGATCTGAAGCCATCTAATATCATTATCAGCCAGGATCAAAATCCAAAGATCATGGATTTTGGTATCGCACGACTGCTGTCAGAGGCAAAAGGTCCAGATAAGCAGTTGATTGGTACGCCGCGCTATCTGGCGCCTGAGTATATTCAGGCGGGTGAAGTGGGGCCTCAGGCGGATGTTTTTGCCTTGGGACTGATTTTAGATGAGATGCTAACCGGGATGCCGGTCTTCAGTGGCCATAATCAGCAGGTTGTGGTCAATGCAATTCTCAAGCTGGAGCCCAAGCCCCCGTCCCAGTTCAATAGTGAAGTGGATGAGAAACTCGACGGTTTTATTTTGAAATCTCTGGAGAAGGATCCAGCGTTGCGCTACAGCGATGCCACGGAGATGCTCGAAGCCTATAATGAGATCATGAAACCTGCGGGTGAAGCTGCAGTTTCGGAGGTGGAGGGTAGCGGTACCGTGGAGTTTTTACTGCGGCGCATGAAACGCAAAAGTGATTTTCCTGTACTCTCTCAATCCGTGCGCAGTATCAATGCAATGTCGGATGTCAGTGATCGAAGTGTTAATCAGATGGCGGGTGTCATTGTTAAAGATTTTGCTTTAACAAATAAAATTCTCAAGGTGGTCAATTCTGCCTATTACGGCCGTTTTTCAGGCCATATTGGTACTGTTTCCAGAGCTGTGGTTGTTCTTGGTACTCAAGCGATTCGCTCTCTTGCAGCGTCGTTGATTTTCTTTGAACATATCGAAAACAAGCAGCAGGCAGAGCATTTACGAGAGTTGGTTTCGTCAGCACTGTTTCGCGCAACATTGGCTCAGAATCTGGCCTCAGAGATCGATCAGCATGAGGCAGAAGAGTATTTCCTGACAGGTTTGTTGAACGACCTTGGTAAAGTCCTGGTGGCATTCTATCTTCCGGAAGAGTCACAAGAGATAGAGCGTTTAATTAAAGTCGAAGGCAGAGAGCCGATTACAGTTCAGCATAGTGTGTTAGGTGTCAGTTTTGAAACAATCGGTATTGAAATCGCCAAGCAGTGGAACTTTCCAAAACCGCTTACAGACAGTTTAAAATCCTGGCAAGGTGATCATGCCCCGGTTAACCGAACCGAGAAACGTCGTTTGGTTGCCCTGTTTGCTGAAGATGCAATGCAGCTGATTGTTGAGAATGGCGTGGATAATAAGGCTGCTTTGGAAAGTTTGAATAAGAAATATGCCAAGAGTTTGAAACTCGGCAGCAAAAAAGTGGCGAAGTTGACGCAGCAGTCGGTGGATGATTTTCAAGAATTAGCTGAAGCGATTGCCTCTGATGTGTCAGGAAGTTTTGTCAAAAAACTTAAGGATGGTCAGGATCAGACAAGCGCTGGCTCTTCAAAACAGAAAGCCCAATCAAGATCCATTTCAAAGGATGGATTGGATCAGACGCAGATTCTGGATGATGGCACTCAAACGGTTGATGACAAAACAGCAGAAATAGCAGTCCACAGTGATGAAGATACGGAAGCCTTATTGATGGATGGTCTACAGGAAGTGACCGGTATGTTAGTCGGTGATCACACTGTTTCTGAGATTTTTAATGTGGTACTGGAGACTATGTATCGCGCTGTTGGGTTCAAGCGGGTGGTGCTGGCACTGCTAAATCGTAAACAGGGGGAGATGGTTGGGAGACTTGGTTTTGGTGAATCTGCAGATGATTTTGTCAAAGCTTTTCATTTCTCTACAAAGTATAGTGTTGATGTCTTTCATGGCGCCATGAAAAATGCTGTGGATGTGTATATTGCCGATGCAACGGATAAGAAGATCCGGGGGGATATCCCCGATTGGTATAAAAAGGTTTCTAATGCTGGATCCTTTCTGATTTTTCCTATTGTGGTTAACAAACATGCGGTTGGTCTGATCTATGCCGATCACTCTCAACCTCATGGACTGGCAATTGATAAGAAGCGACTGAATCTGCTGAAGTCACTTAGGAATCAGATCGTGTTGGCTGTTAGATCATAATTTTGGATATGCATCATTATCAAAGCGGGCTGTTAGAAATTATTTGAGCGATATTTACGGTCAGCCTCTGTCGACTATGAATTGCTGAGTTTTTACAGTGGTGGACTTTCGAAAGTTATTTTTTAATCACTACTGCGTCTCGACCTTCCAATGATTTAGTTGGGTTTGACTGATTGATGTTGGTTGATGTGGGTCTTGGGCAGGAAGGAAGCTGTTTTATACTGCTTTGCTTCTATGGTGGGGCAGGGCCCCACCCTACCCAACTGCACCTCAAGAGCTTTACCGCACCCTTCGCCTCAGGATGCTACATCCATATGTAGGGTGGGGCCATGCCCCACCATGAGGATTATGTCGGTGAGCAAATAGTTCACTTTCAGCTCTTCAACCTTATGCGCTGGCTCGCAGAGAGCAGCTCTTCCCGTGTCAATAGCCACGCTGAGCCCTGGATAAAAGTATTCTACTGTTTGAAGTTACTTAAATGGCACTTTTCAATGCCCAGAAATGAAGCATCGGACTACAAGAGAGTGTCTCGTAATCCGATGCAGGGTGCCAACCAATCGGTTGTTCGCGCAAGTCCCTTTGCGTTGGTCTTCTTACATAGTGTCTTTTGCTACGACGTTGGAGAGGTCACTTTCATTTCCAACTGTGTCGTAAGCGGTGATTGCGAAGTAGTAAGTACCGGTTTCCAGATTATCCATAACATGGTTGTTGGCTGTGCTGTCATCCAGATCAACTACTGGTGCGAGGTTGTTTGCAGTTGTACCCATGTAGAGTCTGTAGCCAGAGATATCACTCATGCTCAGTGAGCTACCGTCAGTCCTGGTGGAAGGTGCTACCCAGTTGAGAGTAACGGTTCCGACTGTTGGTGTGGTCTGAGTTGCTTCGACAACCAGTGTCATTGGGCTCAGTGAGGCAGTGTCGGTGCCATCTGATACGCTGATCACGATGTTGTTGTAGCTACCTTCATCAGCTTCCGCAGGTGTGCCGCTCAGGGTTCCGTTGCTGGTATTGAAGCTGGCCCAGCTTGGCAGGTTAGAGATGCTGAAGGTCAATGTGTCGTTGTCGGCATCGGATGCATTAGGTGTGAAGACATAACCGTCGCCTACCAATACACTCTGATCAGGATTGCCGGTGATCACTGGAGCAGTGTTTGCTGCTTCGATGTCATGGATAGTGACAACACTGACATTTGGTGCATTCAGAGTGTAACCACTACTTGGTGCATCAAGATGGACTTCAAAGGTCTCAGCAGGCTCATCAACTGAATCAGTAATGGTGTTGATGCGGATAGTCTTGGAAGATTCACCTTCAAGGAAGTTCAATGGTGTCCAGACGTAGCCTGTGTAGTCCTGAGAGTGTCTTGCTTCGACGCCGTAGGTGCCGTAATTGACAGTTGCGGTGCCAGAGCTGCTGCTGCGGGTAACAGTCAGAGTAACTGCGCTGCCTTCTTCTACATCATAACTGTTGCTTGCGAAGCGGAAGGTGCCGCCTTCTTCTGCAACATCGGCGACGTTGATACCGAAAGGTGCCAGACTGGCTTGGCTGCTGCCGTCAGATACGCTGATAACGATATTTGAGTAGACGCCTGAATCGTTGGAATCAGGTGTGCCGCTGAGTGCGCCGGTGTTGGCGTTGAAGCTTGCCCAGCTAGGTAGATTGCTGACGGAGAAGCTCAAGTCGTCACCATCTGGATCGTTAGCATTAGGCGTAAAGCTATAGGCACTGCCTTCCTGCAGACTGGTTGATGGTGTACCGCTGATGGTGGGCGCCTGGTTGGTATTGGACACTGTAATGCTGAATGCGCTCAGTGAAGCGGTAGCGGTACCGTCAGATACGCTGATGCGGATGTTGCTGGTGGTGCCAGCGTCATTCATGTCTGGTGTGCCACTGAGGGCGCCAGTAGTGTTGTTAAAGCTGGCCCAGGATGGGCGGTTAGCGATTGAGAAGGTGAGGTTGTCGCCGTCTGCATCGTTTGCACTTGGTGTGAATCTGTAGCTGCTGCCTTCTGCTACTGAAGAGGCAGGTGTACCACTGATGGTGGGCGCCCGGTTGGTATCGGAGACTGTAATGCTGAATGCACTCAGTGAAGCAGTGGCTGTACCGTCGGATACGCTGATACGAATGTTGCTGCTAGTGCCGGCATCATTTGCATCTGGTGTGCCGCTGAGGACGCCAGTTGAACTGTTAAGGCTGGCCCAGGATGGGCAGTTAGCAATTGAGAAGGTGAGGTTGTCGCCGTCTGCATCATTGGCGCTGGGTGCAAATCTGTATGCGCTGCCTTCAGCTACAGAAAGAGCAGGTGTGCCGCTGATGGTGGGGGCCTGATTTGTATTGGACACTGTAATGCTGAATGCGCTCAGTGAAGCAGTGGCTGTGCCATCGGATACGCTGATGCGAATGTTGCTGGTGGTGCCGGCATCATCCATCTCAGGGGTGCCGCTAAGCAGGCCGGTGGCGCTGTTGAAGCTTGCCCATGCGGGACGATTTACAATTGAGAAGGTCAGGTCGTCGTTATCAGCATCGTTGGCACTTGGACGGAAGCTGTAGCTTTGTCCCTCTGCAACCTGAGTGTTGGGAGATCCACTGATTACAGGTGCTGTATTCTCTGGTGTTGGCTCCTCAGGAGGATTATTGTCACCAATATTCTCATCTGTGGCGCAATTATCAGGGGCACGATAGACATTTCGTTGTGCTGCAGATGGACCTGACTCAACACGTACTGCACAAGGTATAAATTCAGGGTTGGTCAATTTCATGCGCCATGAGCCTCTGCTGCTGACAGTGGCTCTTGCGAATGGTGTAATTGTTCCAGCGAGATAGGCGTCAACGATTGCGCCAGGTACCCCCTGACCTTTGAATACCAACAGGTCTTTGCTGTCTCTCCATACAGCTCTATCGAAAGATAGTTCCGCAGCTTGAGCTAAGTTGATATCGGTTGAAAAAAGGGCGGGGAATAATACCAGTGGAATAAGTTTACGTGTTGCGTTCATGACCTTGTGACCTCAAAAATGAGTTTCTCCCTAAGATGTTGCTCACTATGGCGGTCGATGGGGGATTTTATGCATACACGAGGTCACAATTTAGGCGGACGGAATTCACACTATTTACGCTTCCTCTCTGCAGTGTGAATTGGCACTAAATTACACTTGATGGGCGTCACAATTTACCCCTCAAGTGGGTCAGGAGCGCTAAAGTTTTCTGGGCACTCTGTTGGTCAATTTGTGTGATACCTTAGTGATAAGCTATGTTTTATTATGTGAACGGTGATTAACAAAAATTGGGCTTTGTTAAGGCGCGGTTCTTTAACAATAAAACAGAAGATATTAGGAGCGGAATCATGGATTGCGACCAAAGAGTGGATGGAATGAAAAGAATTACTCATGTGATTTTGTTGGTTTTCACTGTTTTGATTTTTTCTACCCAAAATGGTTTGGCCTCTTCTTACGAGATCGACACCAAAGGTGGCCATGCTTTCATTCAGTTCAAAATCAGCCATCTGGGTTATAGCTGGTTAGTTGGACGATTCAATCGATTTTCCGGTGAATTTGAGTACGATTCAAAAAATCCCTCAGACTCATCCATCACTGTAGTGATTGAGACAGAGAGTATCGATTCAAATCATGCTGAGCGGGATAAGCATCTAAGGGATGAGGACTTTCTTGATGTGAATCGTTTTCCAGAAGCGCGTTTCGTCAGCCGTTCTTTTACTGAACGGGAGGATGGCTCAGCTCTGCTCGTGGGAGATTTGACCTTAAGAGGTGTCACCCGGTCGATTGAGATTGAAGTGGACCATGTCGGCTCAGGCAGTGACCCCTGGGGAGGGTATCGTCGTGGATTCTATGGCGAGACCAAGTTGATCCTGGCAGATTTCGGTATTACCAAGTATCTCGGCGATGCTTCCAAAGAGATGGAGCTGACACTTGGTATTGAGGGAATCCGCAAAAAATCGAACAAAGCATCCAGAAAGCCTGGAAAATAGCCTAATTAGGCAAAAACTCTCTAATCCATGGTTTACACAACCCATTCAGAGGAGCGTTCACCAACCCAGGTTATCTGATAGCGGATTTTTCGCCAGGGGTTGTCATCATCCAAAAGGCGTATGATCGTGGCTTCCAGTCGCTCACCCTGGTCGAGTAGTTGTGCCAGAGTTCGGTTTTCCCGCTTGGGTACATAGCCCAGATGTTCGTTTTTAAACCATACTGCTACGGCGTAGCGGTCATGTGGGTTGCTCGGTTCACGTTTCAGATGCAGAGACTCTCCGACCTGTAGAAATGGCCATATTGCAGCTGCACGGTGATATTGAAAGCCAGCCAAGGGTGATTGTTGCAGAACAATTTTGCGTCGGCTGGGTATAAAGGTTGTCTTATTATAGATTTGGCGGGCAAGGTGTCGGCCTGGAATCTTGAAGAGTGTGGTGAGTAGTTGGCTCTGTTTCATTCTGAGTGCTCCCGATTGATGAGATTTCCTGAACCCGATTATTCAAGATAGAGAAAATAACATTCTCAGTGGCTCATTTTGTGAGTCCGTAACAAGCAGGTGTTTCATGTTGGAGTACATTTTTTTTGATGAGCGTCCCTGGCAGGAGTTTATCGACTATTTAAGGCAACTGGGATTGGAGGTAAAGTCCGCTGTTGATGAGGATGGCTGGCTGGTCTATGTGTCTGAAGAGCTGGATGACGATATGGATGCGAAGATTGAGGCTCGCTACGATCTCCTGCTGCAGGAGAATGAGAGTCTGGTCGCTGAGCGAGAGGGAGAGGACCATGTACATACTGCCGGCATCAATGTGACATTGATGGATGGCCGGGTCGTACAGGCAGCTATAGATCCGAAGTTGATGAATCGCCTGCTGGAGGTGGTTTCCACAGATGAGCTGGGGGAGTTTGTCAACGCAATAGCTCAGGCGGTGGAAAATGGGGATGAAAGAACCTTGTGTCAGCGCAGAGACTGATTCTCTTGTAGGGCCTTGTCAGTACGCTCTTTGCCCTCCTTGAGCGCCTTTTCAACAGCAATTCTGGCTGCCTTCTTCTTTTCGACCAGCTCGATATACTCCTTAGGGGACTGATTCATGCTGGTTTGAGGTGGATTTTCGCTGACTTGCATGACATAGATCACACCGATGATCACAGCGATTAAAACAGCAAAAAAAGCGGGTCTGGACATGACTTCTCCTGTAACCCAGTAGGTTTCTGGCCTTCTGCAGTCTGATACAATAGATGTTTGGAGATGCTCCGTTCTATGGTCTTTACGGCCTGGCGTACCTCGCTATCCAAACCCTTGATCAGGTATCTGTCAGCCTGCATACCCATGGGTTGTTCGTTCTTCTCTAAGTATGGATCATCCACTATGTAAATGCATGATGGGCCAGTTCCTCTGTTTCGCAATTTCAGCGAGGGTCTGATCCGGATCCACTGCGACTGGATTCTCAACCTGCTCCAGTAGAGGGAGGTCATTATGTGAGTCGCTATAAAACCAGCTGCCATCCAGATTCTGACCAAACTCCTCCAGCCACTCATTCAGGCGACTTACCTTGCCCTCCCGAAAGCTCGGTACGCCAGCAACCTCACCAGTGTACTGGCCGTCAAGGGTTTCCGGTTCAGTGGCAATCAGATGGTCGATGCCAAACCGTTTGGCGATTGGGGTGGTGACGAAAGAGTTGGTTGCTGTGATGATCAAAAGAGAATCACCAGCCTGGCGGTGCTTGTCTACCAGTTGTTGGGCATTTTCATTAATGATCGGAGAGATTTTCTCCTGCATGAACAGATCCCGCCACTGCCTGAGTTTTTCAGGAGAGTGTTTGCTCAGGGGGTTCAGGGAAAAACGCAAAAATTCATGAATATCCAGTTCACCTGCTTTGTAATCATCATAAAAGCGCTGGTTTTCACGCTCATATATCTCTCCGTCGACGATGCCCTGTTCTACCAGAAAACGGCCCCAAAGGTAGTCGGAGTCACCTGCCAGCAAAGTATTGTCCAGATCGAAGATTGCCAATGCCATAGATACTGTCCTGCCTCAATTTACAGAATCTCAGGGTGAGTCAGGGCGTTGCTGGCTGCCAAAACGGAACTTATCCGGGCAGCGGATCGTTGCAACAACCGGTTAGTAAGTCAGATCTATAACCCGAATCTGCCTATTTTGATTCTTAACCAGTCCGATTCTGACCTGTTTCTTGAGGTTCCCTAAAGAATTATGTGGTGTTTATCCTGGTATTTTACCCGGTTATAGAAAAAAGATGTTAACGGTTTATTTACAGATTATTACCGCTGCAACCGGGGTAGTGTTTATCGAATGTAAAAACGGTTTTATAGCGATTTGGCAGGATAGAGGGCAGAAATTGATGAGTTATCCTGTGCTGGCAATAGAGCAAAAGTCACGTCGGAATCTCCATAATTAGCAAAGGCTTATGTTTATCGCCTTGCTGCTCCAGAGGGATTATGGAAAAATCACACTAATTGAATTTGATATATTGTGGCGGATGAATTGATTGACTCAGACGGTTTTAGACCGAACGTCGGTATCATTTTGTGCAACGAAGATCGTCTCTTGTTCTGGGGGCGACGCGCTGGACAGGATGCCTGGCAGTTCCCCCAGGGGGGGATCAAGCAGGATGAGACTCCAGAGCAGGCCATGTACCGGGAACTGAATGAGGAGGTGGGTCTAAAAGCTGATCAGGTCTCGATAATCGGCGCTACCCGCAGTTGGCTGCGGTACCGTTTACCGGAGCGCTATATTCGCCGACACAGTGAGCCGATCTGTATTGGGCAGAAGCAGATCTGGTTTCTGCTGCGGGTAAACTGCGGAGAGGATGCCTTCTGCCTCGATCATACCGCATCCCCGGAATTCGAGGATTGGCGTTGGGTTAAATATTGGCATCCTGTGCGGGAAGTGATCTACTTCAAACGCAATGTCTATACCAAAGCGCTGGAGGAGTTGGCTCCTTTACTCTATCCAGAGGGCGTACCTGGACGCTCCCTTACCAACTATTTACGACAGAATCGTCGCTGACCCAGCCATAGTCCTTATCCAGGCAGATTAAGCTCTCCAGAGGGCGCCTAGGATCGGAGAATTTTCAAAATAGCGTAAGGATGCCGTTTCATAGCGGTAACATAGGATCATGCTTGATATCCTTCATCGTATCGTCAAAGAGGTTAATGCCGCTTCTGATTTAGAGCAGGCATTGAGCATAATCGTCTATCAGGTGAAGAGAGCCATCGATGCCGATGTCTGTTCCGTATATTTGACTGACTTTGAACGCCGTGATCATGTCTTAAAGGCCACCGAGGGACTATTACCTGATGCCGTGGGTAAGGTAAGACTTCCCTATCATCGTGGATTGATCGGACTGGTATGCGAACGTGCCGAACCCGTCAATCTCGCCGATGCACCAAGTCACAAACGCTATCTTTTTACCAACGAGACCGGTGAAACCTCATATAAGGGATTTCTCGGGGTGCCGATTATCCAGAACCGGCGGGTCTTGGGGGTTTTGGTTGTGCGGCAGATCGAACAGCGCAGCTTTGAAGACAATGAGGTCACTTTTCTATTTACCCTGGCTGCGCAGCTGGCTGGCGCAATAACCCATGCTGCGGCCAGTAGTAACCTGGTCACCCAGAGTGATCTAGCTCCCCCAAAACGATTTCTTCAGGGACGGCCAGGAGCCCCAGGTGTCTCACTCGGGACGGCTGTGGTGGTCTATCCTCCTGCTGATCTGGAGGCGGTGCCTGACAAGCCGGCCAAAGATATTGAGAATGAGGAGGAGGCTTTCAGAACTGCTGTGGCTGCAGTCGTGCAGGATCTGATGGCGATTGAGGATCGTTTTGAAGAGAGTCTGCCTGCCGAGGATCGGGCACTTTTCGATGCCTGGTTGATGATGCTGGGTAGCGATTCCCTGATTGGCAATACGATAAAACTTATCAACCAGGGAAATTGGGCTCCGGGCGCATTACGTGAAACGTTTCAAGAGCATGCCAAGTTATTCGAGAGCATGGAGGATATCTATCTCCGTGAACGGGCTTCGGATGTGCTCGATTTGGGGCGGCGGATTCTGATGCATCTACAGCAGAAGGTAAACACGCTTGAGGAGTATCCTGAAAATACCATTTTGGTCGGGGAGGAGGTCAGCGCGATGCAACTTGCTGAGGTGCCCAGGGATCGACTGGCTGGGGTGGTATCTGCCAGAGGGGCAAGCTTTTCCCATTTGGCAATTCTGGCCAGAGCGATGGAAGTACCCGCTGTAATGGGGCTCAGTAACCTGCCGGTGAGCCGTATGGATGGACGTTTTCTGATCCTTGATGGATATCTGGGGCGGATCTATGTCTCTCCGGCCCCTTCGGTTATCGAAGAGTACCGTCGCTTAGCCATTGAGGACCAGGCGCTCTTCCAGGAACTGCAGGCAGACAAGGATCTGCCCTGTGAAACAACAGATGGCAGAAGAATTCCACTCCATCTCAATACCGGATTACTCTCCGAATTAAGCAGTCATGGTGCTGAAGAGTCGGAGGGGGTTGGACTCTATCGGACAGAGTTGCCATTCATGGTACGCGACAGTTTTCCAGGTGAGGGAGTGCAGGTGGTCAACTATCGCAAAGTGTTGAAGAGCTTTCATCCGCGACCGGTGACCATACGCACCCTGGATATCGGTGGTGATAAACCGCTACCCTACTTTCCAGTGGTGGAATCGAATCCCTTTCTGGGGTGGCGTGGAATCCGCATCTCTCTTGATCATCCGGAGATCTTTATTACTCAGGTCCGTGCCATCTTACGAGCCGCTATAGGCCTGAATAACCTGCGGCTGCTGTTGCCAATGATCAGTAACGTGCAGGAGGTCGATGACGCCATGCTGCTGATACAGCGAGCGCATGATGAGCTGCTTGAGGAGGGTTTTGAGGTGGAAATGCCTCAGGTTGGGGTGATGATCGAGGTGCCGGCGGCGGTCTACCAGGTAGAGACATTTGCACAGCGCATCGATTTTCTTTCAGTCGGTACCAATGACCTTACCCAGTATCTGCTCGCAGTTGATCGAAACAATAGCCATGTGGCGGATATCTACAATGATCTTCATCCTGCGGTGTTGCGAGCGCTGATACAGATAATTGATGGTGCCGGCAAATATGGCAAAGAGGTGAGTGTATGTGGTGAGCTGGCAGGGAATCCGGCTGGGGCAGTATTGCTTTTGGGGATGGGGGTGGACAGTCTGAGTATGAATGGCGGAAGTCTGTTAAGGGTTAAATGGGTGCTAAGATCTTTCTCCAGTTCCAGGGCAAGGGAGTTGCTGCAGACAGCGCTGCGTTGCGAACATGCGGGGGAGGTGACAAACTTGTTGGCAAATGCACTTGAGGAGATGGGCTTGGGCGGATTGATGCGTGCTGGCAGATAACAACGAATAATAGTGATCTGAGGAGAATTTCCGCAACCCTTGCAAGCAGGTAGTCATATACTTCTGACATTATGATTTTTAAAGAGAGGCCATCTCACTGCGACTGAACACGACATAGTTAGTCGCCGGGTTAATAAGATGAAACAGCGAATTGGATTGACCGGCCTGGAGTGGTTGAAGCAATTTTTACTCATCTTTCTGCCTTTTGCAGCAACCCTTGCAATTGCAGCCTATCTACACTACTACACCATTTCCGAAACAGATCGTGTGACGCTTAAGTCTAACGAGTTATTAAATGTGGGGCTTACCCGCAGTATCTTGAATCGCGATCTTTCCAATGTAATCTCTGATCTTATCTTTCTTGCCAGTTATATTGAACGTCAAAGCATTGATAGCTCCAGTCGTCTGCGGAAAAGGCAGGTCGAGCAACTCTTCTACACCTTTATTCGTGAGAAAAGACTCTATGATCAGGTGCGCTTTATCGACAATCAGGGCCTGGAGAAAGTACGGGTCAATTTTTCAAATGGAAATCCAATACTGGTTGCAGACGAGTCACTACAGGATAAGTCAGGACGTTACTATTTTTTAGATGCCATGGCACTTAGCCCAGGGGGTATCTATATCTCTCCTCTAGATCTGAATATTGAAGAGGGAGCTATTGAGCAGCCATTGAAGCCGGTGATGCGTTTTGCCGTGCCTATTTTTGTCGATAATGAGCAGATTCAGGGGATCCTTGTACTCAATTATCTGGGTGATCGCTTGTTGAGCGACTTCGCCAGAGCAGGCGCAAACATCGCTGACCACATCCATTTGCTGAATAAGGACGGATACTGGCTGAATAGCCCAAGAGCTAGTGATGAGTGGGGTTTTATGTTACCCCACAACAAAAATTTTTCGGACCTCTATCCGAGTACCTGGGCGCATGTCAGCAGTTCTGTATCAGGTCAGGTGGTGACCGATGAGGGGTTGATTACTTATGAAACTGTAACCCCGAGAACGGTAGCCTCTCAAATTATGCATGGCTCCGAGAGTCAACAGCTCAGCATGCCGTTGGATGAATTGCGCTGGAAGGTTGTCTCCAGGGTTCCCCTTAAGCGTTTTGCACCGGGCTTTTGGGGTTTTATCAAACAGCATATTCCCCTCTACTTTATAATTACTGTGGTGCTTCTGTTTGGTTCCTGGTTATTGGCCTCTGCCAATCTACGTCATCGGTATGCTCAGCGGCAGAGTGAATATGAGCGTCGCTTTCGGCGAACCCTGGAAGATATGCAGCTGGCTGCAATAACCCTTGATAATGAGTATCGGCTTGTGTTCTGCAATGACTATTTTCTGAAAATGACCGGATGGTCACGACAGGATGTATTGCATGATGAGTGGATTGAACGTTTTGTAAGAGTTGAACACAGGCAGCGATTTCTTCAGACCCTGAAGCGTCTTCGGAGTGAGCAGACTGAACTTCGTGATATAGAAGTGGATGTGGTTATGAAGTATGGCGGCCATCGACGCATCGCCTGGCACCAAACCCCGTCAACCGATTCAGGAGGAAGGATTATCGGTGTTACAGCAATAGGAGAGGATGTAACAGAACGGCGTAAAGCAGAGGAGAAAGTACGCATGCTCTCCCATGCTGTGGAGCAGAGTCCAAGTATCGTGATGTTGACTGATCGTTATGGACAGATCGAGTATGTGAATCCCAAGTTTTCACAAGTTACCGGCTATTCTGCTGGTGAAGTTGTCGGCAAAAAGACCAATATACTCAAATCAGGTGAAACCGATGGGGATCAGTATCAGCAATTGTGGCAAACCGTATTGAACGGGAAAGAGTGGCGTGGAGAGTTTCATAATCGTAGAAAGAACGGCGAGCTCTATTGGGAGTCGGCTTCGATTTCATCATTAAAAAACTCCAAGGGAGAAATCACCAATTTTGTTGCGGTTAAAGAAGATATAACTGAACATAAGCGCCTCGAGCGTGAAGTCGAATTGCAGCATCAGGAGTTGGTTCGGACTCAGGCATTGACGGTTCTCGGACAGATGGCAAGTATGATTGCCCATGACTTAAGGAACCCATTGTCTTCGGTCAAGATGTGTATGCAGTTGCTTGGTAAGCAATCCTCCAATGATGAGAAGGAGTTGTCCACCATTGGTCTTGATCAGATCCGTTACATGGAGAATATCCTCACCGATATGTTGACCTTCGCCAGGCCTGAGGCAGTTAATGTTGAGTGGATAAACATTGAAAAGTTGGTGGATGCGACATTGATCAGTTTGCATAAACGTATTGAAGAGGCGCAAGCTACGATACAAGTGGATTATCAATCAGGTCTGCCCGCCCTGCCTGGAGATGCAAATAAGCTACGCCAACTCTTTTCCAACCTGATTGTTAACGCCTTACAGGCGAGTGAGAGCAGTGCCAATGGTTCCAGCGATATCCGTATCAAAGTGTTTCATGTGATGGGCGAAACGGGTAGCGCGATAGAGGTGTCGGTGTGTGACAACGGCATCGGCATACCCGCTCAAGATAGAGAGAAACTGTTTGAACCTTTTTATACAACGCGCACCAAGGGAACAGGTCTGGGCCTGGCTATAGTCAAACAGATCATTGAACAGCATCAAGGGGCAGTTGAATTGGTGCCTAGTGAGGTGAAAGGTAGCTGTGCCATTGTAACCCTTCCAACGACGCCCAGAGATGAAGAGCAGTTGCACTGAAACGGTCTTGTGTTGATGCCCGACTGAGCGGAATGCCGTACTGAATTGTCGGGACATCAAGGGGCACTTGGTCAGCGTCGTCGTTTTTGACTGCTCATTGGACAGTCATGGGCTGAATCCATTAGGCTACTATTAACCCGGCGACTAAGTATGTCGTCTTCAGGGTTTCAAGCCTGCCCTTGATCAAGGCGCGGCTCGCGCCCCGCAGGAAGTGCCCTTGGGGTGTAGGCAATGGTTGTACCCTTGTCAAGAGCCGTAACACCGAGCAAGGGCAGGCTTGAAACCCCTAACAATATGATTTTTAGAAGACAGGCCGAAGACAACATACTTAGTCGCCGGGTTAATAACATGATAGTTTTTGACCGTTGCGCCAATAATGTCATTTGATGCAGGTTTAATTATTGCCGATTGACAGGTTTCCATCACCACTTGTGTGAATAACCGAGTAGATCATTTTTAATCATGACCAAAATTCTTCTCGTTGATGACGATATTGCGAGCTGTCGTACCTTGCAACTGCATCTCTCCGGACAAGGGCATGAGGTGGCTATGGCTCATAGTGTCAATGAGGGCCTGCAGCTATCAACGACATTCAAGCCTGATCTGGTAGTGCTTGATATACGCATGCCAGGAAAATCGGGTTTGGAAGGATTACCTGAGTTCAAGTCGGCTCTGCCCGGGGTTCGGGTGATCATGATTACAGCTTTTCATGATATGGAAAGCACAATCGAGGCAATGCAAAAAGGTGCTGATGACTACATCCATAAACCGATAGATATCGATGAGTTTGATGGTGCAGTCGAAAAGATGCTGAAAAGTGGTGAAGGGGAACTGGTTGACACAGACAACCACAACTTCTCTTCTCTCTCCATGGTCGGTCACTCCCGGGCGATGAAGGAGATCTTCAAAACCATCGGGATGGTGGCCAAAAGTCCAGCCACTGTCCTTATTACTGGAGAGTCAGGCACTGGTAAGGAGTTGGTGGCCAGGGCAATACACCGCAGCAGCCAGAATCCTGATGGTCCATTTGTGGTGGTGAACTGTGCGGCGATTGTGGAAACTCTACTTGAATCAGATATGTTCGGCCATGAGAAAGGGGCATTCACCGGTGCAGTTTCAAAGCAAGTCGGCAAATTCACCCTTGCAATGAATGGCACCATCTTTCTCGATGAAGTGGGGGAGCTGTCACCGATTATGCAGGCCAAGCTACTGAGGGTGATACAGCACAAAGAGTTCACACCACTGGGTGCTGAAGAGAGTAAAATTACTAACTCACGGATCATCGCTGCGACCAATGTCAATCTTGCTCAGCAGGTTTCTCATGGTGCGTTTCGAGAGGATCTATTCTATCGTCTGCAAGTAGTAAATATACACATTCCACCACTGCGGGAGAGAAAAGAGGATATTATGGGTCTGGTTCAGGCCTTGCTCGCACGCATCAATATCGAGCTTAACCGTAAGGTGGTTAGAATTAGATCCGATGCCCTGGATGCACTACAGAACTATCATTGGCCTGGTAATGTCCGGGAGTTAGAGAATGCTCTGATGAAGGCTGTCGCACTCTGTCCGGCAGATACGCTCACTCTTGATCTATTTCCGCTGGAGATCACAGGGGCTGATAACGGAATGGAAGAGGCGCATCACGATGCTGTTGCTCCGGTCAGTCTTCAAGCGATGGAAAAAGCTCATGTGCTTCGAGTTTTAGAGCTGGTCGGGTGGCACAAGGGACAGGCTTGCGAACTCCTGGAAATATCCCGGCCTCGTCTCAGGCGTATGATACAACAGTATGAATTAGAGCCGCCGCCCGGTTTTGTTTCTGATAAGGAGAATAGTGATTAGGTGCTGCTCTTTTGTAGAGCGCCAACGTACGCCGGGTCTGATCTCAATCTATCTTCAGCGGTAGCGCTAATTGAACAAAATCTGATTTTCCAGCAGTCCATATGCTGAGCGCATGGACTGCTGGAGGCGGGTGATATCTGTCTGGATGACGGCTTTAGAGGGTGCCCCAGGAGTTACGCCGCCGTTGAAATCTGAGGTGGGGAAGAATCAGACCGATAAGAATGCCTGCGATGATTACCCCAGCACCGATCAGAAACCATTCGCGGGTGGCTTCATTGCTCAGGTCGCGATTGTCCTGCTTCAGTTCTTCAACCTCACGGGTCAGTGAGGCGACCTGTTTGACCAACTCATTACGTTCATTGGAGATACGGATGGCATTCGATGCTGTTCGCTGGATACTTTGCAGCTCTTGTTCCTGCTTATCCTTTATTGTCTGCAGACTCTTGTGAGAAGAGAGCAGCTCACGATGCTTTTTCTGTAGGTTCACCAGTTTGCTTCGCAGTTCTCCTGGTGCAGCTTTGAGTTCGTCAATCTCTGTTCGCAGTGTAGAGAGCTGGGTGCGGGCACTGGGCTCTTTCATCAGCTGTCGGGTAAGAACGAACCCCTGAAGGGAGCCAGCACGAATTTTTGTATATCCGGATTCCTTGTTGGTGGAGATGACTTCCACAGCGGTGCCGCTTTTAAGGGTCTTCGTAATACGGTGTGAAATACTCTCCCCGGCACGCATATTGATCTTAAAAATATCTGTAACGTAGAGCGTCTTTGCCTGAGCTGAAATCGGCAACAGGAGTAGCAGTAGGAGCAGAGCTGAGAATTTCTTCATGACAGTATCTGAGTTCTCTTTGACGAAAAGAGGCCATTGTACAACTGAAACTTTCCATTGTTGCCAATTAGGCCACAGAATGTTGGGAAAATGTGGATCATGCACACCAGCGAGGCATCTGTAAACCGTTCATTCCAAATGGTGGACGCTAGCGTTTGAAGGATAATATAGCAGCTCCAGCGTTATCGTCCGAGAAGCAGGAACTCCATCAGGGCCTTTTGCGAGTGGAGGCGATTTTCAGCCTCGTCCCAAACGACGCACTCCGGGGTGTCGATAACGGAAGCGGTTACCTCTTCACCACGATGGGCCGGAAGGCAGTGGAAAAAGAGTGCATCACTGGCAGCTTGAGCCATTAGCTCATCGTTGACCTGGTATTTTGAGAAGGCCTTTTCCCGTAGCGCCTGCTCCTCTTCCTGCCCCATGCTGGCCCAGACGTCAGTTACCACTAGATCTGAGCCTGTCGCTGCCTCCAGGGGCTCACGAATGATTCTTGCCCTTTCACCAGCAGCCTGCAGAATTTCAGGATCCGGGTCATAGCCTTCCGGGCAAGCAATGTTCAGATTGAAATTGTACTGTCTGGCGGCATTGATATAGGAGTGGCACATATTGTTGCCATCGCCAATCCAGGTTACGGTCTTGCCTTCGATATCGCCACGATGTTCGGAATAGGTCTGCATATCGGCCAGTAGCTGGCAGGGGTGATAACGATCGGTTAAAGCATTGATTACAGGCACTTGGGAGTGAGCGGCAAAGCGCTCCAGTTTCTCCTGTTCGAAGGTGCGGATCATGATGATATCGAGCATTCGGGAGAGTACCTTGGCGCTGTCCTCAATCGGTTCACCGCGGCCAAGTTGGGTGTCGCGGGGTGAAAGAAAGAGGGCGTGACCGCCCAGTTGTGACATACCCACTTCGAAAGAGACTCGTGTGCGTGTAGATGACTTCTCAAATACCATGCCCAGGTTTTTGCCTTTCAGAGGCGTATGAATCTCTCCCCGATGCTGCATACGCTTCAATTCGGTGGCGCGACGAATCAAGGCTCGAAGTTCGTCGCTGGTGAAATCGAGAAGGGAAAGAAAGTGCCTGGTCATACTCATCTGCCTTTAGGATTGGTTATCTGAGAAAATCAGCAACCAGGGTGCTGACTTTTTCGATAATCTCTTCACACTCTTCATCACTGATAATCAGTGGTGGTAGAAGACGAATTACATTGCCCGCGGTTACATTGATGAGCAGGCCCATGTTGAGGGCGCTACTGACCAGTTCGCCACAAGGGCGATCCAGTTCAATACCGATTATCAGGCCCTTGCTGCGGATGGTCACGACCCCGGACAAGTCGCCCAGTTCAGATTCAAATCCTCTCTGGAGATGCTGGCCTAATTGAGCCGCCCTCTCAGAGAGATTCTGTGATTCCATAACATCAAGTACTGACATTGCGACACGGCAGGCCAATGGATTACCGCCGAAAGTCGAACCGTGATTTCCAGGCGCTAAAACTTCGGCTGCTGCTCCCCTTGCCAGGCAGGCGCCGATTGGCATGCCATTGCCCAATCCTTTGGCCAGAGTCATCACATCGGGCAAACTATTCTCATGTTGGTGAGCAAATAGTTTTCCAGTGCGGCCAATGCCTGTCTGGATTTCGTCGAGCATCATCAGCCACTGGTGTTGATCGCAAATTTCACGAATACGTTTCAGGTAGTCAGGGGCTGGGATGTTGACACCGCCTTCACC
This sequence comes from Candidatus Thiodiazotropha sp. AKAK3, assembly GCF_058244645.1. Lineage (NCBI taxonomy): Bacteria > Pseudomonadati > Pseudomonadota > Gammaproteobacteria > Chromatiales > Sedimenticolaceae > Candidatus Thiodiazotropha > Candidatus Thiodiazotropha sp. AKAK3. Next base: position 34,452 of record NZ_JBSYOQ010000019.1, read on the forward strand.
CTGGACAGGCTCAACGAGCACTGCAACAACATTGTTGTGGTGCTTGGCTATTTCAGTGATCGCTTCAATATCGTCGTAGGGTACCCTTACAAAGCCCTGAACCAGGGGTTCAAAACCAGCCTGAACCTTGCGACTGCCTGTGGCAGACAGGGTTGCCAGGGTTCGACCATGAAAACTCTGTTCCATGACGATAATTGCGGGATTTTTTATCTCTTTTTTGTTGCCGTATAGCCGAGCAATCTTAATTGCAGCCTCATTCGCCTCAGCTCCTGAATTCGCAAAGAAGGCTCGCTCCATGCTGGCGAGAGAACAGAGTCGAGCACCAAGTTTTTCCTGCAGTGGTATTCTGTAGAGATTGGATGTATGCAGAAGCGTGTTAGCCTGATCGCACAGCGCCTTTGCTATTTCGGGGTGGGCATGACCAAGACCGCAGACTGCAACGCCAGTAACCGCATCAAGGTATTTGTTTTCTTCGCTATCCCACAGCCAAGCGCCTTCGCCGCGCTCAAAAGCGACGGGCAAGCGTAGATAGGTTGTCATTAGAGAGTCGGCCATCCGCAACCCCATAAACAAAAAAGCATCCTAAAAAGGACGCTGGTCTGAAAAAAGCCCAATTTTTTCTAAAGAATAGGGCCGATAATTTTCGCCTGATTGACGGGCAATCAGCAAGTATACCTTGTAATGACGAATTTTCAAAGTACTGGGATTTTCTGCCAGTTCGGTTTTGATATAGGGTTGCCCTTAATTTTTTAATTATCCACCTCGGTTAACCCATATTCCTCAGTTGACCGCTGATATCTTGCGTAATGCTATGATATGCCATATCAGCCTGAAAAGTTTTTTTGTTCAGACTTATGTGTAGGTAGATGGAGTATCGCTAGATGTCAATTGCGCTGAGTTTACACTTACTGGGTGTCATTATCTGGGTTGGGGGGATGTTCTTTACCCATGTGGTATTACGTCCAGTTCTGAATAAAGAGTTGGAGCCTCATCACAGACTGCCTCTGTTGCTAAAGATTTTTGACAGTTTTTTTCCATGGGTCTGGGGGGTGGTGATCATAATTCTTGCCAGTGGCTACTGGATGCTGTTTACCCAATATGACGATGGCGCCAGTTTCTGGTTGAATAGCATGACCGTGATTGGCACAGTGATGGCAGCTATCTTTATCTTTATCTACTCCATTCCTTATCCTCAACTTGAAGCTGCTTTAAAGGGTGATGATATGCCCAGGGCGGTTGCGGCGATTTCTCTGATTCGACAATTGATATTGGTGAACCTGGTATTGGGGGTGTTGGTCACTCTGGCTGCTATGTTTGGTAAATATGGAGTGCTTTAAGGGCACAAGCAGTTAATAGAGGTGCCCTTAAGTCCGTGGTGATTTCTGGTTAGTATGCTACCCGTGACCAATTCATATCGGTTTATGGGGCTGCGATCTCTCTTTTATTGTCAGATAGAAGCTATCCACCCAATGCAGACATTGGGCGAATGATAGCGCTTGGAGCTTCAACAAAATGGTGCTTTAAAGGTTTTCTTGAAATTGCCTGGCGGATTGCCTGTTGAATCTCTTGATCTGAGGCGCCATTACGCATCATTGAACCCAGAGGCAGCTTCTCTTCCTGACCCAGGCATAGATGCAGGTCTCCATTCACAGATAGACGCACACGGTTACATGTATCGCAAAAATGTTGTGATTTTGGCGTAATAAAACCGACTACCAATGAGCTGTTATCGACTCGATAGTAGCGAGCTGGGCCACTGCCGTGGAGGGCGGTTGATTGTAAGTCGTAGCGCTTTTTCAGACGCGTTTCAATCTCAGAAAGTGGCATGTATTGTTCAGATGCAGTCCGGCCTGCGTCACCTACAGGCATGGTCTCAATAAAGCGTAAAGTTAAATCTTGTTCGATACAGTAGTCGATCATGGCTTCTACGTCATCATCATTGATGCCTCGCATGATTACCATGTTGACCTTGATGGGCGAGTAACCACAACTCCTGGCGCGTTCAATCCCCTCTAGCACTGGTTGTAGATGACTGCCTGTAATTTCGTGAAATTTATTTATATTTAAAGTGTCCAGACTGATGTTCAATCGAGAGACACCTGCCGCTTTCAAGGGTTTTGCAAACTGGGAGAGTCTTGAGGCATTGGTGCTCAGGGATAACTCATAGATACCGGAGATGTTTGAGATGCGTTGTGCGATTTCTACAACCTCCTTGCGCACCAGAGGTTCGCCGCCCGTTAGCCGAACATGTCTGACACCAAGCAGAGCGAACTGTTTAACCAGTCGTTCAATCTCATCACAGTTTAGCCAATCGTTCGGAGTTTCGAATGCTCTGTGGCTGCGGGGAAGGCAATAAAAACAACGGAAATCGCAGCGATCAGTAACAGATAACCGCAGATATTCGATATGTCTTCCATATGAATCGCTTAACATGACTCTTTTCCGGTAGATGGTAGGTAGGGATTCATCCTAGTTTGATTGTGACATTCTGGCAGTTTTTTATCCTTCAACAACCCTCTGATGCTTGAACCACTAAAGGGTATCTTACTCATTAAACGAACACCAGTAACAAAAGATCCGGTGAGCGTTTTCAGGAAAGATAGCGAAAACTTATTCATAGGTTTCTGTTGGATCAAAGCCCTTAGGAAGTGCATGGGCAATACCCTTATGACAATCGATACAGGTTTGTTGAGGCTTCTTTCCATCAACCGCATCCCAGTAGTGTGGGTCGTGTTGATCGGCGCTTCGAGGTGTCTGTTTGTCTAAGTCCATGGAGATGAATTTGTGGCAGTTGCGGCACTCCCTTGAATCGGTTTTTTTCATGGAACGCCAAACATTCTGTGCCAGCTCCAGACGCTTGGCCTCAAATTTTTCTGGGGTATCTATAGTCCCCAGCATCTTATGATAAAGCTCATTGGATGCCTGAATTTTACGCACTATTTTATGCACCCACTCTTTGGGTACATGGCAATCGGGACAGGTGGCCCGTACACCGGTTCTGTTGGTAAAATGAACGGTCTCTTGTAATTCCTGATAAACCGTTTCCTCCATCTCGTGACATGAAATACAGAAGGCTTCGGTATTGGTCATCTCCATTGCGGTATTAAATCCACCCCAGAGCACGATACCGGCAACGATGCCAATGGCGACCAGGAACAAACCACCTTTTTTCTTACTTTCACTCATTATTGCACCAGATTATTTTCGATTACTGCTTAAGGACACCGCTAACCCCGACCTTGAGGATAAGGGTCTGCACTCCAGCTATTTATTACCTTGAAAGTTGTTCTGCACCAGAGGGTCGGCTCCAACCTGGGAGGCATGGCACTGAGTACAGAAATAACGCCGACTTGAAACACTCTTCAAGACTTTGCCATCACGACTCTGGTAGTGGCTGTCACCTACTTTCGGTGCCTTCTCTTTTTCATAGGTCGATTCACTGTGACACTTCATACAACCATTGTTTTTTAGGTTGATGACATACTTGTCTACTTCATGGGGCACCATGGGTGGCTGCAGTTTGTAGCTGCGCTCGATACCGCCTTTGACATTGATAATTTTCATATTGACTGGCTTTTTAGCCATAGCTTCCAGTTTATCGCCCCGTAGCGATTGAACCTCAGCGAATAGTGTTGTCGACAGGAACATCATTGCTATTGCCGCAATGGTTGGGAATGCGATCTTTTTCATACCTTTCTCCATCATCACTCTCATGAACAGAAATTATTTAGTGTGTCGGTCAGACCCGGACACCCCGATTGATTTGATTCACTCGCTTACTCGCGCGAATTTTTTTGACTCGACGACCGCCAAAACTGAAAACATCTTTTGCACAGATATCGATGCAACGCCCGCAATTGGTACAATCAGAAGAGAGGATTACCGGGCTCAGATCCTTCTTCTCTCCTTTAAGTGCCGGTTTGATTACCTGGGGTTCCGGGCAGACCACATAACACTCCATGCAATCGTTACAAGCCTGTCGCTGAACTGCGTTTATCTTCAGCAGGCTTCTACTCCCCAGCAAGTTGTAGAAAGCACCTACCGGACAGATGTGACCACACCAGCCATCCTTTGCCAGCAGCAGATCGAACAGAAAGATTCCACCGATCATTAGCCACGCAGCACCCATACCAAATACGATGCCCCGGAACATCATGGAGACCGGATTGACCAGTTCCCAGATGATGCCGCCAGCTGCAACCAGGGGTAGTACCAGGGTCATCCCCAGCATCCAGTAGCGGGTTGAGCGGGAGATCTGGGAGGTTGTTCGAATACCCATCTTGCGTCTCAGCCAAGCGGCCAGGTCAGTGACCATGTTGACCGGACAGACCCAGGAGCAGTAGACCCGGCCACCTACCAGCAGATAGAAGGCCAGTACAATGGCAACACCGATAATGGCAGCAGTCTCAGGCACTACGCCGGAGAGCATGGCTTGTAACAGCACATAGGGGTCGGTCAGGGGCAGGAGATCCAAGGTCAGGCTGGAAGCCAGATTCCCTTTGACGATCCAAATGCCAAGCCAGGGTCCGGTGAGGAACAGAGCAAGAATTCCGAATTGGCTGAATCGCCGCAGGAGCAGATATTTGTGTGACTTCAGCCAGCCCTTGGCTGCAATAGCGTCATCACCCAATGTTGTCATATCGACCATACTATTTGTCCATGAAGCCGCTATTGAGTGTATCCAGAGGGTTGGAGGAGAATGGGGTCTCCTCAGCCTTCCCATCGATGATCAACCCCTCACCTTGCAGGTCATAACGCACCCCTTCGGGTAGGTTGTAGCGATGCTCGGTATCAGGGGTGACCAAAGCCTTGCCTGCCTCAGCTTTCTCCTGCCATCCCAGGCGGTAGTGCTCGCCTAATGCCCCTTTGGCCAGGTGTGTGGGAAAGATCTTGATTGCCGCTTCTTCCAGGATGCAGGCCCGCTCACAAAGCCCACAACCAGTACAGGCATTGGAGTGCACTACAGGAATGAACAGGGCGTGTTTGCCTGAACGGGTGTTGTGCTGCATATCCAGGCTGATGGCACGGCCGCGGATCGGGCAGACATTGAAGCAGACTTCGCAACGTAGACCATGGAAGGCAATACAGCTCTCCTGATCGATTACCACGGCAAGGCCCATACGAGACTCTTCTATATCTTTCAGCTCATGATCCAGGGCATTGGTCGGGCAGGCCACGACACAGGGGATCTCTTCACACATTTCACAGGGACCTGTACGGGCGATGAAATAGGGTGTCCCCGTGGCGACTTCGTCACCAACTTCACCAAGAAACAGGATCTCATATGGACAGTCGCGAACGCACAGGCCACAGCGGATACAGGCTCCGAGAAACTCCTCTTCCGGCAGGGCGCCAGGAGGGCGTAGGTAGTTCGCCGGCATGGATGAGGCGCGATGGGAGTAGGCTCCCAGCCCCAGTCCAACCAGTCCTACACTACAAGCAGTCTTGAGCATGTTGCCCAGAAACTGTCTGCGGTTGATTTCGTTTTTTGTCTCAGACTCTGACATAACTGCTTAATGGTTGTTGCTTCATTTCCAGTTAACTGGCCGGCCCGTACTCGTGGGCCGGCCCGGTGGCACAGCTAGGCACGCGCAATCTTCACTGCACACTTCTTGTAGTCCGTCTCTTTCGAGAGTGGATCTGTTTGGTCCAGTGTCAGCTTGTTGATCAAACGACCGGCATCAAACCAGGGTACAAACACCAGTCCCTCCGGAGGTTTATTGCGACCCTTGGTGTCGACCTTGCAAACGATTTCGCCGCGACGAGAACTGATCTTGGCCAATGCGCCATTACGAAGCCGGCGCTTCTTGGCATCCTTCGGGTGCATATAGATCACAGCATCGGGTACAGCACGATAGAGCTCAGGAACACGACGTGTCATAGAGCCAGAGTGCCAATGCTCCAAAACGCGACCGGTGCAGAGCCACAGATCAAACTCTTTATCTGGCGGCTCGGCTGCTGGCTCATAAGGTGCGGTGATGATATTGGCCCGTCCGTCCGGCTTACCATAGAACTTAACGCCTTCACCTTTGGCTACATGGGGATCGTAACCTTCACGGAAACGCCACAGGGTCTCTTTGCCGTTAATCACCGGCCAGCGAAGACCCCGTGCCTTGTGGTAAGCTCCGAACTCAGCCATTTCATGGCCTTTCTTTGGGATACCTTCTGCTGAGTTAAACAGGCGGTACTCTTCGAACAGACCTTTCTGAACATAGAAACCAAAGTCACTGGATTCATGGTTGTTGTAGTTGTTACCGCGACTATCGGTGACCTGTTCTGCAGGGAACTTATCGACCTGGCCATTGGTGTAGAGCACTTCGTAAAGGGTTTTGCCTGCATACTCAGGTTTTTTGGCAATCAGGTCGGCTGGCCAGACATCCTCGACCTTTATGTATTTGGCGAATTCCATCAGCTGCCATAGGTCGGATTTAGCCTCTCCTGGTGCCGATACCTGCTCACGCCAGAACTGGGTGCGTCGCTCGGCGTTACCGTAAGCCCCCTCTTTTTCGATCCACATGGCAGTCGGCAGGATTAAATCTGCAGCCTGGGCCGAAACTGTTGGATAGGGGTCAGAGACGGTGATGAAGTTATCTGCATTGCGCCAGCCGGGAAGACTCTCGTCATTCATGTTGGCAGCAGCCTGCATATTGTTGTTACACATCACCCAGAAGGTATTCATCTTGCCGTCTTTCAGTGCACGATGCATAGCGACCGCATGGATCAGGGTCTTGCCCATGGGCTTGCCGCTGATGTCCGATTGATCAGCATCATCGGCCTTACCGTTAGCTCGCGGGATGGTGCCGGCGGGCAGCTTCCAGGTCTTCTCGGCAAACTTACAGTGTGCATCCTTTTTCACCACCAGGTCGGCGGGCAGACGGTGAGTGAAGGTACCAACTTCGCGTGCGGTACCGCAAGCAGAAGGTTGGCCGGTCAGTGAGAAGGGACTGTTGCCCGGTTCGGCGATCTTGCCCATCAGCAGATGAACGTTATAGCAGAGGCCATTGACCCAGACGCCGCGGGTATGTTGGTTGAAACCCATAGTCCAATAGGAGGCGACCTTCTTGTTGGGATCGGCATAGGCCTTGGCTAGTCTCAGAAGCTTATCTTCAGGCACCTTGGATAACTTGGAGGTATGCTCCAATGTGTAGGGTTCCACCGATTTGGCATACTCTTCAAAACTGATTTTGCTAAGCTTACCCTTGTTGCGGTTCTTGGCCGCTTTTTCGCGGGGATCTGTGGCGCGTAAACCATAGCCGATATCGGTTGGGGTCTTGGTGAAGTTGACATGCTTGTCGATGAACTCCTTGTTATATGCCTTGTTCTGGATGATGTAGTTGGCGATATAGTTAAGGATGGCCAAATCTGTTTGGGGTTCAAAAACCATACCGTTATCAGCCAATTCATAACAACGATGCTCGTAGGTTGATAGTACGTGGACTTCACAACCCGGCTTGGTCAGACGGGTATCAGTGAGACGTGACCAGAGGATTGGATGCATCTCTGCCATGTTGGCGCCCCAGAGTACAAATACATCAGCATGCTCCAGATCGTCATAGCAGCCCATCGGCTCATCGATGCCGAAACCCCGCATGAAAGCACCCACAGCGGATGCCATACAGTGACGGGCATTAGGTTCGAGACTGTTTGAACGGAAACCCGCTTTCAACAATTTTGAAGCTGCATAACCCTCCCACACCGTCCATTGTCCAGAACCAAACATGCCGATGCCTTTTGCACCTTTGGCCCTGCGAGCCGCAATCCATTTTTCGGCCATGGTCTTGAAGGCCTCATCCCAGGATACCGCTTCGAACTTGCCGTCCTTGTCATATTTACCGTTGGTTTTACGCAGCAGTGGTTTGGTCAGACGATCCTCTCCGTAGAGAATCTTAGGTAAAAAGTAACCTTTAATGCAGTTCAGGCCCTTGTTGACCGGCGCATCGGGATCACCTTGGCTGGCAACAACCTTGCCATCTTTAACTCCCATCAAAACGCTACAACCGGTACCACAATAGCGACAGGCTGCCTTGTCCCATCGAATACCGTCGTCGGCATCAGCTGCAGCAACAGCTTGGGTTACAGGTATGGTGACACCAGCCACGGAGGCTGCTGCGGCTGCTGCGTTACTTTTGATAAATTCTCTTCTAGTTAATTTCACGGTTCATTTCCTCCATCGACTCTTCACCGCCATAGTGGTAAATCAAAACTGTATTCACGACGCCTTCGACGTCGCGTAGTGCATTCATCTGGTCAGATACCGGAGAGACCGTTTCACCCTCGTCCTCTATAGTGACAATAAGTTTGTCTACTTCCATACCACCGTGGACTTCAACCCCAGGAAATCGATAGAGACGTTCCGAGACCTGCGCTCCCTGGGAGGGTTTTGTATGGATTATCAGGCTACATATATTCATGAATGATTCTTTCCTCACGTGGCTCTGTCAGGCCGCTTGTGGATGCGCTCCGGGCAGAATGGAAATAGATTGATTGGGACAAACTGAAATGCACTCCCCGCATCCGCTGCAAGATTGTCTGTTGAGTATCGGTGTGGCGCGCCCTTTGGTCTCAAGTTTGAAGCGGATTGCCGACTCTTCACAGATCTCTCCACAGCTTCTGCAGACCACCCCATTTTGTGAAAGACAGCCGTTATTGATGGTTACTTCCAGGTTCCAGGGCGATATGTTGGGATCGGTAGTGAAACTCAGGGCGTGGTGTTGGCATGCCTTTACGCAATCACCACAAAAGGTGCAGTGGTTTTGAGAAAAATCGATTTTTGGAAAGCCGCGAGATCCCTTGCTGATGATGAGACTCGGGCAGACATCCATGCAGTCATTGCAACGCTGACAAAGATCGGTAAATGATGCTTCAGGTTGTGACCAGGGGGGGCGGATCTCACGCTGGCGACCGCGCAGGTCACCGCGTAAAAACTGTGATCTGTCAATATTTCTTAGCAACTGTTGTAACCTCGAGCTAAAGCTAATGAGAGTGGCTTAATAGTGGCCGCTTAACTCTTCTCGAGAGTGTTTCACTTGCCCATGCCAAGCGCTTTGATTCTGATCAAATGAGAGGCTAAAAAATAGTAGAAAAATATAGATAAATCAATGCTTTACCAATTTATTGGTAACGACTGATACCTCAATGTGAGTAGTTGCTAATTCGTTATGGGTAAGCAGGCTTTGAGACCAGACGATTCACTCAGTTGTTGATCGCCTCTGTTTCAGCAAAGCTTGTTAAGTGCACAAGCAATTAATAGAGGTGCCCTTAACAGGCACTAGGGTTTCGGTTGGTTTAAAACCCAGACAGCAGCTTCAGTGCGGGAGTGTAGATGGAGCTTTTTCAATAAGTGCTTTACATGCACTTTGACTGTGCCTTCGGATATGGCAAGTTTGGTGGCGATCTGTTTGTTGCTTTGTCCCTGGGAGATATGTTGCAGGATCTCTCTCTCCCGGGTAGTAAGGTCTGGCATTGAGGGCTGATCATCCAGCCTACTGTCTTCTCTTAGAGCCTTTGCCAGTAATTGCGTTAAATGCTCACTGATGACGACAGTTCCTTCGACTGCTTTACTGATCGATTTGAGAATATCCTCAGGTTCCATATCTTTCAGAAGGTAACCATCTGCACCATTTCTCAATGCAGTCAAAACATCCTCTTCATTATCTGAAACAGTGAGCATGAGAATGCGTGAATCGAGCTGGAGACTCTTGATTGCTTTCAAAGTTTCAAGGCCGCTTACCCCCTTCATGTTGATATCCAGCAGAATCAGATCAGGATTAAATTGTTTGGCCAACAGGAGACCATCTTCCCCATTTGCAGCCTCACCGATCAGTTCAAGAGTAGGGTCCATATCGATCAAATCGGAGACGCCTTTTCTGAATAGCGGATGGTCGTCGATTGAGATGAGGGTATATTTTTCTTGATCAAGCATCATTCAATTGCTCACTGAAAAAGCGATTAGACTCCCGCTTCGAGACATCTGTGATGCTGAATACGAGATTGATCTGAGTTCCGCCGATGGTCGATTCATTGATATGCAACTGGCCTCCCAAACGTTCAGCACGTTCCTTCATTATAGGTAGACCGTAGTGCTGCATCATATCACTATCTTCATTGATACCGATGCCGTCGTCTTCAATGTTGACTATAACCACTCCTTGCTGGTTGCACTGCATACTCACTCTGGCCTGAGTGGCATTCGCGTGACGAACTACATTTGAAAGCGCTTCACGGATAATCTGGATGATGTGAATCTCTGTATTAGGTGTAAATTGGCAGTTCCCCATGTCATTTAAGAATTCGATCGGGATGCCGGAACGGCTGGAAAACTCATCTACTGTTTGTTCAATGATATTGCCCAGGTTTAAATCGCTGACTCTGAGACGGAATGTGGTGAGCAGCTCTCTCAGTTGGCGATAGGCGCCATTGAGTGCAGATCTTAAGACTGAGCTGATCAATAGCACATCATCTTTGCTCTGCTCATCATGAATTGCCTTCTCTAATCGAGCGACCTGTATTTTTAAGTATGATAGTGACTGTGCGATAGAGTCATGCAACTCTCGAGCAATAGCACTACGCTCTTCCATTAACGATAATTTTCGATTCTGCATATCTTTATAAGCGACATTGATAGCCAGTGCGATATGGCTGGCTACAGTTTCAAGCAAACGGGCTTGCCACTCTTCCAGTACTTCAGTGTCAGTCTGTTCAACCATCAGTACCCCGTAGTGCTGTGTTTTGTCTCGTACAGGAGTTGAAAATATGTTGATTTTTTTGTTGCTCTCAAAATCAAAAAATTGAAAGCTGTGAGTCTCACCTTCACCTAAACAGGTAGCGCACTGGTTTTGATCGTGATCTCGAAAGAGGATGTCGTTCTTTCTGGTTGACGCATATCGGTAGGCCTGTCTGTCCCCAGGCTGACCCAGGCAGATGGTGCCGTTGTTAACACCAAGTAGCGCCTCGATATCATGTATTACTGCAATCAGTACCTGCTCATTCAGTGACGAATCGCTGAGACGCTTGGTTGTGGAATAGAGTAGCTCCAGAGTGCGGTTACTCTGCTCCAGGTCTCTGGTTTTCTCCTCTACACGGGATTCCAGATCTCTGTATATCAAAGATAGGTTGTCAGCCATCAAGTTGAATGACTGGCCGAGTTGTCCAAGTTCATCTTCACTGAGAAACTTGCTTCTGACAGAAAAATCTCCATGACGGGCAGCCTTGGCACAAGAGAGAAGGTTGCGTAGAGGATTTAAAACGTAAATCTTGGTTAGGTAGAGACTTACCAGCGCCACCAGGAAGGTCAGTGTCAGCAAGATGATCTGAATCAGCCTCAGTTGCTGGTTTTTCTGTTCGGCTTCAACTTCCAGTGCTTCCACGAAAAGGTGGATGTCATCTACGAACTTGTCCACCTCAGTGAGATAGGTTTGACGGCTGGTGTTGATATCTGCAGATTCAGAGACTGAATTTTGTGGCATAGTGGCAAGGTTCAGGTAGTCGATCAGATTTGGCAGCATTAGCTCCCGCCAGAGGGATTCAACCCTGAGGTAGCTCTCTCTAACCTCTCTACCTGTGCCTTTGGCCAGTACGTCCTGTATTCGTGGGCTGTTCAGACGTTGGTTGTACTCATCCACTAAAAGTCTGGATTTGTCGCTGGAATGATAGAGATCGGTGGTTTTGTCGTCTGCCAGGCTGCTGGCAATCCGATAGGATTGCATGCGAAGCGTTCCCGCCTGGTTGATGGCAGCGGCGTATCCTTCAGCTGTTTCGGCAATGATCATCGAACTGATCATGCTGGATACTGCCAAAATGAACAGTATGGTGATGACGGTACCGAACCGGAGTAGCAATGAGCGTTTCACTTCATGGTCTCCTGATTGGTCTTAGGCAAATAGCCATTACTATTTTATTGTCTGACTATGGCTTCTATAGCTCAAGGAGTTTGTAATTACGATTATCCTGGAAGATTCTACCCGGTGCGTTACGCTACTTAATGGTGAGTTTAAGTGGCTGCATCTCTTTGTACATGATGATCATGGGTTTTTGAGTTGAGAAGGTAAGTATTCGGGTCTTTGAAGGGTAGATCAGGTGGCTGCAGAGGAACATATGCACCTCCTTACCTTCCAGCAGAAACTTTTTGAATTTCAATATATTCTTCATATCGACTTCATCTTGCAGTGAATAGTCGAAAGCATTGAAAGCTACAGAATGGTTGGAGAGTTGCAGATTGGGGAGTATTTGATGGTGCCCCAGTAGCTCATGCTGGGCTTTTTTGAGCAGTCTTGGTGACAAGATTAAACCGACACGATCTTCACCATACAGCCAACTTATATCACGCTCATCGCCATACTCGGCAGAGTGTTCGCCAAATGCCAGGCACCAGCCCTTGTAGTAAGCGTTATAACGTTTGATGACCCGGGTTTCTGTCATTGACTGGTTGGTTTGTGCTATTTAGTTGAGTATTAGAACTTACGGCTTTGACAGTTTTGAGTCTATCACTTTTGATGGTTGGTTATTGATTTGATCCCCATCAATCCCAATTGAATAGTGAAAAAATAAATATGCTAACCGGTGGGTGAATAGTACTTAAATTCCTGTTGCGCTACAAACTTCCTCGGTTTTGTTGAAATTCATGAATATGACTATTGACCAATAGTTACTGCAGATTGTGTTAACAGGCCCTAATAGTCGTCTTAGCAGAAATCAATCTCAGGCAGTAGGAGCGGGTTTGGCTTGTCGATGAAACTCACAGGCGGGAGGGTTGAGCGTATCAATGCACAGCTGGCGAACCACTGATATGGATCAGTGGCTCGTCGTGGAGTTTACTTGTTCTGGGGTTCCTGAAGTCGATACGAGACTAAAAGATCAGGTTCATTACCAGCATCATTACAACTAGAAAAAGCACAGTCATGATGCCGCCGGCACGCATGAAGTCAGCGACACGGTAGCCCGCTGGCCCCATGATCAGAGCATTAACCTGGTGTGTGGGGATAAGGAAGGAGTTGGAGGTTGCAATAGCAACGGTGAGAGCAAACACAGCTGGGTTGGCTCCAGCACCGATCGCGATATTAACCGCTAATGGAACCAGCAGCACTGTAGCGCCTACGTTAGACATCACCAGTGTGAAGAAAGTCGCCAACACTGCGACGGCAAGCTGTATGACCCAGATAGGCATATCACCAACCACAAACAGCACCTGTTCAGCGATCCACTTTGCAGTACCTGTGGTTTCGACCGCTAAACCGAGTGGAATCAGTGACGCCAAGAGGAATACTGTTTTCCAGCTGACTGATTCATAAGCCTCTTCGATATTAAGTACACCGGAGATCACCATACCCATGGCGCCTGTCAACAGAGCAACGGATAGGCGAATATCTGAAAACAGAACCATCGATAGAGCGACTGCAAAGAAGAACATTGCCCAACCAATCTTATGAGGACGCAGCTCTTCATGGGGATATTCGGTGGTGACGACGACGAAGTTTTTATCTTTTTCAATTCTCGGCAGGACATCCCACGGGGTGTGAACCACCAGCGTATCACCCGCCATGAATGGCATGTTACGAATGTCTTCGCCCTCGCGCATGGTTTCGCCATTGCGGTGCAGACCGATCATGGCAAGCCCGTAGGTTTTACGCATCCACACATCACGAGCACTTTTTCCTATCAATGAGGAACCAGGTGGAATAACCACTTCAGCAATACCTGCACGATTGGCAGAGAGGTCGTTGGAGAAGGTGCGTAGGGTTTTACGCGTCTTTAGATTAAATGTTGATCTGAAGTTCTCCAGGGAGTCGGGATCGGAGACCACGCCGAGCACCATCCCAGCTTGAATGGCGACATCTCGGGCCAAAGCTCCGGGGCCGATGCGGTTGGCCTCTCCAGAGATTTTAGTGGCAATGATGCGTACCCGAAAACGGGTCTCAACATCATCCAGCTCTTTACCGATCAGTTCACTGCCATCTGTGACCACCATTTCGGAGAGATGGTATGAAAGGCCGTAGACGTCCTGAAAGTACTGCATTGGATCTGTTCCGCTGGTGCTGCTTTCACTCTTGGTCTTTGGTAAGACAAAGCGGCCGGCTATAACGAAGTAGAGGATGCCGGTGAGGATCAGGGCAACCCCGATCGGAGTGACGGAGAAGAGGCCCCATGTCTCCATCTGCTGCTCGGCAGGAAGCGCTTTATTAGATGTCAGAATCAGGTCATTCAGCAGGATTAGTGGGCTTGAACCAACCATGGTCATGGTGCCGCCGAGTATTGCGGTGAAGCCCATAGGCATCAGCAGGCGTGACATGGGTAGACCGGAACGAGCGGAGATGCGTGATACCACGGGTAGAAACAGCGCCGCAGCACCGACGTTCTGCATGAAGGAAGATATGAATCCAACGGTTGCGGAAATAATGGGAATAATCCGGCCTTCTGTCGTACCGCCAACCTTCAGAATGAAGGCGGCAACACTACCCATAATGCCGGTTTTGTCGAGACCGGCACCGATGATCATTACCGCAATGATTGAGATCACGGCGTTGGATGAGAAGCCGTCAAATAGATGCTGGTTGTCTACCAAGCCCTGTTCAAGACCCATAAATGGCGCTAACAGACTTGAGAGACCGAGTAGTACCATGATACTCGCGGCAGCCACATCCACGGCAACCACTTCGAAGGCAAACAGGTAGATGGTCAACATCAGGATCACACTGACCCAGGCAATTTCGATAGTTGGTACCAAGTTCGCAAGGAACAGCGCAACCACTAGAAATAGTGCTCCGGCGATCAGCTGCTTGTTAGATAAACGGCTCCTTTCTGGCGTTATCTGTGGTGTACTCGGTACTGCATTCACTCGTCATTCTCCATGAGGTTGCTCTGATGTGTCGGGCTGGAAAAGGCATAAAACAAACCGCTTGCTGTCGTATTGCAAGGGGTCTGATCATTCCTGCTTGGAAATGAAGCTGCACTACATTGAAATTTAGAGGCAGGCCTGTTCGCAATTACAGCCAGCGAAAGACGGCGCATATTGCCTTATTTCGGCCTTATGTTCAAATAAATAAAAATGTACTAATATTCCTATATGGAATATAGAAGCCTGCCTGACATGAACAGTCTTGCAACCCTCAAAGAGGTGGTTGAGCGTGGTGGTGTCTCACCCGCGGCTCAGGTGCTTAATGTCGGACAGCCCGCTGTAACTAAACGGTTGCGTAGTTTGGATACTTGTTACGGGGTGACATTGATGCAACGGGAGGGTCGACATCTCGAGCTTACCGACGCAGGAAAAAGGGTCTATGCCTATGCTTGTCTGGTGCTCGATCACCAGGCTTCATTGGTAGATGATCTCGATTCCCTCTCTTTCGGGCGGAACAGGCTTCGTCTCGAAGTTAACTTTTCCATTGGTGAACACATTCTGCCCGATCTGCTAATCAGTTTTGCTGAGCAATATCCTCAATTCACTATCCAGAGCCGAATGGGATATTCCAGGCGTATTCAGCGACGTCTGGCTACTGGGTTGTCTGATCTTGCACTACTTGAGCAAGCGCCGGATCACCCGGAGATACTGGTTCAGAAATGGCTGGATGATGAATTGGTCCTGGTGTGCGGCCCTGGGCATCCTCTATGGGATTGTGGTTTGTTGCCTGTAACCGAACTGGAAAAACAGCAATATGTGCTTAGAGAGGCTCGCTCTTCGATGCGAATAACCCTGGATAAAGCACTTATGGGTATCGGTGTCGGTTCACTGGCTGTGAAGATGGAGGTCGGTTCAACTGATACGATCGTAGAGATGCTACAGCATGGACGATATGTCAGTTTTCTTCCCAGGTTTGCTGTAGATGATGGCCTTGGAGATGGATCTCTCTACCACATAAAGATCCAGGGATTGCGACTTAAACGGACGTTGTGGATCGCTCGAACTCGTTCTAATCTGAATAATGACGCAGCAGAGGCTTTTATCTCATTGTTACGTGCAAGATGAGCCGATATTCATCTGCTGGTGCCTTTCTTTATAACTGCTCTCTTGATGTCAGATAGTCAGTTGGGGTCGATGCTGTTTTTATCGTTATTTGATATCGCCAAACGGTAGTGGAAGAGCTAAAACCAGTAGCTTCTTCTCACATCAGTCTGCTCCTCATGGCTTCTTCAAAAAACCTCCATAATCGTGACATTTTGTCATTCAGATAGGCTTTATGGTTACTATTTGTCACTATTTTTCTTCACAAGTGACGCGCAAAACAAGTGCTCTGAAAATATTTGTAGAATAAAATTTTCCCTACTAGTCTTGGCTTTACACCTGCCTGAAAATGTAGAGAAAAACATCATTACCCAATCAGCAGTGTGTGAGCATTTTTTTATTTCAATACCAATTCGAGACAGTGTGCATGCAAGAGATTTGTGGGCCGCTGTAATTAACACCAATCGGCAAGATAATCGGTGGCTGTTTGTCTTGCAATAAAGATTCAACCTGAAATGTTATGCCTGCTGCAGTCAGGTATCTCATGAGGGAAGGAGAATAAAAGCATGCAGAGATCCCTGCTAATTGACGCGGATAAATGCACAGGGTGTGTTCAATGTGAGATGGCCTGTTCCTACGAAAATGAGGGGATATTCAATCCCTCAAAATCGAGAATACGCGTCTTTACCTTTCATCATGAAGGGCGTTTTGTACCCTATACCTGCACTCAATGTGCTGAGGCCTGGTGTATGCAGGCTTGTCCGGTCGATGCAATCACCCTGGATATAAACACCGGCGCTAAAGTCGTAAGTGACTCGCTATGTGTCGGTTGCAAAGTCTGCACCATTTCCTGTCCTTTCGGTACGGTCAACTACAGCGCCACTACGGGTAAAGTCATCAAATGTGATCTTTGCGGTGGTGATCCGGCGTGCGCCAAGGCGTGTCCTACAGCCGCAATTACCTATGTGGATGCGGATCAGACCGGATTTGAAAAAATGCGTCAATGGGCAGGCAAAACTGATGCTGGCAATTCAGCTACAGCGTAACCGAGGGGGTTAGTTATATGGCATGGTCAGGCAAAATATTACGGGTTAACCTCACGCAAGGCAGCTGTGTTGTGGAAGCGCTCAACATGGAATGGGCTCAGGAATATTTGGGTCAGCGCGGATTGGCGAGCAAATACCTGGTAGAAGAGATCGACCCGAAAGTTGATCCGCTCAGTCCGGAAAACAAGATGATTATGACGACGGGCCCTCTAACCGGAACCATGGCCGCCACCGGAGGCAGATACTCGGTGGTTACCAAGGGTCCGCTTACGAACTGTATCGCCTGTTCCAACTCAGGTGGTTTCATTGGCGCCGAACTGCACAATGCCGGATGGGATATGATTATCTTTGAAGGTCGTTCCCCGAAACCGGTCTATCTCTATCTGGTTAACGACAAGGCGCAACTGCTTCCTGCTGATGAGATTTGGGGAACCAGTGTTTGGGAAACTGATGAGTGGTTGCATACACACCACCAAGACCCGATGCTGCGCATTGCAGCTGTCGGTCGCTCAGCTGAAGCGGGTTGTCTCTACGCAGCGGTGGTGAACGATATGCATCGTGCTGCTGGCCGTTCCGGGGTTGGTACGGTGATGGCGTCCAAGAATCTTAAAGCGGTTGCAGTACGCGGTACGCTTGGTGTGGGCAATATCAAAGATCCCGCAAAGTTCATGCAGGCGGTTGGCGCCGGCAAGCAGGTTCTTGCTGAAAATGCGGTTACCGGGCAGGGTCTTCCCACTTACGGTACCCAGGTGCTGATGAATGTAATCAATGAGATGGGTGCTCTGCCAACCCGGAATATGAGTGAGGTTCAATTCGAGGGTGCACAAAATGTATCGGGTGAAGCGATGCATGAGAAACGAGCCAGTGATGGTAAGCCCAATCTCACCACCAATGCGGGCTGTTTCGGATGTACCATAGCCTGCGGGCGGATCTCAACCATCGATAAAGGTCACTTCTCGGTGGAGAATAAGCCGCAATATTGGGGTAATTCAGGTGGCTTGGAGTATGAGGCGGCCTGGGCGCTGGGGCCAGATACTGGTGTCGATGATCTGGATGCCCTGACATACGTCAATTTTCTCTGTAACGAAGATGGCTTTGATCCAATCTCCTTCGGCTCAACCCTTGCTGCTGCAATGGAGCTTTTCAAGATAGGCGCAATAACCAGTGCCGAAACCGGCGGCCATGAACTTAAGTTTGGTTCTGCTGAGAGTCTGGTTTGGGCGGTTGAGGCATTGGTCAGTGGAGAGGGCTTTGGTAAGGATCTTGGTTTGGGATCGAAGCGTATGTGTGAGAAGTATGGACATCCGGATCTCTCCATGACGGTTAAGGGTCAGGAGTTCCCGGCCTACGATCCCCGTGGTATCCAGGGTATGGGGCTGGCCTATGCCACCTCCAATCGCGGGGCATGTCATCTTCGGGGTTACACCGTAGCTTCTGAGGTGTTGGGTATCCCTGAGAAGACTGATCCTCTGGCAACAGAAGGCAAAGCAGGTCTGGTGAAGGCCTTTCAGGACGCGACAGCTGCAGTTGACTCAAGCGGACTCTGTCTGTTTACCACCTTTGCCTGGTCACTTGAGGATATTGCTCCGCAAGTGGATGGCGCCTGTGAAGGCGATTGGACAGCGGAACGCATGTTGGAGTTGGGTGAACGTGTCTGGAATATGGAGCGTGAATTCAACCTCAAGGCTGGTCTCACGGCTGCAGACGATACGCTTCCCAAGCGGCTATTGAAGGAAGCAGCGAATGTTGGGCCGGCAAAAGGCCGAGTCAACGATCTGGATCAGATGCTGCCTGAATACTATGAGCTGCGGGGGTGGAGTGCTGAGGGTGTACCAACCGATGCAACACGAAAGCGTCTTGGTCTGGGAAGTATCTGATCATTCTGCTGATAGGTTCTGCCCCACTATGGGCAGAGCCATTTGGAGGTAGTGATAATGCACTATGTGGTAGTCGGCGCGGGGCCGGCAGGTGTTACAGCCTGTGATACATTGCGCGAACAAGATCCCCTGGGTCGCATAACGTTGATTGGGGGTGAACATGAACCCCCCTATTCACGCATGGCGATTCCCTATCTGCTGGTTGAAAAAATCAAAGAACATGGCACCTATTTACGCCAAAGCGATAGCCATTACGCTGAACGAAAGATTGATCTGGTGGAAGGCCCTGTTACCCAGGTTGATGCAAACAACAAACGTATAACGTTGGCCGATGGTTCAAGCCTCGATTATGACAGAATGTTGATTGCCACCGGAGCAACACCATTCAAGCCACCGATACCGGGTATAGATCTGCCCGGGGTACACAACTGTTGGACCATGGCGGATGCCAGGGCCATTGTCGAAGGCGCCAAGCCAGATACGTCAGTGGTACTGGTCGGAGCCGGGTTTATTGGTTGTATTATCCTTGAAGCACTGGTGATGAGACGGGTGCGTCTGACTGTGGTTGAGAAGGCGCCGCGAATGGTGGCCAGGATGATGGATGAAGTTGCCAGCGACCTGTTGAGAAGTTGGTGTGAAGATAAAGGTGTCGAGGTGATTACCGGCACTGGGGTAACCGAAATAGAGAAACAGGATGATCAGCTGCTCGTGGATCTGGAAAATGGAGAAAAAA
Organism: Candidatus Thiodiazotropha sp. AKAK3; assembly: GCF_058244645.1. Lineage (NCBI taxonomy): Bacteria > Pseudomonadati > Pseudomonadota > Gammaproteobacteria > Chromatiales > Sedimenticolaceae > Candidatus Thiodiazotropha > Candidatus Thiodiazotropha sp. AKAK3. Next base: position 54,039 of record NZ_JBSYOQ010000019.1, read on the forward strand.
TCGCAGCAGGATTAGTGATTACCGCGATGGGGGTACGCGCCAATACAGATTTTCTGGAAGGGTCTGGTGTAGAGACGAAGCAGGGTATCGTGGTCAATTCACACTTCCAAACCAACCATCCTGATATCTATGCTGCCGGGGATGTGGCCCAAGGCCTGGATTTCTCCAGTGGATTGGATGAGGTACAGGCAATTCAACCCACTTCAGTGGAGCATGGGCGGCTCGCTGCGATTAACATGACCGCTACAACAGCTGTTGAGCACCATGGCAGCCTGAATATGAATGTACTCGATACCTTGGGCTTGATCTCCTCCTCATTCGGTCAATGGATGGGGGTCGATAACGGTGAACAGGCAGTAGTGTTGGATCGATCCAGCTACCGCTATCTACGCCTTGAATTTGATGGTGAATATCTGGTTGGCGCCAGCAGTCTGGGTCATACGCAGCATATCGGTGTATTACGTGGATTGATTCGTAGCCGGGTACCCTTGGGAATATGGAAGCAACGTTTGATGATAGATCCCTCCAGGTTGATGGAAGCCTATATCGGTTGTGTGGTATCACCTTGATAGAAGTGGAGTTTAAGTTGTTCGCCAGTTTGATGAGCTTCCTGCCGGCAGGCGCCAAGGATCACAGTGTGTTGGTCAGGATGCCTGCGGGAGCAACGGTCTACGATCTGATGGACAAGTATCAGGTGCCTAGAGAGCAGGCCCACCTGGTGGTATGCAATGGTGTCTTCGTGCCACCCTCACAGCGTACAACAAAAGCCCTGAATGACGGGGACAGTATTGCGCTTTGGCCACCAGTAGCTGGCGGATAAGAGGGACTGTGCAAAAGTTGCAGGAGTCCCGCCTGATGTCGATTACCCGCCGTGAATTTTCACGCAGTTTAGCCCCACTGAAACGCCACTATATGCTGCAGGAAGAAGAGCAGGGAAGAGCGATTTTTCTACACTCAGAATCCTTCTCTGTGGAGATACGTCTGGGGAGTGAAAACGCTTTCAGTATAGGTGCGCTTTCAATGCCAAGAACTCAAGTCGACTTTATCTTTCACGCTGCCTCGGTTGAGGAAAAAGCACTGTTTCTGAAACGATTTGAGCTCTGTTTTAGACGGGGAGGTGGCTGAGCAAGTGTTAAAAATGGTGTTGTTGGTTCGATTTTTCAGAACCATTTTTGTTTATACTCTGTAGTCATTCGCCACTACGGCTCTGTCGGCTTAGCAATTCAAGGGAACACTCGATCAATATTGTAATCGAAGCCTCTATTCATGAAGAAATGTCGCTAGGAGAGTTATCACTTCGGTGAAGTGACAGGGAAGAGCCGTTATCAATTGGGGTCTGCAGATGATTAGACAGAACACTACAGCAGCGCTGCTGTGCCTGGTTTTCTTTATCCTGTTGCTGGGTCCCGGCCTGGCTTTTGCCGATAAAGAATTCGACCGGGTCGTGGTTTTTGGTGACAGTTTGTCAGATCCGGGCAATGCCTTCTCTCTTAGCGGTGTCAGTATTAAACCGCCCTACAGTAGTTTGGATGAGTTTCTTATACCCGGAGCCCCCTATGCGCGAGGTGGACACCATTTCAGTAATGGTGAGACTTGGGTGGAGCGATTTGCTGCGAAACTTGATTTAAAAGAGAGTGCTGGGCCGGCATTTGATGGGCAGAATAGAGGTAAGTTGAAGAAGACCAACTATGCAGTTGGTGGTGCCAGAGCCAGGGATTATGGGCAGAATATTAATTTGGCAACTCAACTTGCTGCATTTTTTTCAGATGCACAAGGGCAGGCTTCTGAGCAATCGCTCTATGTTGTGGCGCTTGGTGGGAATGACCTGAGGGATGCGGTGGCTGCACTCTCTCTGGATAGCAGCGGACTGATCAGTGCAGAGATTGTTGCTACTGCACTCAGTGCAATTTCAGATGCTGTTATTGCACTCCACAGCGCTGGTGCAAAGAGAGTGATGGTTGCAAATGTACCTGATCTCTCATTGACTCCGGCAATCCGAAGGCTGGATCTGGTTTCACCTGGTACTGCGATGGGTGCATCTATTCTCTCAGCGCAATTCAACTCCGAACTAGATGGCCTTTTGGATACATTGGGGCAGAGTTCACCTGGTCTTGAAATCATAACCATGGACCTTTATGAAATTACCAGGGAGATAATAACCACTCCTGAGGAGTATGGTTTTCTGAATGTTCACGATTCCTGTGTCATGCCTGATAAGGAACCTGCTGCTTGTAAAAAACCAAACACCTATTTTTTCTGGGATGGTATTCATCCCTCCAAGAGAACCCATCGAGTTTTTGCCAGGAAAGCACACAAGGCATATAAAAGATTCAAAAGTGAGTCGGAAGCAGTCTGCCTGCCATCAAGAAAACCATTGAAAGCTGGGTGTAGTAGCGCGCTCTGGTTATAGAGGGTGTCTGGTTATTGAACTGCTTTTTTTAGAACCACTTTTAGAGCTGCTTCAGTTTTTTCCATTCAATATCTATTTGGTTGTGGGGTTTAACAGTAAGCTTGTTGCACCTTATGCTGGGACAGGGCCCCGGCGAGGATACAAGTTCTGCATTGACCGGTTTAGCTCGACTGTTTGCAGGCTGTTTCTAAACGGCTAGTCAATATCAGTGGTGTGAGTCACAATGGTCGGATTGACAAAAAAACAAGGATATTGCCATGTCCACCCTTGCCATTCGTAAAACCAAGATTGTTGCCACCATCGGGCCAGCGTCAGATTCCGTGGAGATCTTGGAACAGATGATCCGCGCAGGTATGAGTGTCGCGAGGCTGAACCTCTCACATGGCAGCTATCAAGAGCATAAAATGCGTATCTCTCGCATCAGGCAGGCTTCTGAAAATCTCAACATTCCAGTTGCCATCATGATAGATACCCGGGGTGTTGAGATACGTACCGGGGGGATTCAACAGGGTTTTGTTGAATTAAAGTCGGGGGCCAGTTTTTCTCTCTACACAGATCAGCGAGTGGGTGATGAACAGGGTGTTTCCATTACCTACCAGAGACTGACTCAAGAGGTTGCTGCAGGGGAGGTGGTGTTACTGGACGACGGTGCTATGGAGTTGAAGGTGGTATCTGTGATGGATACAGAGATTCAATGCGAGGTCGTGCTTGGAGGGATTCTGAAAGAGAATAAAGGCGTCAATCTGCCCAATACCCAGCTCTCAATGACCGCAGTGGAGACAGAGCAGCGTGATGATATTCTCCAGGAGCTCTCTTTCGCTGCAGAGAATGATGTGGACTATATCGCGGCATCATTCATTCAAGAGGCATCTGAAATCGAGCGAATGCGAGAGATTTTGTCAGACAAGGGGAGTGATATACCGATCATTGCCAAGATTGAAAATCGCGCCGGCATTGATAATCTCGAATCGATTGTGTTGTCTGCTGACGGCATTATGGTTGCTCGGGGGGATATGGGGGTTGAGTTGCCTTTGGCCGATGTGCCGAGTATGCAGAAAAAGATCATTCGTATTACAGTGAGTAATGGTAAGCCAGTTATTACCGCGACTCAGATGCTTGCCTCGATGGAGAAAAATCCCAAGCCTACCCGGGCTGAAGCCAGTGATGTGGCGAATGCAATTTTGGATGGCTCCTCTGCAATCATGCTCTCTGGAGAGACTGCAATGGGGGAGTATCCTGTGGAATCAGTAAGAACCATGGAGATGCTGGCGATACGTACAGAGGCATCACTGCGTGAGTATGGATATCTACAACATATCCTGCCCCATACCTCCAATGTGGTTACTGAAGCGGTCAGCCACTCAGCGGTCAGTATGGCGGATCAACTGCATGCTGCGGCAATTATCAGTCTGACCGAAAGTGGTTTTACTTCACGACTGATCTCAAAACATAGACCGGAGTGCCCGATTCTTGCTGTGACCCATTCCGCGAGAGTGACTCGTCGGTTGTGTATGAATTGGGGCGTGATTCCAATTGTTGATCCGCTGGGTCGTGCAGATGAGGATAAGATCGTATTCTGTATAGAGCAGGCTAAAAAGCGCGGGCTTTTATATGTTGGGGATATCGCTATTGCTACCAGCGGGTCGACGCAAACCGAGGGTGGCACCAATTTGATCAAAGTGATGGAAGTGGATTGAGATAGACAACCTCATCCTTGAGGTTGTGTTGTTTTGCAAAGCGCGTTTACAAGCCTTTGCAATTGGCGTAGAAAGTGACTGTAGCAGGCCAGTCAGAGAAGATTCCCTTAATGCCTACGTCTTGTGCGAGTACATCCAGCAACTCCAACATATCGCCATCATTGTTGGTTACATCTGTGATGCTTTGATAGTACCAGCCACCACCATTGGCCAACAGGCCTGAACGTTCCAGAGTCCAGGTGATCAGATCGATGCCGTTAGCCTTAGCGGCGATCGCATACTCAGAAGGTACGATTTTGCCCTGTGCTTCGGTTACCAATGCCCACATTGCAGGTGCCAGATATTGAACACCTTGTGCGGCAAGGTCAGGCATCATATCGATAGTGGCTGTCGCCTCTTGAGGATTGTCGCTGCCATCCAGATAAACAGCCTGTTTACCAAAGCGAGGCTCATTCTCGATCCAGTAGAGTATGTCATCCAGATTGAAGGATTGCGCAAAAACACTCTTCGGTTTTACGCCGGCAGCCTTATATTCATTAATCATCTGTTGTGCATAATCCTGCTGGGTATAGTCACCCTCGAACGGCATCTCAACACTTGGAGACTTCAATTCTGGAGTCATTTTTGTGCCTAATTGTTGGAATAGTTCGATACTTTCAGCGTGGGTCATCAGGGTGCCGACAGCGGTGTAGAGATCTGTACGCCAGCTGGGTGTGGCATCTAGATACTCTTCTACTGTTGTGGCAGCTGAGTTGCCAGCATCCATTTTGCCTTTCAGGGTCTTGAACTCAGCCAGTGTAATATCACTGGTGCAGCAGCGGGCAGAGGCTGGTGTGATGACTTCACCGGTAGTGGGGTCTATCACTGCGGGCACGAATGGTTCTGAACACTTCGCCGCCAAAGGTGTGGCAAGAATATTGGTGGTTGTGTGCAGATCGCATTGAGAGTGACGGCAAACCAGTTCACGATCTTTGGTGAAAGTTACATCGCATTCGACAATGCCGGCACCCATACGAGCTGCGGCGACATAAGATTCCATTGTATGTTCAGGGAACTGCATTGCAGCACCACGGTGTCCAATGGAGAAGTCACTCTTTTTAAATTTTTTCTTATTGCATTCCTGAAGTTCTTGTTTCAGCGGGCTCTCATCCATATTGTCGACCAGATAGAATGGACGGGGGCCTAGCTCAATGTTCATTCTAACCTTTTCATATCGATTATCATCATCGTTCTGGTCTCTGTAATTACCGCCAAAACAACTACTAACGGTTAACATTGCTATGGTGATGAATAGCACTGCCTGGAATTTTTTATTAAGTCGCATACTCGATTCCTCAGATTATTCTTACACTTTTATTTCGGAAACTCAGAGTTCCGATGTGCAACAATAGAAGGAACCTATTTCGTGTTGATGCCATTCAGATGACACTTTTAAGAAATGAGCTGTGTTGAATATGGATTGGATTTAGTTCGAGAGGATATAGACTACGGCTGAGTAACGGAATTGCGATATCACGAAAACACGGCTCCGAGAATTGGTGCGAGAGATGAATGCATAAGTACTGCTACCTAATCCCAGCACCACCATCATCCCGGCATGCGCCGGGATGATGGTGTCTGTACTCCAGGATTCCTGGCATGCGCCGGGAGTGGAGAATTTAGCTCATATTGCTTGCAACGAAATCCCAATTGACTACTTTCCAGAAGGCCTCTAAATAGGCAGGACGTGCGTTACGATAGTCAATGTAGTAAGCGTGCTCCCAAACGTCTGCTGTCAGCAGCGCCTTTTTACCGGAGGTCATTGGAGAGCCGGCATTGGAAGTATTGAAGATCTCCAGAGAGCCATCTTCGTTCTGTACCAGCCAGGTCCAGCCAGAACCGAAATTGGTTGCGCCTGAAGTTGCGAACTGTTTTTTGAACTCGTCAAAGGAGCCAAAGGTGCTGTTGATGGCATCTGCCAGAGCACCACTTGGCGCTTTGTCATCACTTGGGCTGCTGAGGCAGTTCCAGTAGAAGGTGTGATTCCAAATCTGAGCAGCGTTGTTGAATACACCACCTGAAGACTTCATGATGATATCTTCCAGGCTGGCACTCTCGAATTCCGTACCAGGAATCAGGTTGTTTAAATTGGTGACATAGGTGTTGTGATGTTTGCCATGGTGATATTCCAGTGTCTCTTTAGAGATCACGGGTTCCAAGGCATCAATTGCATAGGGCAGTGCAGGTAGTTCATGAGCCATGAGTTAATACTCCTTTGTTGTTACTTTATCGAATTCTGTACTATCCCCGTCAACCTGGGTGGGGAGTTTATAAAAACCAAGTAGAATGGTCGGCTATTCTATCCATGCTATGGCGGGGATGCAACTGGGTTCGTTGTGAGGGAGAATGATACCACTTTCGATTGACTGATTGATGAATCCATGGATCCGATAGAACTGAGCATATTTTCCTCACGCCTGGAGGCCGTTTGCGACGAAATGGGAGCGGTGCTGCGTAATGCAGCTTTTTCCCCGAATATTCGCGATCGACTCGACTTCTCCTGTGCAGTGTTCGACGCGGCAGGTGAACTCTGTGCTCAGGCAGCACATATTCCTGTCCACCTTGGCAGTATGGCTTTTGCCATGGCGGATATAGTCTCTCGAATTGATTGGCATGAAGGGGATATGGTGGTGCTCAACGACCCCTTTATGGGGGGCACCCATCTGCCGGATGTTACCCTTATCGCTCCGCTCTATTGTGATAATCAATTGACCGCTTTCGTTGTTAACCGGGCTCACCATGCGGATATTGGCTCCGATTCTCCGGGATCTATGCCGATCTCGAACTCTCTCGAACAAGAGGGGAGAATTATTCCACCCGGCAAACTGTTCAAGCTGGGTGAACTGGATGAACACTACTTAAATCAGATTACCTCAGATAATCGTAATCCTGTTGAGTCGAGAGGGGACTTTGCTGCTCAAATCAGTGCGAATCGGAGTGGTTTGAAGCGCTTGGATGGGCTGGTTAAAGCGTGGCGACGTGAGGGGTTTCTGCAAGGTCTGGTAGCACTCAATGGCTATGCTGAACGTTTGGCTGGTGAAGCTTTGAAACGTATACCCTTGGGTGAGTACTGTTTTGAGGATCTGATGGACGATGATGGTCAGGGTAACCGGGATATCCCGATCCGGGTCAGGTTGGTTGTAGAACAGCAGAGGCTGGTGGTTGATTTTACAGGTTCTGCGATGCAGGTAGAGGGGAATATAAACGCTCCGATGTCGGTGGCGGCAGCTGCAGTCTATTACGCTTTTCGTTGTCTGATGCCTGCCCAGACGCCAGCATGTGCTGGGAGTTTCAGGCGAATTGAGTTGATTGTGCCGGAAGGTTCTCTTCTCAATGCCCGACGGCCGGCAGCGGTTGCCGCAGGAAATGTTGAGACCAGCAGCCGCATTGTGGATGCGGTGCTAGGGGCACTGGCACAGGTTATGCCGGATGATATACCTGCAGCGAGTCAAGGCAGTATGAACAATCTTGCTATGGGCAGTGATGATGAGGCTCTTCGCTGGGACTACTATGAGACCATTGGTGGCGGTATGGGAGCTGGCAGACAGGGGGGTGGCATAGATGGGGTGCAGACCCATATGACCAATACACTCAACACCCCTATCGAAGTTATAGAGAGCCGTTTTCCACTACGTATCGAACGCTATGCGTTACGTAAAAATTCGGGGGGTGAGGGCATCCGCAAAGGTGGTGAAGGCTTGATTCGCAGCTTTCGATTTTTAGCACCAACCCAGATAACGCTACTGACCGAGCGTCGCAGTCACGCTCCTTGGGGTATATCCGGTGGCGGTTCAGGAGGCCGTGGCGTGAACAGGCACAATGAATCAGTTATTGGTGGCAAGGTGAGTCTGATAGCAGATACCGGTGATCTACTGACTATTGAAACCCCTGGTGGTGGGGGGTGGGGAAAATCTACAACGCAGTAGGGTTGTACCTGGTTGCAGTCAAGGCAGCCAAATTGAAAAACATCCACCACTCAGATGCTGGTTATTGGAAAGTTTGACGAATCCCTCTTTTTCATTATTCTTGTGTATACCCGCAACCATCGAAGCAAAATAGATCCCCAGCTGTGTCTGGCCTTCACTCATTTTTTTATTATTGAATGCTGTTTGGGCGTCGATCATGCTTTGTGGAAATCCATCGCCATCATCATCGATACTCAGAACAAGATACTCCTCAACCATTTCGGCGTGGATAACGATTTGACTTTGAGTGTAACGCAAGCCATTTCCAATCAGGCTGTTAATAACGCCACGAATTAACCATTCGTCGAAATAGCCAACCAAGCCATCCTCAGATTCAAAGTTTATCGTCACACCTTTGGTGTTTGCGATGGTTTGATTGTCTACAGTGATCTCGTGCAGAAACTCCTCAATATCTATCTCTTCTATATTTGCAGAGAGTTGTCCATTATCTATTTTGTAGAGTGAGAGTAAGGCAATCAGGTTGTTGTTGAGTCGCTTTGATTCGTGTTGCAGGGTGAGGAATTTTGGGTTTTCATGATTCTTCTCCTCTTCAGCAAGCTCATCCAGTGTGTTGATCACCATGCCCAGTGAGTTTTTCATATCGTGTATGAGTGATGCCAGTATGTCCGAAAAATTCATGTCATATCTCTTGTGTTTGCCGCAGGCTGATAACTAATTTGGTGCTTTAGTCATCGAAGTTTTAAGCCTGTTATAGAGTTTTTGTAGTGTAGGATTGTCAGAGTCGCTCCTTGCAACCCTTGCAAGGTAACTCTTAATATCATCTATCCTTTCACTGCTTGATCCATGTCGCTCCATACTCATCAGCAACACCAGTGCGATATTTAGATTGACCGTCTTGTTGGATGGCATTCGGGTTGAGGTCTCTTTTAATAATTCTGCGGCTTCCTCCAGTTGGCCATTTCTGGCCAATTCAACACCTTTGCTGTTCAGGGAGGCTACCTCTTTACGTATGGTTTCAACAGAGTCCAATGTCTGTTCATCCATGTTAAGAGAAGCCATGGTCAGCTTGACTTCATCCACCAGGGTCTGATTTGTATGGTCGTTGAGAACTGTGTCCTTTAACAGTTCGATACTCTTATCCTCCATACCAAAATGGCTATAGGTCTTTGCCAGTTCAATGGCGCAGTCTGTGGAGTTACTTTGATCAAGGGTTTCGTGGATAGCAATGGCTTCCTCCAGGGAGGCCTTTGCAAGTTCATCATTCCCCATGGCCTGATGCACAAGGCTCTCAGTAGAGGCTCTATAGAGATCGGCCTTGGCGTCCTTCTTGAAGTCACGTTTCATCTGTTTGATGACGTCCAGACCAGCAGCAGCCCCAGTTTGAGTTTTGCTAGCCACCTTAGCCAGGTTGGCATAGTTAGATGGGTTTTTATAGACTGAGTGCCGGCCATGTTTTACGGCATTCGAGAAAGCCGACTCTGCTGTCTGATCATCCTGGTTCAGTAGCGCAATCTCACCCAGCATCTGTTGTCTGAGAACTGCTTTAGGAGAGATTTTCACCGCGCTTTTGAGAACTTCCTGAGCTTCAGAATATTGCTTCAGGCTTTTATGGCACTTGGCCAGCCAATCGTATGCAGGCGTGAAATTCGGGTTTTGTGATATGAGTTGTTGAAACTGTGTCAGGGAAATGTCATATTTTTGAGCCTGATAGAGACACTTTCCCAGGCCAAGACGTGCCCAGGCCAGGTCTCGGATTGCCAGAACTTCTTCGTAAACCTCTTGAGCCTGGCGTATCTTTCCGCTGTTGAGTAGAACCTCTCCTTTGATTTTTCTCAGTTCATTGATATTGGAAGGTTTGGTGTCGATTTTTTCATCCAGGATACGTAGAGCCAGGGATAAGTCACGTTTCTCCATTGCCTTTTCCACTGGCAATAGGTTCTCTCTTCTGGCAATAAGTTTTTCCAGTCTTGTCTTGAGGAGATCTTTGTTGAAGGGCTTGGTCAAATAGGAGTCAGGTTCATACTCCACAGCACCCATCACCATCTCCCGAGTATTTTCCGCGGTGACCATAACGAAGACGCACCCTAGACCAAACAGCTGTCGATGTTTGGCCTCTTCAAGAACTTGCTGGCCATCTCTGCCTGGCCCCAGGTTATAGTCACACAGCACTACATCGAAACGTTTCTCTTCCATCTGTTCGATGGCTTCGGCGCCATTTCTGGCGAGGGTGATTTCTCTGACCCCACAAGCCATCAGCATGTTTTTCATCATGCTGCGCATGTCGCCGAAGTCATCGACTACCAAGTAGAGTCTGTTTTCAAGAAGTCCCGGTTTGAAAAACAAAGAAACGCCCTATATCTGTTTGAATTGCAGAAAAGAGAGAGCCGTGATTTATTAATATAGCACTCCAATAGTAAAGCACGTCTGGATGATGGTGTTTACATTGAACAGAACGGCAGAAAGCAGCGAAACTGTAACCCGAAGTTTGGAGAACCTCTGTTTGGTGGATAGTGCGGAGAAATGCGCTAACAGTCAGAGTTCTGTAATCGCGCTAAAGCAAGGCGCACGTAGCCGGGAGTGGCGTACCCTTCTCAAGCATCACAACGCAGCAGATGCATGCTTCAGGTCGCGCTCTACGGGTCGTAAAACCAGAGGGCACAAGCAGTTAATAGAGGTGCCCTTAAGCCTGCATACGCTTTGCTGGCGCAAGAATCAGACCCATGGTCTCTTCACTCTTGGCAACCATCTCTTCTACCAGGGAGGCAACCGTATCTGCGCTGAGGCCTGTGGTCTCCCAGGCTGTGGGGGCAATGGCCCAGAGCATCTCATCCACCGAGAGTCCAACCATATGGCCGTTGGCAACTGCTTTTGCAATATGGATGAGTGAGACCTCTATAGGGTTTTCAACTGCGTTTTCAGGTGCATTGTGATATCCCGCTACTTCAATGAAACTCTCTGGGAGTTGCCAGGAGCGCATCAATTCCGCACCGACATCAAGGTGGGTGAAGCCAAGTATCTCTTGTTCAGTCTGCGGCAGAATCCAGTTATCTCCACCGGTGATATGAAGAATATCCCTTGACTCATTCGGTAGTGACAAGTAGATCACCAGTCGGCCGATGTCATGCAACACACCCATCACAAGGAGTCTTTCGCTGTGCAGAACATTACAACGTTCAGCCAGGATTTTCGCCATTACCCCGGTGGTTACCGAGTGGCTCCAGAAATCCGCCATATTGACCATCTCTTCAGGGATGCCAACGAAGGTACTTTGGGCAGCAGTAGCCAACACCAGATTGCGCAGCTCATCTGCACCCATCAGCGTCACTGCTCGCGATAATGTTTCTATCTTTGAGCGTTGACCAAATGCAGGGCTATTGACCAGGCGGAGAATACGCGCAGATATGTCGGTATCCTGAATGACTATATCTGCCACTTCGGGGGCCGAATAGTCTCCTGTTCCCAATAATTGATTTACCTTGATACAGACATCTGGCAAAGAGACAAGGTGGTCTAAATTGTTTACAAGGCTTTTGGGATCCATGGTGTTTCCAAGTCGATTTGTTGTATGTCTGTCGCTGACTGTAATCGATTCAAATATTTAGTGTCATTGAATCTGAAAAAATGAGAACTGGTTTGGTTTTTTGGGATACTAAATCGCACATTTTAGAATGGATCTAAGTAATTGTTTTAGAAACTGTTCTGTAAAGAAAGCACTGAGCAGGGTATGGACTTAAAATTTGTCGCCAACCCCGTTAATGGTCTTCACCATAGCTGGCTAATAGATGCATTTCCTCTCTTTAACTGAGCAGAATGAGTTACTCAGGGGTTGCTATAGATGCTTCAACATTCAATGCGGCTTGTATACAGCGAAGCAAACCATAATCATATACTCCCTCAAGTGCTTCGTAGACCGGTTTCAATTTACCATCATCAGCAAATTGTTCAAAGGCGAAACGTATTGCCTTTAGTTGCTCACTGGAGAGGGTTGATACCTGCGCCAGTGGCAAACCACGGCTTTCAATTGCTGTTGCCAAATGATTATAGACTGTTGTCAGCGTCAGGCTACGCTGATCGGCAATGGCTTCTATGGCCTCTCCTTTTTTCAGTAGCATTACAGTTTCTGATACTGTATCGAATCCACTGTCAGTCGATAGCTCGTCGAAGTTGTTCAGGCAGCTGAGAAACTGATCGCCATAGGCTTCCAGTTTGCGCTCACCAACACCTGAGATCTGGGCAAGCTGCTGCAAAGTCCGTGGGTGCTTTTCCAGCATCTCCATCAGCGTGGCATCATGAAAAATCATATAGGCGGGCACCCCTTGATCTTCTGCCAGGGATTTGCGCAGTGTGCGCAAGGATTCCCAAAGGTTCTGGTTTGCTTTTACACGGGCACTATCTTTTGAGGTTTTGCGCCCACTGCGTTTTTCTGGTTTCCGCAATTTGCGCAAAAAGAGCTTGCTTTCACCACGCAGCACAGGTCGGCTTTTTTCTGTGAGATGAAGTCCGCCATGACCTTCCAGGTCGACAGCGAGTAGTCCATGAGCAATTAATTGACGGTAGATAGCCCGCCACTCACCAGCACTGAATTCGGCACCGATGCCGTAGGTGCTGACCTGATTGTGATTGAAGCGTCTGATGCGGTCATTATCTTTACCCAATAGAACATCGATTAAGTAATTGACCCCAAATCTCTGTCCCGTTCTATGCACGCATGAGAGTGCTTTCTGGGCGGCTTCAGTTGCATCCCAGGTTTGGGGGGGTTGTAGGCAGGTATCACAGTTGCCGCAGGCAGACTCCAGTGTGTCAGAAAAATAGTCCAACAGTGCCTGGCGGCGACAGCTGGTGATTTCGCACAAGGCCAGCATTGCATCCAGTTTATGTCTTTCCACGCGCTTATGGGATTCGTCAGCATCAGAACCTGCCTGCATCTGGCGTAGGGTAATGACATCTTGAAGCCCATAGATCATCCAGGCATCGGCAGGTAAGCCGTCGCGACCGGCGCGACCGGTCTCCTGGTAATAGGCTTCGATACTTTTGGGCAGGTTGAGATGAGCGACGAATCGCACATCCGGTTTGTCTATGCCCATTCCAAAAGCGATGGTCGCAACAATGACAACACCGTCTTCACGTAGAAAGCGGTTTTGATGTGCTTGTCGTGTCTGGTTGTCCAAGCCCGCATGGTAGGGCAGGGCATCAATGCCTTCAGTCCGCAGCCAGCTTGAGATTTCGTCTACACGCTTGCGTGACAGACAGTAGATTATGCCTGCATCTCCTGGATGCTCCAGCTGGATGAAACTCAATAATCGCTGTCGACTATTTCCATCGTTCTCCATGATCTGGTAGCGAATATTGGGTCGATCGAATCCAACGACGAACTGATTTGCACTGCCGAGAGAGAGGCGTTGTGCTATCTCTTGTCGAGTGGCCAGATCGGCTGTTGCTGTCAGGGCAACCCTGGGGACTTGCGGAAATTGTTCTGCCAGTTGGCTGAGCTGAATATATTCCGGACGAAAGTCATGACCCCATTGGGAGACGCAGTGGGCCTCATCGATGGCAAACAGAGCCAGTCGACTCTGGTGCAGCAGATCCAGCATGCGCGGTGTGAGGAGCCTCTCTGGTGCGACGTAGAGCAGATCGATCTCTGCAGCCAGCAGTTGCTGCTCTATCCGGCTGCTCTCTTCAGCTGTCAGGGTTGAGTTGAGATAGGCGGCTCGAATGCCCAATTGGGTCAATCCATCGACCTGATCCTTCATTAGGGCAATAAGTGGTGATACCACTATCCCAACCCCCGATCTGATCATTGATGGAATCTGGTAGCAGAGAGATTTACCACCACCGGTCGGCATGATCACAAGGGCGTCCCCATCTGTCAGCAGATGGTGAATGATCTGGTCCTGGGGTGGACGGAAATCGTGATAGCCGAAGCTATGCTGCAGAATTGCTCTGGCTTGGTCTAACTCAGTGGAACTGTTTTCTCTATCTGTCATCCTTGACATTATCCTGTCCTTTTGTCGTCTTGTCAGGAGGAATGATACCTTAAACAGGCCCTAACAACTGTATGGCTACCTGGCTGGGGGATATTAAGCCGATGTTGAAGTCATTTACGCATGGGACTAAGGTGCCCGATAACACGACTCCGGTTCGAGCGTGCTCAGGTGGCCATGCCTTATGAGATAGCACCATCGGCTCAGGTCGAGTGCTACGATATGGTGTATGGGAAAACCCGAGGGTGAGTTCACAGACTACCAGTCGTCATCGGGCACCTTGCCAGGGCAATCTCTTGAATCAATCGATAACAGGATAATTGGGAAAAATAATGTGTGGATTATGTGGTGAATTACGGTTTGATGGCGCCCCTGCTGATCTGGGAGCAATCGACCGAATGAACCAGCAGATCCGGCGGCGTGGGCCGGATCATGGGGGCAGTTTTAGTGATGGATCCTTGGCAATGGGGCATCGCAGGCTATCCATTATCGATCTCTCAGTGCATGCCAACCAGCCGATGGTGGATCAAAAGCTCAATCTGACCCTTGTTTTTAATGGCAGCATATACAACTACAAGGAGTTGCGTGAAACCCTGATTGGTATGGGTTACCAGTTCTTCTCCAATGGTGACACAGAGGTCATTCTCAAGGCATATCACGCCTGGGGTGAGGATTGTGTTGGTCGTCTCTCTGGTATGTTCGCCTTTGCAATCTGGGATGCTCAGCGACAACGCCTGTTCATGGCTAGGGACAGGTTTGGTATCAAACCACTCTACTATAGCCAGAGCGGTAACTGTTTTCGTTTTGCCTCCAATACCCAGGCGCTGCTTGCAGCAGGCGATGTGGATACCTCCCTGGATCAGGTGGCACTGCACTACCAGTTTACCCTGCATGGTGTTGTACCTGCGCCGCATACGATTTTTAAAGGGATTAGAAAGCTCTCCCCTGGCCACAGCATGATGATCGAGGCCAATGGCAAACAGCATATCCGTCGCTATTGGCACTACAGCGCTATCCGCCCCGCTCAGCCGATGTCCGATGGGGAGTGGCTCGAGGCTATCCATGATGAACTGCGCGAAGCTGTACGCAGACGTAATGAAATTGCTGATGTTCCGGTTGGTGTATTGCTTTCCGGCGGGCTTGATTCGAGTCTGTTGGTAGCCCTGCTGGCTGAGGCCGGTGTAGATGATTTGCGCACCTTTTCTGTTGGATTTGAGGATCAGCCGGAAGAGAAGGGCAATGAGTTTGAATACTCAGATCCCGTTGCTGAAATGTATCAGACACAGCACCACAAGTTTCTGGTGCCGAATGGGGATGTGTTGAAGCGACTGCCCGAGGCGGTCGACAATATGTCGGAACCGATGTTTGGACAGGATGCGGTGGCTTTCTTCCTTTTGGGTGAGCAGGTTTCACAACAGATCAAGGTAGTGCAGTCCGGACAGGGTGCAGATGAGGTGTTTGGGGGCTATTTCTGGTACTCACGCATCATGGAGGAGAGGGAAGGTGAAGCTGTAGATCGTTTTGCAAAGCACTACTTTGATCGTGATCATGACGAGTATCTACGTATGGTTACTGATCAATACGGGGCTGGTGATTACACTCGGGAACTGATTGCCAGTAAGTTACGGGAGAGCAATGGCGAGACATTGATCGACGCAGTAATGCATACCGATCAAACCATGCTGATTGTCGATGATCCCGTTAAACGTGTGGATAACATGACCATGGCTTGGGGTTTGGAAGCCAGGGTGCCCTTTCTTGATCATCATCTGGTTGAGCTGGCTGCCCGATGCCCACCGGAGCTTAAGTTGCGGGACGGTGGGAAGTATCCACTGAAAGCCATGGCCAGAGGTATCCTTCCCGATTCAGTGATTGATCGCCCAAAGGGCTACTTTCCTATGCCGGCCCTGAAATATGTGCGAGGAGAATTTCTGGAGTTCATGAGTGATATTCTGAACTCCCAGGCAGCACGGGAACGTGGGGTTTTTCAGCAGAAATATATTGATATGTTGATGGCTTCTCCGGAGATGCACCACACACGGATTCGCGGTAGTAAGCTCTGGCATATCGCGTTGTTTGAATTTTGGTTACAAAAGCATTTACTGGCCGCAACCTAGATATAACGATAGTCAGGGCGACAACAATGGCTCATCCCTCATCAAAGGGCAGCGCCGAGCAGAGGGTTTGCCTAGGGCTTCTGTGAACAGACCTCTAGTAGCACATCGACAGCCTCTGGACAGAATTGGCTGCCGCTCTCCTGAGTAATAATCTCCAAGGCTTTATCAATCTCAATTTGTCGCCGGTAGCTGCGTGTCGTGGTCATCGCATCGTAGGCATCCACTACTGAGATAATGCGTGAAATGATAGGGATCTGCTCCCCTTTCAGCCGTTCAGGGTATCCTTTTCCGTCCCACTGCTCATGATGGTGCAACACACAGACCGCAACTTCATCGAGAATTGGATTACCCAGGCAGCGGAGCATGTTTGAGGCAATGATCGGGTGTTGCTTAATGCCATCATACTCTTCCCCAGAGAGCTTACCTGGCTTCAGCAGGATATGATCTGGAATACCGATCTTACCGATGTCGTGGAAACCGGCAGCTAAAGAGAGTATGTCCATCTGATGATCGCTCAGGCCTAGTTGGCGACCGATACACTCTGCCATTGAGACCACGCGCTCTGAGTGGGCGAGCGTGTAGCTGTCCCTGGCTTGTAGCGCATGTTTGAGGATGGTCTCCAGCTTGAAGCCAATATGGCTTTCGAGAAGCGAGACGCAACGCGTCAAATCGGGGTTTTGGTCTTCGGTCACTGGGAGGTTACAACCCGTTTCGATGTTGGATAAACCAGAGAAGAATCCGGCTATTAGATATTGAACGCAATATAGAAAGTTCGATGATATCGATTTTTAACTTCTTGGCAGCAAGTTTGTCAAATCTATTTAGGCGTTAATGACCATACCCCAAGCCATGAAATCTGTTATCAACTATGCAATCAGTGATCCGCTTCCTGGCTGCTCAGTAGTAGAGTCTGTCATGCTTCGTGACAATGAGGTAACCGTTTACCCTGTGCTTCTAAGGGTTTTAAGCTATGCTGCAGGAATAAGCAGTGAGTAAGCACTCTCTATCAGAGGTTTTTTCTTAGTTGCCAAAGCGTTAGAATTTCCCTAAATAATCCGTGCTTGAAAAGTGTCAGATAAGACTCCAGTTAAGTACGACAAACGACTATTTCGAGGTGCAAAGATGGACGTAATGGATCGAATCAAAGATCAGGTCGAGAGCAATCCGGTTGTGATCTACATGAAGGGAACGCCACAATTTCCAATGTGTGGTTTCTCCTCCAGGGCTGCTGCCGCACTACAGGATTGCGGAGTGCCTTTTGCCTATGTGAATGTACTGGCCGATCCTGAGATTTTTGAGAATCTGCCACGTTTTGCCGATTGGCCAACCTTTCCCCAAGTCTACATTGATGGAGAGTTGGTGGGTGGCTGCGATATCACCCTTGAGATGCACCAGAATGGTGAACTGAAGAGCATGATGGAAGAGGCTGCGGCTAAGGTTGCCTCTGCTGGGGAAAGTCAGGCCGAATGACGAAGTGGGATACGAGATTTCTTGGACTGGCTTCCTACATATCTGCTTGGAGTAAAGACCCCTCATCGCAGGTTGGCGCTGTGATTACTGACGGCAACCGCATCATCTCACTCGGTTACAACGGATTTGCTGCTGGTGTGGAGGATAAGCAGGAGCGTCTGGGGGATCGCGCATGCAAGCTCAATCTGACCATTCATGCCGAAGAGAATGCGATGATTTTTGCAAAAAGGGATTTGAGTGGTTGCACCGTCTATGTCACCCATCCGCCCTGTCCCCGATGTGCCTCCAAGCTGATCCAGGAGGAGGTGGGGCGTATCGTCTATGTGACCCCTAGCGAGGATTTTCTCTCCCGCTGGTCAGATGATATCAAGTTGTCCGCTGAGATGTATCGGGAGGCTGGGGTAGAGATAACCCAGTACGATCTGCACGAAATCAATCATCAAAATGCCTCCATTACCATTGCTCCAGGAGGCTTGTTCAAGAACGTTATGAATCTGTTTCTGCAGGATTAGTTCTATCTCCAGCTACCATTTACTGCCGCCGAAATCTCCTCCACTGCGAGGGGATTCAAAAGCCAGCATATGTCAGCTTTCGAGATATGAGAATTGATGAATTACCAATAGCCGAAAACTGAAATCAGTACTATGAACTCTCTTTAACAAAATTGTAGTGACTGGATTATGAGGGTATGCATAACCTGGTGTGGTGCCAATCAAGGCATCGACAGTTCATTGAGTACCATTCGGTAGGTTTTCCCCCCTTGGACACGTTCAATTTTGATCGGAAGGTAGCCAAGCTCAGGGGCGAACCATATGGTGTAGTCAGACTCTTTTGAAGCCTTACTGCGCTCAACCCTCAGGCACTGATAGGTGCCATAGTCAGTTTCAACCCTCTCTTCCCCTACGACTTCAAAGTGATAATGTTTCAACTTGCCGCCATCTGCTACCTGGTAACTGATCTGCCGTTGACCCTGAGCCAAATGAATCCTTACTTGCAGTTGCTGACTGAGTTTATCCTGGGTGTCGCTTGTAATGGCCTGGGACCAGGTTATGCCATGGCTGGTGGTTGCGGCGCTCTGTTTGGGCCAATGGAACTCTACGATACTACTCTCGGAATTCTCATCCCCATCTTTGTAGGTGTAGTGATCGGGAATGATCTGCCCTTGCTGGATGCTGCCACTGCTCTCTTCGATCACTTCATGTCTGCTGAATATTCCGGCCAACATACCGGGTTGAGTGTGTGCACTATAGGTGTATGCCGTACCACTCTGATCCAGGTTGAATTTCAGAGTTAAACGTCCCAGGGGGATGATGTTACGTTTTACTTTGAATGCTGCTGAAAAGGGCTCCAGCACTTCACTCGCAGCTACAGTAAGCGATAGAGATGAGATAAAAAACAGTCCCAACAGCCAATTTACAAGGAGTGGGCGGCGGCTCATAGGCTTACCTGATAGGGTCCTGAGGCGTGAATACCACCGGTTGTTGCAGAATCCTGTTGTCCAGAATGACCTCTCCATTTTCATTCAGTTTAAGTCGCTCCTCAGCAAACCAGCGCAGCGCCAATGGGTAGAGCTGGTGCTCTTTCTCCAGTACCCGTTTTGCCAGGCTATCCGCATTATCCTGTGCTAGAACAGTTACCTGGGCTTGAGCAATGAGTGGGCCACCATCCAGCTTTTCAGTCACAAAGTGTATGCTGGCACCATGCAGTTTATCCCCGGCTGCGAGCGCCTGGCTATGGGTGCGCAGACCGGTATATTTAGGCAGCAGGGATGGATGGATGTTCAACATTCGTCCTGCATAGTGGCCTACAAACTCGTTGGTTAAAATGCGCATAAACCCGGCTAATACAAGCAGGTCGGGATTGTATCCGTCGATCAGAGTCATCAATGCCTGGTCATAGCTTGAACGATCCTGATATTCATTGTGGTCGAGTATTGCGGTTTCGATTCCAGCTGATGATGCCCGTTCCAGACCAAATGCCCCAGCTCGGTTGCTGATGACTGCGGTAATCTGGATAGGCAGGTCCGCCTGGGCTGCATCGATTATCGCTTGCAGATTACTGCCTTTGCCTGATATCAATACTATGACCCGGAGTCGCTGCAATGGGGTCATGCCAGGGATCCGGTTACCACTACAGCTTTGTCATGCTCAGAAGCAGACTCGATTTTACCCAGCTCCCACGCTGTTTCGCCCAGATCGTTGAGTAGTTTCAGGGTGGATTGGGCATCCTCTTCAGAGACACATACCACCATACCAACGCCACTATTAAAGGTTCTCAACATTTCGTCAGACGCCAGATTACCCTGTTGACGAAGCCAGTTGAAGATTGGAGAGAGGGTCCAGCTGTCACTATCGATCACTGCACAGCAATCTGCTGGCAATACCCGAGGCAGGTTTTCAAGTAATCCACCACCTGTTATGTGGGCAAGGGCATGAATCTCGACCTTTTGCATCAGTGCCAGCAAGGATTTGACATAAATCCGGGTTGGCGCCAACAGGGCTTGGCCGAGGTTGGTTTCACCTATCGGCTGGTTCAGGTCTGCCTCGCTCACTTCAAGAATCTTACGAATCAGCGAGTAACCGTTGGAGTGTGGGCCTGATGATGCGAGGCCGATCAAGGTATCTCCAGCTTTGACACGATCCGCTTGTATCAGTTGACTCTTTTCTGCGATACCGACACAAAAGCCAGCAAGGTCATAGTCACCAGAGTCGTAGATGCCAGGCATTTCCGCCGTTTCACCCCCGGTCAGAGCGGCGCCAGCCAGTTCACACCCTTTTGCGATACCCCGTACTACGTCCGTTGCTACTTCGATGTCCAGCTTACCTGTGGCGTAGTAGTCGAGGAAGAACAGGGGCTCTGCACCGGCCACTACGATGTCATTGACACACATGGCAACTAGATCGATGCCGATGGTATCGTGCTTGTTCAACTCCAGGGCAAGTTTCAGTTTCGTGCCTACACCATCAGTTCCGGAAACCAGTACAGGTTCCCGGTAACGATCCAAAGGCAGCTCGAAGAGGGCTCCGAAACCACCTAAGCCGGCAAGTACACCCGGACGAAAGGTCTGTTTGACAATCGGTTTGATACGTTCGACCAGTTCATTGCCTGCATCTATATCTACTCCGGCATCCCGGTAACTTAACGAAGCAGGTTGGTTTGGATTGGACTCATGGGCCACGAGGCAGTTCTCCAGATTGTCATAAAATTCAGAACGGAATTCTAACAGAAGATCATAGCCCAGGTAGGTTTGTGAGCCATGAATTTTCATCTTTTTTCCAAGCGCGTTAAGATGGCCGATTCGATTAGTTAACAGGCCCTAGGAGTATGTGATCTGAAATGAATCAATTTCCAGTGCAGCTATTTTTCAAACTGTTGACTCTATCCCTGTTGTTGGCGCTCTGCTCCTCAGCATATGCCGAGTCGGTGACTAATTTGTATGAAGCCGAAGTGCCGGTCTCGGGACAGAGTGCTGAAGCGCGTACCAAAGGCATTCGTGATGCATTTGCCGGGGTATTGGTGAAAGTCAGTGGAGATAGTAGTCTGCGTGACAATTCCGATTTGGCTCAACTGCTCAAAAGAGCGTCTGGATTAGTCCAGCAGTATAGGTATAAATCGCTGGACTCAGGTAGTGAGGCCGTTGCTGCAAATGCACCCGACCGATTGTTATGGGCTCGCTTTGATGAGAGGGCAGTCAATCGACTGCTGCGTGAGAGTGGTATTCCTGTCTGGGGGGAGACTCGCCCTTCCATGCTGGTCTGGTTGGGAGAGGAGAAGGGAACCCGCAGAGTTCTTATCTCTCCAGAGCGGGAAGCGGGGCTGAAACGACAGCTGACTGGTGTTGCCGACTTCAGGGGAATGCCTCTGGTCTGGCCGTTGATGGATATCGAAGACCAGAACGCCTTGCAGGTCAGTGACTTGTGGGGTGGGTTCGAAGAAAATATCCGACGAGCATCCGACCGTTATCTGCCTGATGTGATACTTGTCGGAAGGCTCTCCCATCGTGGACGCAGCAGTTGGCGGGGAGAGTGGATGCTCTACCTGCCCGATAAGATCATTCGATGGCAGGCACATGCCAACAGCAAACAGGCCTTAGCCCGTGAGGGCATTGAGCAGGCGGTGGATGCACTTGCTCTACGCTTTGCACCACAACAAGTGAGTCAAGGTGTTGCCAACCTGAGATTAAGGGTGCATGGGCTACCCCATCTTGCAGATTATGTATTGGTACAGGATTATCTTCGCTCCTTAGCGATGATCGAAAATGTGGATCTGCTCTCTGCTGGTGAAGAGAAGGTGAGTTTCCTATTACGGGTGCATGGAGGCCGTGACGCACTGGTGCGGGGTATTCAGTTGGGCTCCGTGCTTGAGCCGGTGGTGTTACAGGAGAGTCCGGATCCTGATCAGCCAGACAATATCAGCGATGAGATGGTGGATGGAGAAGGGTTGGATTACCGTCTGCGCTGATCTCTATTGGCAGTGAGGTAGGGCCTGTTAACACTAATCGAATCGACTCTGTTACCCTGAAAAAGCGCCAATGAAGGCGCGAGGAGAGAGGTTTGGTCACTCCAAATGAACGACGAACAACGCCGAGAGGCGCTTTTTCAGGGGTAACCCGAAGGGCTGAGGCTATTTTTCCGCCCAGCGTCGTTATCATTCGCTCATGTAGAATGACTACACTTCGCTTATTCTGCCTTGCTGGACAAAAAAATAGTCTCAGCAGGGCCGATTCGATTAGTGTTAACAGGCCCTAGGAAGAGATGCAGCTTAGTGACATTCCGAATCTGATCAGCATTTTAAGAATCCTGCTGACCCTGCCTATTGTCTGGTTGCTGTTTGAGCAGCAGTTTTCCCATGCATTGATTCTGTTTGCCGTAGCCGGGTTTTCAGACGGATTGGATGGCTATCTGGCGAAACGCTTTGGTTGGCAGAGTTACTTGGGAGGGTTGCTGGATCCCCTGGCTGACAAAGCACTGCTGATGAGTTCATTTCTGGTGCTGGGTGGCCAGGGCCTAATTCCTATCTGGTTGGTGATTCTGGTGATTTTTCGTGATCTGACTATTGTGGGTGGGGCGCTCTACTATAACTTCAGTGTTGAAGAGGTTGATGCAAATCCGAGTCTGGTCAGTAAATTGAATACTTTACTGCAGATCATGCTGGTACTTTTGGTGGTTACCGATGCGGGCCCCTTTCCCTTGCCATATCCGCTGCTTGAATGGCTGACCTGGACAACAGGGCTGACAACATTGATAAGCGGTGTTGCTTATGTTTGGGTGTGGAGTAATAAGGCGCGTAGGAAAGGGTGGCACATCTGAATCCGGGGTAGGATAGGGTAAGCGGATTTTATTTCCTCTATTTATTAACCTACTGAATAGATAGGTTTTTTCAGGGCTTCTGCATGCAACTGATCGAGGTGTGGCTCGCTGAAAGGAGCGATTACATTGCCAGGCTCATTTTTTAGTTGTCTTAACTATTTGATATATAAATGATAATCTACAGTATGCCCGGGTTTGGACTGGACTATCAAAAACTTGCGAAGGCGTAGTGCTGCGGCATATTGATAGGTTAATGTTGGCTGGCAAACAGTGGCTGGGTGAGAAACATACAATCCGACCGAATTCGCAGTTTTGCGGGCATGGCGCTTGTGATGCCAAGCAGCTAGACTATAGTTGGAAAAAATAAGTGTCTATGTGACTTACGGAGAAAAGTTAATGAGAGTTACCACTTCTATTGTTGGCATTGGCCTGCTGTTGTCTTCCGCTGTTTCTCAAGCGGAAATATTTGCCGATGGCTCAGGTATTGAGGGAAACAACTACTTTGGGGTAATAGTTGCCTCACCTCAATATAAAGAGGATGACAGCAATACTGATTTCAGGGGAACAGGTCTGATCGCCCGCGGTGGGCGGGAATTTTTCAAATATATAGCCGTGGAAGGCCATTTTGGGATTTTCAGTGGTGACACAGTCGATGACAACAATTATCAGATAGATTACATGGCCAGCCTTTTTGCCAGAGGTAACCTCTACCTTTTTGATGATCGCGCCAGAGCCTATTTAATGGCCGGTGTGACCTATTTTGCGGGGGATGTGCCCAGATTCAAGGGAGATGATGATGTC
The DNA here is from genome assembly GCF_058244645.1 of Candidatus Thiodiazotropha sp. AKAK3. Classification (NCBI taxonomy): domain Bacteria; kingdom Pseudomonadati; phylum Pseudomonadota; class Gammaproteobacteria; order Chromatiales; family Sedimenticolaceae; genus Candidatus Thiodiazotropha; species Candidatus Thiodiazotropha sp. AKAK3. Next base: position 77,789 of record NZ_JBSYOQ010000019.1, read on the forward strand.
GCTCCGGCATTTGGCTTGGGTCTTGAGCTCTACGGCAATGAGCGTAACGCCTTAACCTTCGAAGTAATGCGCTATGCCGATGGTGACCTCCACAATGTCGATTACAAGATCGACTCAATCAATCTGGGTTATCTGCACCGCTTCTGATATCAGACAGCTTACGGCAGTGGCGGATCGCTCCCCCACTGCCTATTTAAAAGGGTAGCTCAAGCTGAGCTCATGCTATCCATTCCATTGAGGTCTCAGCTGAAAACTGTTGACGCTTCGAAAACCGGTCCGTCTACACACACCCGCTTCATTGCCGGACCTTCATTTGTCTCTACCTCAACCACACATCCAGCACAGCCGCCGATGGCGCAAGCCATAAACTCTTCAAGTGAAACCTGGCAGGGAACATTCCATTCTCTGGCCATGGCAGCCACTGCCTGCAACATTGGGTGGGGGCCGCAAGCGAAGATCTCAATCTGTCCACGGGTCTCCCTGTCGAGGCTCCTGAACCAGCTTTGAGCCAATTCGGTCACATAACCCTGGAAGCAGCCGCTGTATCCCTGAAGGCTGGCAAGACGGGAACCCACACCCCAATCATCAAGCAGTGGCATTCCGGCGATGACGCCATCCGGCATGCCTGGGATGAGGATTTTTGAAGGTGTTGGCTGAAAGGGAAAGGGGACTTCCGAGCCGAGAATAATAAATGGTTGTTTATCTTTTTCCCCGCGCATGCTCTCAGCAAGAAATACCATCGGAGGCATGCCAACACCACCACCTATTAACAGGGGTCTGGAGCGCTCAGGTGAGGGTTTAAAGGGGTTGCCAATCGGTCCCATGACGCTGATATGTTCACCCTGTTTGCGTTGTGCCAGCAGACTGGTGCCTTTTCCAACCCGTTTGTAGAGCAGATCGATCCAGCCCTCTTTGTAAGAGCTGCGCATGATCGAGATGGGGCGTCTCATCGGAAGCTGGGGGTCGCAAGTTATATGGACAAAGCTACCAGGCTTGGCTTTGGCCGCACAGTGAGGCGTCAGTAAGCGCATCACGAATTGATCGCCTTCGAACGCTTCGTGGCTGATGATTTCAGCCTCTTCAACAAATACAGAGTTATGGTGTGGTTTGCTCATTTAGTTTCTTCACAGAAGACCAATCGGCCTTTTAAAAATGTGTGTGTGACCTGGCCAGGCATCTCCCAGCCGGTAAAGGGTGTGTTTTTGCCTGCACTTTGAAGCCGATCTGTGGAGACATGCCAGTGCTGTTGCGGATCGTAGATACAGATATCTGCTGAGAGTCCTGGGGAGAGTCTGCCCAAGGGAAGACCGAGGATATCCGCAGGTCCACAGGTGAGGCGTGCGATTGCACTGCTCAAGTCCATCACCCCTTGTTCCACAAGTTTCAGGGTTAGAGGCAGTAGGGTGTCAATCCCCGATATGCCTGGCTCCGTATCAGGAAATGGGGCGGATTTCGCATCCGCCTCATGGGGTTGATGATCAGAGCAGATGGCCTGTATGACATTCTCAGCCACCGCTTTTCTCAGTCCATCCCGGTCGCTGTCTGTGCGCAGAGGTGGTCTGACATGATGATTGCTGTCGAAACCCTCCATATCCAGCTCCGTCAGATGTAGCTGATGGATTGCAACATCAGCGCTGACTCTGCGACCTTCACGTTTTGCCCAAGCCATGGTGCGTGCAGCACTGGCGCTTGAGAGGGCATGAAAGTGGATCACAGCGCCGGTGGTCTCCGCCAGGGCAAGATCTCTAGCCACTGCCACAGTTTCAGCGGCTTCTGGTATGCCAGGCAGACCCAGGCGGTCGGCTACTTTGCCTTCGTGGGCGCAGCCATTGTTACAGAGGTGCTGGTCTTCAGGGCGGATGATGGTCAACAGATTGAAAGTGGAGGCATACTCCATCGCGCGTCGTTGTACCAGGGTATTCTTTAAGGGGGTGTAGTTGTTGGTTACCGCAATACAACCGGCGGCTTTGAGTGCCGCCATTTCACTCAATCGTTCACCATCGAGGTTTTTTGTCAGCGCACCTTGGGGAAGTAGTCTGCAATAACCGGCCTTTCGGGCTTTGTGTCGTATTTGTCCGACCACCGCCGGGGTGTCGATGACCGGTATGGTATCTGGGGGACAGCATAGGGTTGTAATACCGCTGCGGGCGGCGCTGGCTGTTTCACTGGCAATGGTAGCTTTGTGCTCCTCTCCCGGTTCCCTGAGGCTGACACTCAGGTCGATCAGACCGGGACAGACAATCTGGCCAGTGGCATCGAATTTACGACTTGCCTGGAAATCATCCGGTGCAGTGCCCAGGCAGAGAATTTTACCGCCAGAGATGTGGAGGTCAGTAATTTCATCAATACCGTTGGCTGGGTCGATAACCCGTCCGTTGAGGATAGTGAAATCTTTTTTCTTCTTTTTCATACAGCGACCTCCTGAGTACGCAGATTTTGCGTACCGATCACCATCGAGATGATCGCCATACGAATGGCTATACCGTAGCTGACCTGCTGCAGTATCACTGACTTTGATCCATCGGCGACTTGAGAATCCATCTCCACTCCCCGGTTGATTGGTCCGGGATGCATCACAATGGCATCCGGATTCGCCAGTGCCAAACGTCTTTCTGTGAGGCCATAGAGCTTAAAATACTCGTGTTCAGAGGGGAGCAGTGCACCCTGCATTCGCTCTTTTTGCAAACGTAGCATAATGATCACGTCAACGTCTCTGACGCCCTCATCGAAGTCGTGATAGACATGAACACCAAGGCTGCGGGCATCGGAGGGCAGCAGGGTTCGCGGCGCCACGACCCGAACTTCAGAGACCCCTAAGGTATTGAGTGCCAGAATCTGGGAACGGGCTACGCGAGAGTGAAGAATGTCTCCCACGATCGCTACCCGCAGGCCAACAAACTCGCCTTTGTGTCGCCGGATAGTAAACATGTCGAGCATGGCCTGAGTCGGATGAGCATGGCGCCCGTCCCCGGCATTGATCACCCCCACGCCACGGTCGGCATGTTGAGCGATGAAATGGGCAGCGCCACTGGTCGAATGACGCACAATGAACATATCCACGTGCATCGCTTCCAGATTTCTTAAGGTATCCAGCAGGGTCTCACCCTTTGAAGTGGCAGATGCACTGATATTGAGATTGAGCACATCTGCAGAGAGTCGCTTTGCTGCGAGTTCGAAGGTGGTTCTGGTGCGGGTGCTGTTTTCGAAAAACAGATTGGCAACCACCTTGCCCCGACAGAGGGGTACTTTTTTGATGGTACGTTCAGATACTCCGGTGAATCCTTCTGCAGTATCGAGTATTTCAGTGAGTATCGACTGATTGAGTCCGTCGATTGTGAGGAAATGGAGCAGTCGCTGCTCCTCATCCAGCTGTAGGGCCTTGTTGCTCAGACTCATCTATCCTTTCCTTGTTCATCGCCTCTGGAAGTCCGGTTTGTTTTGCCGCCAATAATCAGTCCCAAGGGGTCGGGTCCGATCAAGGTGATGTGTTGATCCGTCTCGAGACTGGGGTGAAGTCCGGTGACATCCGGCTGTATCGGTAACTCCCGACCGCTTCTGTCGACCAGGGTGGCGAGAATGATGGAAGCGGGCCTGCCATAATCGAAAATCTCATTCAGAGCGGCTCTGATAGTGCGGCCAGTCTGCAGTACATCATCGACCAGTATGATGTGTCGGTCATCCACAGGAACCGGCAGGTCTGAAGGGTGAACTTCCGGGTTCATGCCGATGCGTGTGAAATCATCCCGGTAAAATGAGATGTCCAGGGTGCCGAGTGGATCTTTCAATCCCAGCTCCTGGTGCAGTCTTTCAGCCAGCCATACACCACCAGTTCGAATGCCAACCATCAGCGGGGCGGTGATATCCCTCTCATGCAGTAGTGTCCAGATCTTGCCTGCCATGACATCGACAAGGGATTCCACGCCATCGGCGTGCATGAAAGTTTTGTTATCGCTCATTGAACCAGGTTTCCAATATCAGTTTGGCGGCTACCGCGTCATAATCTTCGAGCCGTTTGGCCCGATGTCCCAACCTGTCCCTGGCCTCGAAGGAGGTAAATCGTTCATCTGCCAGATGGACGGTCAAGTGGAAACGGCCTTCGAGCTGTCGTGAAAAGCGTAATGCGGGTTGTGTTGCATCGGTTTCACTATCATCCACATCAAGCGGCAGGCCAACCACCAGGGCCTGAGGCTGCCACTCATCAATCAACTGTTTAATCCGCTCCCAATCAGGCTTGTGGTTAACCAATTCGAGGGTTTCCAGCGGGGTTGCTGTTCCCGTCAGGCTCTGTCCCACAGCAACGCCTATCTTACGGGTACCAAAATCAAATCCCAACAGGGTATCTGTTTGTGCCACCTTGTTATGCGTGTCCTGCATCACCGCTCAGCAGGTTAAGATCAATTCCCAACAAGTCTGCAGCAGCCTGCCAACGCTCCTTGCTGGCCCGTTTGAAGATGATATTGTTTTCAGCTGGCCCACTCAGCCAGACGTTTTGCGCTATCTCATTTTCCAGCTGCCCGGCTCCCCAACTTGCATATCCCAGGGCAACCAGGTTTCGCTCAGGGCCCTTACCGGCGGCAATTGCCTCGAGAATATCCAACGAAGTGGTAACACTGATATCAGTAGTAACCTTCAGTGTCGAGGACCAATCCGAGTCGCTATCATGCAGCACAAAGCCACGATCACTTTGTACCGGGCCACCAGTGTATACTGGTTGTTCCGCGATTTTTTCGGTGCTTACCGGAATCTTCAGCTGCTCGAAAATATCTGCAAGATGGAGCTCCATCGGGCGATTGATCACTATTCCCATGGCGCCATCATTGGAGTGTTCACAAATATAAGTCACCGTATGGAAGAAATTCGGATCCTCGAGTTGCGGCATCGCGATGAGAAAGTGGTTGGTCAGGTTGGTATTGGGGCTCATAGTTTATAGTATCCAATCGCTGGCAGGTGGCTGCAATAGTTATTCTGCGTTGAGTTTGCCGCTACGCAAAAATTGCCAGGTACGTGTGATGTCAAGAATGTCCGTCTCTTTACGTATTTCATTTGGGAAGGGAGAGAAGGGAGCCGCGAGTCGAACGATGCGTACAGCGGCATCGTCAAGAATCTTGTGACCAGACGAATGGAGTACGCGTATCTGCTCAACACTGCCATCTGTCTTTACAGCAACATGCAGTACCAGATTGCCGTAGAGACTGTCTCTTTTGGCTTGATCCGGATAATTCAGGTTACCAATCCGCTCTACCTTACGTCGCCAGGCATCAAGATAGGAGGCATATTTATACTCTTTGGTGCTGGCGCTGATCGCTTTACGTTTGGGTAGTTTGGCATAGGCCTCGGTTTTTCGCTCCAATTCTGCGGTCAGTCTGGCAATTTCCATATTCTTGCTGGCCAGCAATTGTCTGGCTGAGGGGAGGGGCTGCAACTGAGGCAGAGTGGTATCCGGAGAGGTCTTTATATCTGAGATCTCTGTCGTTAGCGGATCCTGTTTGGGTTGCAGTGTCTGTTGAGCTTCTGGAGGCCGGGCGACTTGTGGCACTGCTGAGGGTAGGGGAGTCTCAGCTATTTGCGGTTTCTCCTTCTCACTCTGCTCTCCGCCACCGGTCTGGGAGGTTTGGGCCAGATAATCCGCTTCCTCCTCCTCTTTTGGCTGTTCACTGGGTCGTCTGACCACCATCACTTCAAGGCTCTGTTGCCGAAACTCAGGCTTGTTGGGTTCAAAGGGCTTGAAGGTAATGCCAAGAATTACAAAGGCATGCAAGGCCGTGGCAGCGAACAGACCGATACCAAGAATGTCAGATTGGTTTTGGGTTGAAATCATAAATTGAGTTTAGCTGCTATCGAGTCCATCAGGTCGCCGGCTATGTCCAAATCAAACAGGCGGTCAAGCTCCCTAATACATGTGGGGCTGGTGACGTTGATTTCAGTTAAATAGTCACCGATCACATCGAGGCCGGCGAACAGAATACCACGGGATTTCAGCTCCGGGCCTACTTGTTGCGCGATCCATAGGTCTCTCTCTGACAGGGGTACCCCTTCGCCTCTGCCACCAGCGGCCAGATTGCCCCGAGTCTCACCTTCAGCAGGTATTCTGGCGAGCGCATAAGGGACAGGTTCACCATCTATCATCAGGATACGTTTATCACCTTTGTCGATCTCCGCAATAAAGCGTTGCGCCATCGTATATTGACTCCCGTGTTGAGTCAGTGTTTCGATGATTACGCCGATATTCGGGTCCTTTTGGGTTATGCGGAAGATTGAGGCACCCCCCATACCACCTAGTGGTTTGAGAATAATGTCACCATGAATGCCATGAAATTCACGAATCTCTTCACTATTTCGGGTAACAAGGGTAGGTGGCGTGCATTGGGGAAAGAGGGCTGTGAACAGTTTCTCGTTGGCATCCCTTAAACTATTGGGCCGATTGACAATCAGACACCCCTCAGACTCAGCCTGTTGAAGCAGATAGGTTGTATATATGTACTCCATGTCAAAAGGCGGGTCTTTACGCATCAGTACCACGTCCAGCTGATGCAGAGGCATTCGCTGAGACTGACCAAATTCGAACCAATTGTCAGCATCATCCTTAACTTTTAGATTCCGGCTCTCTGCCCAGCAGGCGCCATCCTTTAGGGAGAGATCCTGCTGCTCAAGGTAGTGGATTCCCCAGCCTCTTGACTGGGCCGCCAGCAACATCGCGAATGTGCTGTCTTTATGTACCTTGATGGAGTCAATTGGATCCATCACTACGCCGAGTTGGATAGTCATAAGATATTTGCGGCCCTGGGTATAGTTGGGGTGGTATTACTTGCTTGGATAATAAATTTTTAAAAAAATTAGTGGTCAATCTTCAGCAGGACATAATAATGCCTCTTTGGGCTGCTTTGAAATGGCCAAATCACGTAAACAGGAATTTTTTCATCCTGGGCTTGATGCTACGAATTTATAGAAGATGAGGCGTTATGGCTTGGCAGCCAATCCCCGTCTGTCTTGTGGTCTGGCACCAAACCAGAATCGCCTTAAGTTTTTCAATGGCTTGCCGCTAGTATGTGCTACATGTTGTTAGGAGTAACTGAATTTATCCCCCTAAGTTAATGAATTGGGAAGTATATTCTTGATGCGGGCTGGTTGTCTTGCTATTTTGTTGGGGTAAATTCGAGGTTATGGACTTGACCGAAAGGGAGGAGAGCCACTGCACATAAGATTTCAGTCAAAAACTAGCGCAGTGTTGTCATTTATTGCTTAAAAATAGAGAGGTGTGTTGCTATGGCGGCACAAACCACCAGTTTTAGAATGATGAGATGCGTCAGTTTTAAGCGGCCTGCAATCGCCTTGTGTTTGGTTGGTTCTCTGTCTCAGGTCTCTATCGCAGATGAGGATGACTATCTGTCGGAGATTTCGATTGAGGCAAAAAAGGTCGATTCCGAACTGCCGACAAAGGGAGAATCGACTCAGAATAGTGAAGTTGGCTCGGTCGAGAATGCAGCTCGAATAGCATTTGAAGAGGATCTGAAGTCTCGTTACATGGGGAGCTACACTTTTTATCAGAAGTTACCCAGACGAGCCCGGGAAGAAGTTTATGAGGAATATATTGGTGGCGCTTCAATTGATGAGATCAGAAAAAAAATTATGAATCGTTTTCTAAATCAGTAGAGAAGTATTAGCTCGGAAATGTTGTCAAGGATTGTTTTATTTATCCCGATGCCAGATCAACTTAAACCTGAAAGGTATAGTGATGAATTGCTGTATTAACTTGATATTTCGAGTCTCCTTGCTGCTTTTGCCGCTGATCGCAGTTGCTGAAGAAGCAACCAACGGGAAAGATCTCGAGGTTAAGCTATCATCTGAAAAGCCATTTACCCATGTCATACATGAAGGCCGTGCAGTCAAAGTGCAACGGATTCAGGATCCCGATTACCAACTTCAGGGTTACTACGCCAAGACAGCGCGAAAATGTCCACCATTCTGTTTACAGCCAATGCAGGTCGATCCTCAGGTGGCGACCATTGGTGAGATTGAGCTTTTTGATTTCATGGAAGGGAAGTTACGAGATAAAACCGGTCTGTTAATTGATGCGAGGACGGCTGAGTGGTTTAATCGTGGCACTATTCCTGGTTCCATCAACATTCCATTTATAGGCTTGAGTAAGCCTGGAACTCCGGAAATGGAACAGGCGCTGTTGCTTTTTGGGGTCAGACCCAGGGGCAGTGTTGGCGCGATCTCCCTTAAGCTTGAGCAGATGGGAATATTGGGAAATGAGGAAATGACTGAAAAATGGGATTTCAGCAACGCAAAAGATCTTGTGCTTTGGTGTAATGGCCCGGAGTGTGGCCAGTCGCCTCGTGCAATCAAAGGATTATTGAAAGTGGGCTACCCAGCCAACAAAATTTTCTATTACCGTGGTGGCATGCAGTTGTGGCAATTATGGGGCCTTACAACTGTAGTGCCGGGCGAGTAACCGATTTTTATGAATATGTCCGTGACATGAGGATTTCAACGTGAGTGGTGATGAAACTGAAAAGGACATCTCTGGTGTCAAAGTCATGGTCATCGATGACAGTAAAACCATTCGGCGCACAGCCGAAAGTCTGCTGAAAAAAGCGGGCTGTGATGTATCAACGGCTACAGATGGTTTTGAGGCATTGGCTATGATCGCTGACCACCATCCTGACGTGATTTTTGTCGATATTATGATGCCTCGTCTTGATGGTTATCAGACCTGTGCACTGATCAAACACAACGATGTGTACAAAAATATACCGGTCATCATGCTATCCAGTAAGGATGGTCTGTTCGATCGGGCACGGGGCAGGATTGTAGGTTCAGAACAATACTTGACCAAACCATTTACCAAGGATGAGCTTTTAGGCGCAATCCGGCGCTATGTTAGTAGTGCTGCATAAGTAGTAACAGTTGCGATTTGGTTTGAGATGGCTGCTATCCAACAGGATGAAAGCTGGATTTAAAGACATTCTTGGATCAGCCGATAAGGACTAGAACCAATGGGCAGAGAGATTCGATGATCAAAAATATATTTCGCAGGGGTCGCGAAGAGTCAGTAGAGAGCAATATCCCATCTACTGGTGAGACCAAGGGTAGGATTCTCGTGGTCGATGATTCGCCCACTGAGGTTGTCGTTTTCAAAAAAATCCTTGCTAAGCATGGTTACGAGATACTCGTGGCAACCGATGGGCAGGAAGGGGTGGACATTGCCAAGCAGGAGTTGCCCGACCTCATACTTATGGATGTGGTGATGCCGGTCCTCAACGGATTTCAGGCGACACGTCAGCTGAAGAATAACGAAGCAACCGCGAAGATTCCGGTGATCATGGTAACCACTAAGGACCAGCAGACCGATATCAATTGGGGGATGCGCCAAGGGGCTACTGAATATATGGTAAAACCTGTCTCACCTGCAGAACTGCTGCACAAGATTAAGGCGTTGATCAATGCCTGATGACGCTATGCAACAGAGCGTTATAGAGACACCGCAAGCGGTGGTTCAACTATTGGCAAACCTGGAGCAACGCAGCCGGGACAGTGCCAAAGGACTCCCTCAGCAAGAACTTATCCAGAGTTATTGGGAAGGGGTGATGTTCTACGTTGGCGAGAGTCGTTTTATCGCGCCACTCAGTAGTGTCAAAGAGATTCTTAATTATCCAACTGCTCTGACTCCGGTTCCAGGCTCGAAGCCTTGGATGATGGGGGTTGCCAATGTACGCGGCACCCTGATCCCGGTAATCGATCTTCAGCTGTTTCTTATCGGTAGAAAGACCCGTCGTACTCGCAGAAGCCGGGTGCTCGTGTTCACTATGGGAAGTGGCTTAAGTGGTGTGCTGGTAGGAGAGATGGTAGGTATGCGCCACTTTACCAGGGAGTCTGCTAAAGAGATGCAGTCGGTTAAAGAAAAATTTTCAAAATATGTTCAGTTTGAATTCGACCAGGACGGGATGGCTTGGCCGGTGTTTAGTCTGCAGGCATTAGCAGACGATCCGGCGTTTCAGATCGCCGCAACCTGACACCATGAGAATAACTGGATTTAGGATTTGGGCTTAAGCTTTCGGGAGAAAGAAGAATGAAAGGCAAACGCGTGGGTGGAACTCTGCCCTCAAATAAGGTCATCACCACATTGGCTATTCTGGTGCTGGTGTGTCTTATCCTGGCACTGGTGACCTTCTTGCATACAACCCAGCGGGAGTCCTACGACGAACAGTATTTGATTCGCGCAGCTGAACAGCAGGTGTTGTCTCAGCGGATTGCTAAATACGCCCTTTCTGCGGCCCGAGGTGAGCTCGAATCATTTAAACCGTTGCAGAAAAGTCGCGACCGATTCGAAAATATCATGTGGGAACTTAAGAATGGTGGAGGCGCTGCCAGTGATCTCCCCGGTTCTCCAGATGAAGTAAAAACCGAATTGGCTGAGCTTGAGAATAAATGGCTGGCACTACGCAGCAACATTGATGAAATCCTCAAAGCACAGGAAAATATTCTGGCGATTGATGAATTCTCTGCAATTATTTCGGAATTCGTACCTCAACTTCAGGAGCTTTCGGAAGAGTTGGCCGAGGTTCTAATCAACAGTAACGCACCGAGACGTCAGGTCTACATCGCTACTGAGCAGGAGATGTTGATTCAGAGAATCAATTCGAATGTTAATCAGGTACTGGCCGGTGGACAGAAAACAGCTGCTGCCATTGATCAGTTCAGCCGTGACGCAGATCTCTTTGGACGAATTCTCGAAGGTCTGCGAACTGGTGATAAGGAGATGAGCATAGCCCAGGTTAAAGACAAGATCGCTCTACAGCGTCTTGATGATGTGGCAACCCTGTTCGCAACCATCCAAGACAATGCGGCAGAGATTATTCAGAATATCCCGGATGTATTACCAGCTCTTGAAGCTGCATCAGTGGTTAGTGGTTCTTCAGACCAGGTCAGTTCCGCTGCGGAGACTATGATTGCCGCATATGGCCAATCTCCAGGACGGTTTTCCTTACTCGGAATCAAAGCAGGCCCAGGTATGATCGCTGTATTCGGTGGTGCTGCCGCAATCTTCCTGGTAATGCTTGGTATGCAGTTGGTCGTTGATGCTCAGCGTCGTGAGCAGGCGAGTAAACAGCAGAACGAAAACAACCAGAAGGCCATTTTGCAGCTGCTCGACGAAATGGGTGACCTGGCTGATGGTGACCTGACCGTTACCGCCAGTGTGACCGAAGATATTACAGGCGCTATTGCTGACTCCATCAACTACGCGATCGAAGCGCTGCGTGAACTGGTTACCACTATCAATCAGACTTCAGAGCAGGTCTCCGGTGCAACCCAGGAGAGTCGTGCCACCGCGATGCATCTTGCTGAGGCGAGTGAGCATCAGGCTGAACAGATCACACAAGCCAATGGTTCCATTGGTGAAATGACCGATGCGATTGATCAGATGTCACAAGACGCGACTGAATCGGCGGAAGTTGCCAAGCGCTCTGTGGAAATCGCTAGCACGGGTGCTGATACGGTACGTAATACCATCACAGGCATGGATAACATTCGTGAACAGATCCAGGAGACCTCTAAACGTATCAAACGTTTGGGTGAAAGCTCCCAGGAGATTGGTGACATCGTTGAGTTGATCGATGATATTGCCGACCAAACCAATATTCTGGCGTTGAATGCTGCGATGCAGGCCGCGATGGCCGGTGAAGCAGGTCGAGGCTTCGCGGTTGTTGCCGACGAGGTACAAAGATTGGCTGAGCGTTCTATCAACGCTACCAAACAGATTGAAGCACTGGTTAAGACCATTCAGGCAGACACCAATGAAGCGGTGACTTCGATGGAAGCCAGTACCTCTGGTGTAGTTAAAGGGGCAACCCTCGCGGAAGACGCTGGTGAAGCTCTGAAAGAGATCGAAAGTGTTTCGCAATATATTGCTGACTTGACGGGCAAAATCGCTACCTCCGCACAGACTCAGTCGGATCAGGCGGTGAACGTTAAAGATACAATGAGCGTCATTCAGGAGATCACCAATCAGACATCGGAAGGTACACACCAGACCGCGAATTCCATTGGTGCTCTGGCCGACCTCTCTGATCAGCTGCAAAAGTCGGTTGCCGGATTCCGTCTGCCAGCCTGATCAAATTGAAGCCAACCCACTGGGTGGATGTATAAGCATGGTCAATAGTCGCACTGGTTTCTCGACGGGAGTGCATCACAAATGAGTAATGCGCAAGATTTTGGCGCCCTGAATTGGGTAAAGGACGAATTGGATGTATCCATTCGTCATGCTCGCCAAGCGTTGGAAGCCTATGTGGAGACGCCAGGTGACACTGCGTCTCTGGCAACCTGCGGCGACCACCTGCATCAGATTGCCCGGGTTCTGCAAATGGTGCAGGTCTACGGTCCCAGCATGCTCGCTGAAGAGATGGAACTGGTGGTGCGTGACATGTCCGATGGCAATGTCAGGCAAGAAGAGGATGCTGCCGAGGCGTTGATGCTGGCCCTTATTCAGCTTCCCGACTATCTGGAGAAGCTTCAAGGTGGTGATGCGGATGTACCGCTTATCATTCTGCCATTGCTGAATGATCTGAGAGCCGTTCGTGATGCGCCATTGCTTTCAGAGGCAGCTCTGTTCAAGCCGGAAATCGAAACCGAATCTGATGGGGATAAGATCAACGAAGATCTGCCGACACTGGTCAAGCAGGTCAGACAAAAGTTTCACCTGGGGCTGCTGAGTTGGTATCGCAAGCGGGACACTGTCCATGGCTGGCCACTGTTGAGGGATGTGTTTGCCACAATCCGTAATAGTGCTGGAACTGAGACGGTCCAACACCTTTTCTGGGTCGCTGAGGGCCTGATGCATGGGTTGATTGAAAACACCATAGCACCGGGGATTGCAGTCAAACAGTTGTTCAGTCGCCTTGACCGGAAGATGAAGGTCATTATCGATGGTGGTGAACATTTGCTGGTGGAAGATCCACCTGCGGCACTGCTGAAGAATCTGCTTTACTATATCGCCCGAGCGAACTCGCAACATCCTGAAATCGTTAAGATAAAAGAAGCATATAACCTCGATGCAGTAATGCCGAGCGAGGATCAGCTCAATGAGGGCAGACTCGGATTGACCGGGTCAAATGCCGAGTTGGCTGAATCGATCAAGGATGCGGTGAGCAGCGAGTTAACCCGTATTAAAGATATCCTCGATCTTTTCATGCGTGATGAAAAGGCAGATATGGAGATGCTTGGTCATCTTGAAGCGCCAACACGCAAATTGGCTGATACTCTGGGAATGGTTGGACAAGGTGCATTACGCTCCCGTCTAAATCGTCAGGCAGACAAAGTTAAAACCTTTGTTGAACAGGGTGTGTTGCCGGAAGAGTTCGAGTTGATGGAGATGGCAGGAGATATTCTCTATGTGGAATCCTCCCTCAGTACTCTCCACACCTTTCAGCCTGGTGCTGCTCAAAACCTTGATGAAGGTTCTTTGGGAGACAGTCTGCCAGAGGGTGAGTATCAGAATCTGATCCGTCAAACCGTACGCGAAGCGAAGGTTGAGATTGCTCGGGCAAAAGAGACGATTATCAGCTTTACAGAGGCAACAGACGATACCTCTGTTCTTGATTCTGTACACCAGGGTTTTCGGCGTGTAGAGGGCGCTCTGCAGATGCTCAACCTGAGAGATGCGGCTGAATTGATGTCGCAAACAGGGGGTGTCATCAAGAGTGATTTCATGGATGCCAACGTGCCGCCGAGCAGGCAGCAGTTGAACTCCCTTGCTGATGTTGTCAGTAGTATCGAATACTACCTGGAGACTCTGGTTGACGGTGCTGGAGACCGGGGAGAAATTCTCGCCATAGCACGAGCCTCTTTGAATGACCTGCTGAGTGATGGCAAGAGCGAGGTGACAGAGTACGTTACGCCGTCAGAGCCCATCGATCTCTCGGAATCTGCTGATCATGCAGAAGGCTATGAGCTTGAAGAGGAAGAGGTTTCCGATCTCGAGTTTGGTGCCAGTAGCCTGCAAATTGAACCACCACAGCCAGAAGTGGAAATTCTTTCAACAGAGAATGAACCGGCAGCTGTTGAAAAAGCAGAAGATAAGCCACAGTTCGAGGAGATTGCATCTGCCGACAAGCCGATGTTGGAAGATATCGACCCTGAAATTCTGGAGATCTTTATTGAAGAGGCCCGGGAAGAGCTGGAGAGTATCCAGGAGCACTTGCCTCGCTGGCAGCATAACCAAGCTGACAGAGAAGCTCTTGCCATTTTCCGGCGCTCATTCCACACATTAAAAGGCAGTGGTCGCTTGGTTGGAGCGATGGTGATAGGTGAACTCGCCTGGTCTGTGGAGAATATGCTCAATCGCATGATCGATGAGACCATCAAGGTATCACCTGAGATGATGGATCTGCTCAATCATGTCACTGAAGCCTTACCTGTACTGATCGACTGTCAGGAAAAAGGCACCAGTCCCGATGTAAATGTTGAACTCTTACAAAACCGTGCCCACGCTATATCTGAAGGTAAGCCTCTCGAAGAGATAGCTGAACCAGAGATAGACACTACAGAGCTACCTGCATCATCAGAAGAGATTGAGATTGAAGCGATATCACTTGATGACGATGTTGCCGAAGTGGAGTCTGCTGAAGAAGAGGCGCTGTTACCTGAAGATGGAGAATCCTCAGAGGTTGAACCGTACAGCTTGGAAAACCTCGAACTCGATGATGAACTCGTGGATCAAGTCGAGGCTTCAGAGGGGACGGAACAGTCTGAATTGCAGGAAGCAATTCTCGAAGGTATATCGGAAGATATTGAGCAGGACGATTTCACCGATTCAGATCTTGAGATAGAGATCGATACCGAGTTGCTGGAAGTGTTTGCTGAAGAGTCAGAGGAGCACCTGCAGGAGATCGAGGTATTCCTCAAACAGGCTGCGAATACCTCCCCCGCCATGCTGGTACCCGAAGAGGTCGTGAGGGCATGCCACACACTACATGGTAGTGCTCACATGGCTGGGATTACACCCATCGCAATGCTCAGCGAAGCCATGGAAGACTATGTCAGAGCAGTACACGAACATCAGTTGCCTGCTGAACCTCAAGTGGTTGATCTGATTGACGGTAGCGTTGGATATATTCGTCAACTGTTAAGTTGGTTACCTGAAGATTCTCTACCCGAGCCACATGTCGATACCTATCTTGCCGGATTGAATGGAGCCTTGCAGGCAATACAGGCTTCAGTTGAAGAGAAGAGTGAAACTCTGGAAGAAGCATTTCACTTAGATGAACTCTCCTTAGAAGATGTTTCGACTCTCGATGAGGTCGAAAGCTTAGCAGAAGATATCCAAATCGAAGCTACGGATGATAGTGAGTCCGAAGAGTTCGAGGTGGATATTGCATCCGATCTGCTGCTACAGGATTTCGGGAGCCTTGAAACTGATTCAGAGGAGTCAGAGCTGCCACTATCGGAAGATTCAGGTTTTCATGAAGTAGTGAGTTACCTGCAGTCTGATGACCTCTTCGAGGTGGAAGGCGACGAGGAGTTGCTTGAAATCTTCATCGAAGAGGGACGAGAGTTGTTGGAAGCCCTTGAACATGGCTATACCGGCTGGCAGCACTCTCCGAATGATGAAAAAGTGGTCGATGACATCAAGCGGACACTACACACACTGAAAGGTAGTTCCAGGCTTGCCGGGATTAATCCCATTGGTGATCTGAGTCATGCGCTGGAGAGTTTATACGAACGCCTTCTGCGAAATGAACTGAAGCCGGATCAAAGAGTTCAGGATTTAGTACGCCAAGCTTTCGATTTCCTTGCCACTCAAGTTGAGGATGCTGCAACCACTGGCAAAGTACATCTGTCGACCCAACTACTCGTCGATCTAGAGCAGCCAGCTGCTCCAGAAACTGAGTCTGAAGATCTATCAGATGATGCCATCCTGGAAGAAGTTCTCGAAGATGATCTGCAATTGGCAGATGAGGCATTCCCCGATTCAGAGCCTGTAGAGGATGAGCAGCCTGACCAGGAAGAGCTTGTGCGTCTTCAAAAAATGGAGCTGCAGAAGGCATTGGACGAGGCCGAGGAGAGCAGCACCTTATCTGAGTCAGATGAGCAAGTTGATTCGAGTTCTTATTACGAAGAACCAATGAGCTTTCTACATGAGGGAGATCTGTTTGAGGTCACTGAAGACCGTGAATTGGTTGATATCTTCGTAGAAGAGTCAAAAGAGCTGCTCGAAGTCCTGGAAGAACAACATCAGAAATGGCGTGAAAACCCATCAGACCATCAATATCTGGATGGTATTCTACGAGCGCTTCACACCATGAAAGGCAGTTCTCGTCTAGCTGGTGTAGAGCCGGTAGGCGACCTCAGTCATGCGATGGAGTCGTTGCTGAATTGCGTCATGAGGGGGCATATACCTGCTGATAGCGCAGTGATGAGCAGTCTCACCCGTACAACCCTCGACATGCTGGCTACACAGACTGATGATGCCGAGTCCTCTAATGAAGTCCATAGAGCGGATAACCTGATAGACGAAATTCAGGTGCTTATCGATAAGGGTACCGAGCGCGAAGAGATCGTTGAAGATCTTATTGATCCCGATCTTCAGGATGAGCTTGGGAGTGTGGTGCAATCCTCCACTGAGGATGAAGAGCTGGAAATTGTTCAGGATGAGCTCGATTCTCTGCTGCAACCCTCTTCTGAAGATGAAGCTCTGGCGGAGTTGGAAATTGTCGAGGATGAGCCCGAGCCAGAGGCACAATTAACTTCTGAGGATGAAGTCCTGCCCGAAGTGGAATCTGTCCAGGATGGGTTGGACTCTGATGAGATAGAAATAGTCGCTTCCGAGTTGGACATTACGCCTGAAGAGGTTCAGGAAGAGAGCCTCAGTCAAGCCGATGAGTCTTTCCTGGTAATGCATGACGAAGTGTTGCTGGATGTGGGTGAAGATGAAGAGCTGATACAGATCTTCGTTGAAGAAGCCAAAGAGTTCATGGATCAGATCGAAAATCGATTTCTGCAATGGCTCGATGATCTCAGCGACCAAGCTGCAACCGAAGGTATGCAACGTAATCTGCACACGCTAAAAGGCAGTGCTCGTCTCGCGGGTATTATGCCTGTCGGCGACTTGAGTCACGCTGTCGAATCAGTGATGACAGCTGTGGCTGAAGAGGAAATCGATCCCATCGAAACAGTTACAGATACTCTTCGCCACGCGATCGATCACCTGGCTTTCCAAATTGATACCATTGCCAAGACCGGTAAGGTTCCTGCATCAGATGTTCAAGTTGAACAGCTGCATAATCTCCTGGGTGGAGAACTCACACCTGTCCATGCCGGGATGGTTGAAACCATTCAGGAAGTTGCAGAGAGTGAGTTAGTTGAAGAGAAGGAAGAGGAGTCGCCGACTGCCAAGGTACTGCCCTTCAATGAAGAGATTGCCAAGCTGCTCAATCCGGAAAGTGAAGAGGATAAGAAAGCCAGCTTCAAACCCAACAAGGAGCAGGTTCGAGTCAATGCGGATTTGATGGATCGACTGGTTAACCATGCCGGTGAGGTTAGTATCTATCGCTCGCGCCTGGAGCAACAAAACAGTGTCCTGGGCTTCAACCTCGCGGAGCTTGAACAGACAGTCTCCCGTCTCTTTACTCAGTTGCGTGGTCTTGAGATTGAAACTGAGGCACAGATTCTCTATCGCTGGGAACGGGATAACGAAAAACTAGAGCAGGAAAAGACTGAATTTGATCCACTGGAACTGGATCGATTTTCCACCATGCAGCAGTTGTCGAGAGCGCTGGTAGAAACTGTTAATGACCTGGGTAACATCAATGAGTCGTTACGCGATCTGCAACGTGAGACGGATACCTTACTGCTTCAACAGTCACGCATCTCAACCGATCTGCAGGATGGATTGCTACGAACTCGAATGGTGCCATTCGCAACCTTGGTACCAAGGATGCAGCGCCTTGTCAGGCAGACAGCAGCTCAATTGAGTAAAAAAGCCAATCTGGAATGCTTTGGAATAGAGGGCGAGCTTGATCGCAGTATTCTGAATCGTATGGTTCCAGTGCTTGAGCATCTGCTTCGTAATTCAGTCTCTCATGGCATTGAGCTTCCAGGGAATCGGCTCTCTGCGGGTAAGCAGGAGACAGGTCGTATCTCCCTCTATCTTGATCGGGAAGCGACAGATGTAATGATCACCCTGTCAGATGATGGCAAAGGTCTTGATATCGAAGCGATTCGTAAACGGGCATTGGAACAGGGCATGATCAATGCCAATGCTGAAATAAGCGATGATGACCTGATCCAATGTGTGTTGTTGCCTGGCTTCAGTACAGCGAAAGAGGTAACCCAGATTTCAGGTCGAGGCGTTGGCTTGGATGTGGTGACCAGTGAGGTGAAACAACTCGGTGGCTCACTGGAGATCGATTCTCAGCCAGGACGCGGTACCAGTTTCATTATTCGTTTACCCCTCACTCTGGCTATTACCGATGCCCTGCTGATTCGGGTGGGCGAAGAGATCTATGCTGTTCCTCACGGTAGTATCAGCGGTGTTGTGCGGATACGACGCGATGAGATTCAGAAATGCTATTCAGGCGAACAGGAGAGTTTCGATTACGGTGGTAAGCACTATAAGGTGAACTACCTCGGGCGTATGATGGGAACTGGGCAGCATGAGATTCATGAAGGTATGCGTTGGTTGCCACTGTTGCTGTTACAGACCGGCGAACATCAGGTAGCGCTACAGATTGATGAGCTATTGGGTAGTCGTCAGGTCGTGGTGAAGACATTAGGTAAGCAGGTCGGCAGTGTGCGTTGGATTACCGGCGGCACTATTCTCGCCGATGGTCGTGTAGCCTTGATCCTCGATCTTGCTTCTCTGGTTCGTATGGACGCAACCCATGCCGCACCGCTCA
The DNA here is from genome assembly GCF_058244645.1 of Candidatus Thiodiazotropha sp. AKAK3. Taxonomy (NCBI): domain Bacteria; kingdom Pseudomonadati; phylum Pseudomonadota; class Gammaproteobacteria; order Chromatiales; family Sedimenticolaceae; genus Candidatus Thiodiazotropha; species Candidatus Thiodiazotropha sp. AKAK3. Next base: position 96,685 of record NZ_JBSYOQ010000019.1, read on the forward strand.
TGCAACCGGATAGCGATCAGCAACAGAAGAAGCTGGAAGAGCGTCTACGCGTCATGGTGGTGGATGATTCGATCACTGTGCGTAAGGTCACCAGTCGCTTACTGGAACGCCATGATATGGATGTTGTGACTGCGAAAGATGGTGTTGAAGCAGTGGCACTGTTACAAGAACAGGTGCCGGATATTATGCTGCTTGATATTGAAATGCCGAGGATGGACGGTTTTGAGTTGGCTCGACATATCAATAACTCCGTAGATTATTATGGATTGCCGATCATCATGATCTCTTCCAGAGTTGGGGATAAGCATCGTCAACGTGCAATGGATCTTGGGGTTAAGCGCTGTCTTGGTAAGCCCTATCAGGAGAGTGACTTGCTGGATAATATCAACGAAGTCCTGGCGGAAAACAGACAATGAGCCAAGCGGTAGTCAAAGAGGTCAGAAGCGTAATAATCCCTCTGCACGAACGCCAGCTTCTGCTGCCTAACGCATCGGTAGCCGAAGTCATGAGCTATCAACAACCTGAATATGCGGGTGATGAGCTACCCGAGTGGTTCCTGGGGCATCTTGCCTGGCGTGGTGTGATGATTCCTGTCATCTCCTATGAAGGGATGTTGGGTGAAACGGTGGTTGCTCCAGGTTACCGAGGTAGGATTCTTATCTTGAATGCTCTTGGTGATCATGAACGGCTTTCTCATATCGGCATGGCAGTGCATGCAATTCCCTCTCTTGTCAGAGTCAGTGCTGATAATGTTGTGCCTGTGAATTCTGACGATGAAGAACCACAACCTCTGATCAAACAAAAAGTCGAGCTGGATTTGAGTCCGGCTATAGTCCCGGATATGGATGAGATAGAGCGCCAGGTTCTGGATTTGATTAAGGGTCTGTAAAAAATACCCACACTTTGAAACAAGCCATAGTGTAGATTTATCAGGTGTAGTCCAAAGGGTTGAAATTATTTTTAACATGGCACCTTGATATTTATGCTGTAGTGTTATTCGGATAAGTAACTATCAGGCCCAAGGGGTTATTCTCTCTCTTGTCTCTACTCCAATACTATCAACAGCAGCTGCAGATAAACGGTTTCGATCGGGATGCCTATCAGGAGCGTATTCTGTTTGCCTTCGATCGACTGGCTGATCAACTTACTCAACCAAGAAAAACTTCAGGTTGGCTGTGGAAAAAGAGTGTTCCAGCTGTCCAGGGACTCTATATCTGGGGTGGCGTTGGTAGAGGCAAGACCTGGCTGATGGATCTGTTTCATCAACAACATGAAACACTGGGCATCGAACGACACCATTTTCACAGTTTTATGCGGCTTATTCATCAGCGATTGAAAGAGCATGAGGGGGATAAGGAACCTATGATGCTGATCGCTCAAGAGATGGAAAACCGCATGCGGGTACTCTGTCTTGATGAGTTCAATGTCATAGACATTGGTGATGCGATGCTGATGCGGACTCTTTTAGAGAGCTTGCAGAAGGTGGGTATCACTTTAGTCACGACTTCCAATCAACCTCCCGATAGTCTCTATATGAACGGCCTCCAGAGAGAACGGTTTTTACCCGCTATCGCACTGCTAAAAAGTGGCAACGAAGTGCTGGAACTGGAAGGTGACCAGGACTATCGCCTGCAACTCTTCGAAACTTCCTCTGTCTACCATACCCCACTCAGTGATGACGCTATGGTCAAACTGAGCGGTGAATTCGATCGTCTGGCGAGTGGTTCGGTTGAAGAGATGGGACGATTCGAGGTGCCAGGTCGTGCGGTGCGATTCGTCAAAAGAGCCAGTGGTGTGATCTGGAGTGATTTCAATGCGCTATGCGGGCCGCCACGCTGGCAGAACGACTATATTGAACTGGCTCGATGCCATCACACGGTGTTTATTTCAGATATACCCCGACTTGATGGGACATGGGATGACAGAACCCGGCGTTTCATCAACCTGGTCGATGTCTTCTACGACCAGAAAGTTAAAGTGGTTATCAGTGCTGATGCTGAACCCGATCGGCTCTACAGTGGAACCCGGCTCGCATTTGAGTTTAAGAGAACTGCGAGCAGGTTGAAGGAGATGCAGTCGGCCAAATATCTGGAGACACCACATAAAGGCTGAGTCTGTTGTCGGGAATGAAGAAGCTATGACGAATCGTAGGGTGCGGCCCTGCCGCACCATGCCCAACTAAAAACCAAACCACCTGACAAGACGGTGTTGAGACGCTGCTGGTAATGAACCAAAGTATCTGCTTTTTTGGGAATTCTCACCCTGATGGTGCGGCAGGGCCGCACCCTACGATTCATCATAGCTTATCGTGTGGCATGCCCCACCCAAAACAAAACCATCAAGCTCGAACAGAAGCCTGATGACTTCCCGAAATAAATCCACACGTAGGGTGCGGCCCTGCCGCACCATAAGGTCAGGATTACCTCGGACCTTATGGTTAATTACAGCTGCGATTCTAGAGGGAGGTGGAATTTGTCTCTAAACCTGCTGATCAGGTAGTTTAAATTTAAGCCAGCCATGGTGCGGCAGGGCCGGCACCCTACATCGGTTGAATTTTTTCTGGACTGTAGTGGGCATGAGCCTATGTGATTGGATCTGACAAGTCTGCCCACAACTCCTTTTGAGGCGCTGTAATTTAGTATTCAGAATCGTAGGGTGCGGCCCTGCCGCACCATAAGGTCAGGATTACCTCGGGTCTTATGGATAATTACAGCTGCGATTCTAGAGGGAGGTGGAATTTGTCTCTAAACCTGCTGATCAGGTAGTTTTAATTTAAGCCAGCCATGGTGCGGCAGGGCCGGCACCCTACATCGGTTGAATTTTTTCTGGACTGTAGAGGGCATGAGCCTGGATGGTTGGATCTGACAAGTCTGCCTACAACTCTTTTTGAGGCTCTGTTATTTAGTATTCAGATTAGAAATATTTCACTTTATTTTATCTACTTGATGGTTCGTGATTCACACATTGACATGCCAGCCGTCATCATCGATTGCGCCGGGAAATTTGCCATGCATTGCCACTCCATGCTGGTACCATCCATAACCAATTTTGGTGCTAATACCACTCTCTTGTCATTACCGAAGCTATTGCTCAACGTTGCAACGATTGCGCCGCCATCACCAAACAGGACCTCCTTGATATCTGCACTTTTCAGGTTGTCCGGGTTATAGCCCATATCCTGAGGTTTCTCAGGCCAAGCGCCATTCATCATATAGTATTGCTGCATTTCAAATTTGATCGGAGTCAGCAAACTGATGACGTTGACGAGCCTGGATTGAAATTGCATTTTTCCAGTGGTTGCAGGCTCTTCTCCCTGGGGGATATATTCAGATTCGCCCATTAGTTTTGAGCCCAGTTGAGAGCGCTGTTCAGGTGCAGTAAAAACGCTGACGGTCTCCTGGCTGATATCAGAATCGCAGGCCACCTGCTGATAGACAAGCTCACCCTCGGCATTGGTGCACTTGTAGAATTTCTTAGCCACCACCTGGCTGCTTGGAGCGAGAAAGAGCAGGGCCAGGAGGATAATCCGGAAAAGTTCTGTTTGATGTTGCATCATTCTGTCTTGCTGGTTGGTGATCTCCTTATCCTAGCAAGAAATTGAGAAATTGGCACAGTCATCACTGACTGGGTTAATAACTGTACACTTGTGGTGGCCGGTAGGTGAGTGACACCACCACAAGCGTACATTGTGCACGGTTAAGATTGTATATAATTAACGCTCACATCTACGATGACGTCGCTCAGGTTTACGATCACTGCACTCTTCAGGCTTATTCTCTTGGGTAAGGTTGGAAGCAAATACGACAACACGGTTTGTCATTCCTTGCGCCTCCTCTTCATCATTGGCGCGGATTATGCCATAGAGCACGCCTTCTTCAGAATGATCCCAGGCAATACCCTGGCCGCGGATATTCAAAGATATGCTCTCAGCAACTTCCAGCACAGATCCGGCTTCAGGAAAACGGATTTGATAGGTTTCTGCCAGATCGTGGCCTGTGATGTAAAGTTTTCCATCCGGTCCCCAGGAGCCGCCGGAGTTGCTCATCAGTTCAAATTTCTCCATCAATTCGGTTGGAAAAATCCAGCCTTCCAACACCTGCCAATCCTCGTTGAACTTAACCAATGTAGTATTGATATTGCCACCGGTATGGATTGCATAAGGTACGCCGGCTTTAGTGCCGTCTGGTAGTTTGCCTTCCTTGTTATAGTTGGCGAAGGTACCCCACCAGTAGCCATCATGTTTGTCCAGCCAGGTTAAAGAGCCAAGGCGGATACCGATACTGTGGCTTTCAATGTGCTTCATGGTTTCTGCATCCCAGACCTCAATCGAGCTGGTCATCGGGAAGTAGCGGTAGTTGGAGTGTGAACAGTAGATTTTGCCATCAACTACAGCGGCACTGTCCAGGTGTTTAACCTGACCATCATCTTCGCCAATCCAGGCATCTACATATTCACCATCCTTGGTGTACTTAGCGATTGTATGATTGTCTACCGCATAGAAATGCTCCTCATCAACACCAATGCCCTGATTGGCTTCGGGTATATCGAATTCAGCAATCTGCCAAATGGTGGTTTCGGCTACGGAGACGGTTGAGACAAGACAGAAAAGTGCTGCAGATAGTGATGATCGTAACAAGCTGGCATTCATTGGTTATTCTCCCAATTCTTATAGGTGTCCTGATTCCAGGAAGATTGACGCAAGCGCACTCTATAGTTATTGAATGACAGTCTTATGGAGGTCAATTGATCACTTTGTGACTATTCGTCACAACTAATTTGTATTCAGCCAGAGTCGGGTTTTTTTACAAAACTTTGAAGTCACCCCAAAGGGTCTGGATAGCGGCAATGGCGGCCAGAGGTGCAGTCTCGGTACGCAGAATTCTCGGACCTAAGCGAAGACCTGGAAACTCTTGTTGAAGGGCTTGATCCCGCTCGCCATCGTTCAGTCCGCCCTCCGGTCCAATCAGGATTGAAACTGAAGATTTCGGGGGTGGAATATCAGATATGGGTTGTTTGCCTCCTGGGTCGAGTACCAAGGCGAGGTCAGAATTTTGTTGAGAAATTGCAATAATGTAGCCTGGATGAAGTGTAACGGAATCCGGGAGAGTAGTGCACCAATCTTCCCGGATTCCGTTACACTTCATCCAGGCTACGGACTGAAAAAGCGCCACTCGTCGTTCATTTGGAGTGACCAAACCTCTCTCCTAGCGCCCGTAAGGGAGTGCCCTTGGGTGCGCCTTGATTAGCGCTTTTTCAGGGGCAACAGGGTCGATTCGATTAGTGTTAACAGGCCCTAAAACTTAAAGTCACCCCAGAGGGTTTGGATAGCGGCAATGGCAGCCAGTGGTGCTGTCTCGGTGCGCAGGATTCTGGGGCCCAGACGCAGGCCAAGAAAACCCTGCTGAATGGCTTGGTCACGCTCGTTATCGCTCAGTCCGCCCTCTGGTCCGATCAGGATTGATACTGATGATTTCGGTGGAGGGATTTTAGATATGGGCTGAATGGCAGCAGGGTCGAGTACCAGGGCGAGTTCAGAATTATGTTGAGAAATTGCAGTTGATAGCTCAACTGGTTCATCAAGCATAGGCAAACGGCATCGCCCCGACTGTTCGCAAGCACTGACGATTACGCGCTGCCAGTGAGCCATTCGGTTGATGCGTTTTTTATCATCAAGTTTTACCACGCACCGTTGTGTAAAACTTGGGGTGATATGGGTGACACCAAGCTCAGTGGCTTTCTGCAGTACCAGATCCATACGCTCACCCCGCGAGATACCAATGATCAGATGAATAGCGAGCTGTGTCTCTGTCTCATGTCGAATCTGCTCTCCAACCAGAGCAGAAACCCCTTGCCTGGATACCTGGTCGAGGTGAGCCTGAAACTCATCACCGCTGTTGTCAAACAGTATGATCTGGTTGCCGGTGCGCATTCTCAGAACATGGCGCAAGTGATGAGCCGGCTCCTCTTCAAGGCTGATCGGTTGATGCGGTGTCAGGGGTTGAGTGGTATAGCACCGGGGAATTCTCATCGCTTATGTCCGAGGTTGAATCTATGCTGCCCCGCAAGACTATCCAGTGGCGCCTGTAGCCTCTTCGGTATAGGACGTTGTAGCCACCTCTCGCTCAGCGAGACGTTTATCGATCAGGTTTTTCACCATGATCAGCAAGCCGAGACCGATGAAAGCACCCGGAGGAAGAATGGCGATCAACATGCCGGGGAAGTCCTCGATTTTAAGGGTCAACCCTTGAGCAACTTCGCCAAACATCAGATGAGCCTGATCAAACAGGGTGCCCTGACCAACCAGTTCACGCATGCCTCCCAGCACAATGAGTACCAGTGTAAAGCCGATTCCGACACTCAGGCCGTCAACCAGTGAACGCCAGAGGTTGTTCTTCGACGCAAAGGCTTCTGCCCGGCCTATGATGGTGCAGTTGGTAACGATGAGCGGGATAAAGATGCCCAGTATTTTATGCAGTTCATGGAAGTAGGCGTTCATGCCTAACTCAATCGCAGTTACAAAAGAGGCGATTACCATCACAAACACCGGCAGGCGTACTTCAGGTCGTACAAAATTCCGGATTAAAGAGACGGTGCTGTTGGAAGCGACCAAAACCGCTGTGGTCGCCAATCCAAGCCCCAGTCCATTGATGGCGGTATTACTTACTGCGAGCAGTGGACAGAGCCCGAGCAGGGCTACCAGCGCTTGATTGTTGTGCCAGAGGCCATCAGTGATGAGTTGTCGGATGCTATTGTCAGACATGGTGTTTTGTCTCTATTCTTTTGCCGCTGGCTCGGTTGTCTGCCGGTCATAAAGGGCATCTTTGTTGTCGCGAACATAGATCAGTGTGTTTTTCACTGCAGTGACGATGGACCTGGGTGTGATGGTGGCGCCGGTAAATTGGTCGAAATAGCCACCATCCCGCTTCACGCTCCATTTTGCCAATGATGGATTGTCCAGGGATTTATCGTTAAAACTGTAGATCCAATCCGATCGGTTCTCCTCAACCTTATCTCCCAGTCCGGGAGTCTCTCTATGGCTGATTACACGAACACCGCCCAGGGTACCGTCGTAGCGAACCGCTACCAGCAGCTTTATCGGGCCGCTATAGCCATCAGGCACCACCGAGGTGAGTACCGTGGCTACAGGCTGCTGTAGCTTTCGACCACGGTAGACACTGGTCTGTTCACTCCCCAGCAGGTCAACTGACTCTACCTCAATCACATCGGCTACCATATCGTTGTCGACACTCTCCGGTGGCACCAGTGCGTGAAGAGATTGCAGCAGGGTTTCCCGCTCATTTTGCAAAATGCGATCCTTGGTGGCGACATGGGTGAAAGAAACCAGTGAGGTGCCTGCCACGGCGAAGGAGGCAAGAATGCCAGCTGCTATGAGGATTGAAACACGATTATTCATGTTTTATCTCACCATGCCCATAGGTCCGTGGACGGGTGTAGTAGTCGATGGTAGGTGCTGCCATATTCATCAGCAGTACCGCAAAAGCGACCGCGTCCGGATAGCCACCCCAGGTGCGAATGAGGTAGACAAGTACCCCTATGGTTGCACCATAGATCAACTGCCCGGCTCGGGTTGTAGAGGCTGTAACCGGATCGGTGGCAATAAAGAAAGCCCCCAGAATGGCGCCTCCACTGAAGAGATGAAACAGCGGAAAAGGGAAACTCTCAGAGTCGAAGATCCAGAATATTGTCGCCATACCCACCAGACCGGTGATGAAAGCGAGAGGGATCTGCCAGGTGATGGTGCGCTTGTAGACCATCCAGATACCCCCCATAAGGAACCAGTTGCCGGCCCACTCCCAGCCCAATCCGCCGAAATCACCCCACAACGGGCTGGTACGGATTTCACTGATCATCATGTTGAGGTCAAGATTGGTGCGCATGACATCAAGGGGGGTTGCCATGGTGATCGCGTCCAGTTCCAGGCCATCAGGCAGTAGACCGGCAAACTTGAAGGCGATTATCTGCTGAAAAGTCAGTTGATGGTCATTCAGGAGTGTCGGAGGCAACCAGGAGGTCATCTCCACCGGATAGGAGATCAACAGCAGAACATAGGCGGCCATGGCAGGATTAAAGGGGTTGTAACCAAGCCCCCCATACATCTGCTTGACCATGATAATGCCAAAGGCCATGCCCAGTACGACCATCCACCAGGGGAGCAGGGGGGGGATTGCCACAGCAAACAAGATGGCTGTAACAACTGCGCTAAGATCAAAAATAACCGGGGTTACCGGCCGCTTGCGCAGTTTGATTACCAGGGCCTCAAAAGCGACAGCTGAGGTAATGGCCAGTAGCAGGTTAAGTAATACCCCCCAGCCAAAATAGAAAATCAGTGCAGCGGTGCCTGGGAGCAAAGCCAGCACAACCTGGAGCATCACTTTTTCGACCCGGTTCGGACGACCGGTATGGGGTGAGCTGTGTGTTGGAAATTCCATCAGGCGGGGGGCTCCGATTGATTCTGTTGCTCAGTGGTCCCGGATTTTCGGCGTTGATCCACCTCGTCGATTTTTGCCTGCTGGGCTGAAGTCAGGTTATCCGTGTTTTTAGGGGCAAGCTGCTGCTTGGCCTTCTTCTCGGCAGCACGTTTCATTGCGGCCTGGATGGCAGCCTGTTTGGCATCCTTCTCATCCAGTTCAGGCTCAGCACTTTTCTTCTTTGGTGCCGGTTTCTTGGCTAAAGTCTCTTTCTTCTTGCGTAGTCTTGCCTTGCGCTCCGCCTCCAGTCGTTCCAGTCGGGCGATCCGAAAGTCATGCCGCTGCTTGGCATGGTCAGATTCACGTCGCTCCTGCTCCATGGCCCAACTCTCGGTCTTGGCATATCTGAAGTATTGTACCAGCGGAATATGGGAGGGGCAGACATGAGAACAGCAACCACACTCTATACAGTCGAACAGGTTGTAGTCCTGGACCTTATCCAGGTCTTTGGCACGGCTATGCCAATACAACTGCTGTGGCAGCAGCTTTGCAGGGCAGACATCGGCACAGCGGCCGCAACGGATGCAGGCCTGAGCTACTTCGGGTCTGGGGGCCTCCTCCGCAGTCGGGCAAAGGATGCAGTTGGCGCCCTTGGTGATGGGGACCTGATCTGTAGAGAGATCAAAACCCATCATAGGCCCACCTAGAATCAATTGTTGTGGATTGTTCTGATAACCGCCAGCCTGTTCAATCAGATCACTCGCCAACATTCCGATCGGAACTTCATAGTTTCCAGGTCCTTTTACACCCTCACCAGTGAGGGTCACCAAGCGGGAAATCAACGGACGTCCTTCCAGTACAGCGTCGGCAACTGCGGCTGTGGTGGCGACGTTATGGCAGATCGCGCCAATCTGAGCAGGCAGTCCGGAGGTGGGCACTTCCCGACCGGTAAGGATCTGTATCAGCTGCTTTTCGCCCCCACTCGGATAGAGGGTGGGTATGCGGACTACTTCGATATTCTCATCCTCTCGAAGCTCCTGGAACATAGCAAGGATTGCCTCGGACTTGTTGTCTTCAATGGCAATCAGACAGACTTCACTTTGCAGTAGATGTTGCAGGATTCGCGCACCGTCCATCACCTTGGCGGCTCTATCCCGCATCAGACGATCATCACAGGTGATATAGGGCTCACACTCAGCGCCATTGATGATCAAAGTCTTGATTGGCTGTCCGGGGTTGAGTTTGACAGCCGAAGGGAATGTCGCGCCACCCATGCCGACGATACCCGATTCCCGGATGCGCTGACGCAAGGTCTGGGCATCCACATTCCGGTAATCCTTGATCGGCTCTGGCAGTTCACCCCAGCTATCTTTTCCATCCGGTTGGATAACGATGCAGGGACCGGAGAGTCCTGAAGGATGTGGGATAAGATGTTCATCGATCTCCACCACAGTGCCCGATGTCGGCGCGTGCAATGGTGCAGTTACCGGTGCTGTTGAATCGGCAATCAACTCACCCTTCAAAACTATATCACCGGGTTTCACCCTGGCTTGTGCCATCATCCCGATATGCTGCTGCAGGGGGATAATCAATCGATCAGGCAGCTCTACAGACCCCAGAGGTCGCTGCAGGGAGATATCCTTATGGTCGGGCAGATGGAGTCCACCATGAAAGCGCCATAGCTCTCGGGTTTTACCTTTTTTAGATTCAACATACATGACTAATCTGCCTGCCGGGCAATCTCTTCTGTGCCACTTTGAGGAAAGGGCCAACGCCAACTATCAGCCTTTTGAGGGATCGGCTCCATCACAATACAGTCCACAGGGCAGGGGGGGAGGCAACGCTCGCAGCCAGTACATTCATCAGTGATGACCACATGCATCTGTTTCGCTGCACCGATAATAGCATCCACCGGACAGGCCTGAAGGCAGAGGGTGCAGCCAATACACTCCTGCTCTTTGATGATCGCAATCGCCTTCGGTTTCTCCTCCGCTGCTTCTGCATCCAGAGGGACAGGATCGCGCCCCAGCAGATCCGCCAAAGCGATCATGGTGCCTTCGCCTCCAGGGGGGCAGAGGTTGATCTCAACCTCTCCATTGGCAATGGCCTCTGCATAGGGTCGACACCCAGCGAAACCACATTGGCCACATTGGGTTTGAGGTAGCACCTTTTCGATCTGATCGGTGATTGGATCCCCTTCCACATGAAAGCGGATACTGGCATAGCCAAGCAACAGACCGAATAGGGTTGCCAGTCCGGTAATGGTGATGATAGCGAGCAGCATCAGATAAACACCTTACACAGAGACCAGGCCGGCAAAACCCATAAAGGCCAGAGACATCAGGCCGGCAGTGATCATAGCAATCGCGTTACCCTGCAGAGGTTCAGGAACATCAGCTACGGTTACCCGCTCGCGAATACCTGCAAACAGCACCAGAACCAGAGAGAAGCCTGCAGCGGCGCCAAAGCCGTACAAGGCAGACTCAATAAAGCCGTGCTGCTCCTGGGTATTCAACAGTGCAACACCGAGCACCGCGCAGTTAGTGGTGATCAGAGGTAGAAAGATGCCCAGTACCTGATAGAGCATGGGGCTGGTTTTATGCATCACCATCTCGGTGAACTGCACCACCACGGCAATCACCAGGATGAAAGCGATGGTGCGCAAAAACTCCAGGCCCAGGGGGATCAACAGATATTCGTTAATCAGATAGGAGCAGATCGCCGACAGGGTCAGCACGAAGGTGGTGGCCAGGCCCATACCTGTGGCAGTCTCCAGCTTCCGGGAGACACCCATAAAGGGGCAGAGGCCGAGAAACTTCACCAAAACGAAGTTATTTACCAGCACAGTGCTAATCAGGATGAGGGCGTATTCTTGCATGGAAAAACCGAAAATCAATTAATGGCGTAAGGATAAGCGGCCAACCGGATGGTTACAACTTGTCTCTACTGTGTATTTGCCGGCTACTATGCTGATTTTATCTGGTTAAATCATTGATAAGCCGCAAACAATACTGGTCTGGGATGGATAAATCCATAACAATAGGGTTGTCTGAGAAAAATTGATAAAAAAATGCGTCAAACGCCACTGATCATTGTGGGATAAGACGACCAGTGGTGATTTCGGTGGCTCTATGCTGACCCTTATAGTCTAAGCAATCGGAAAATCACCACTAGATCTGGTGCTCATAACGCACCACTTTGCCCGAGAAATATAAACAACAGCAGTCAATGTTGCCGGGTTAACAACAATGAGGATGAGAAGAGCATATGAAACTAGAATCCCTTGCTTTGCACGCCGGATACGATTCCGAGCCAACAACCAAATCTGCGGCGGTGCCAATCTACCAAACCACCTCCTATACCTTTGATGACACCCAGCATGGCGCTGATCTGTTCGATCTTAAAGTAGCCGGCAATATCTATACCCGTATCATGAATCCAACCAACGCCGTGCTGGAGCAGCGTATGACCGAGATGGAGGGCGGCGTTGGTGCTCTGGCGCTCGCTTCCGGAATGGCGGCGATCACCTATGCGATCCAGTGTATCGCTCAAAGTGGGGACAACATCGTCAGCACCAGCCAGCTCTATGGAGGCACCTACAACCTCTTTGCCCATACCTTTCCACGCCAGGGTATCGAAGTCCGCATGGCCTCTTTTGATGATTATGAAAAGCTGGAGAGCCTGATCGATGCAAAGACCAGAGCCCTGTTCTGCGAATCGATCGGTAATCCGGCAGGCAATATCGTCGATCTGGAGCGGCTGGCAGAGATCGCCCATCGCCACGGGGTGCCGCTAATAGTGGACAACACCGTAGCGACCCCCTATCTCTGTCGTGCTTTTGATCATGGTGCGGACATTATCATCCACTCACTCACCAAATATATCGGTGGTCATGGAACCACTGTAGGTGGTGTGATCATCGATTCCGGTAAGTTCGACTGGGCAGGTAACAAGGAACGATTCCCAATGCTGAATGAGCCCGATCCTTCTTACCATGGGGTAGTCTACACCGAGGCACTGGGACCGGCTGCTTACATTGGTCGTTGCCGGGTTGTCCCTTTGCGGAATACCGGGGCTGCACTCTCACCTCATAGTGGTTTTCTGATCATGCAGGGATTGGAAACCTTAGGGTTACGCATGGAACGACACTGTGAAAACAGCCTCGCTGTCGCACAATACCTGAAGCAGCAACCCCAGGTGAAATGGGTCAACTACGCCGCATTGCCAGAGAGCCCGCACTATGAACGTTGTCAAAAGATTACCAAAGGACAAGCTTCAGGCATCCTGAGTTTTGGTATTGAAGGAGGGCTTGAAGCGGGTGCCCGATTTATCGATGCCCTGCAGATGATCTTAAGATTGGTCAATATCGGTGATGCCAAATCCCTGGCCTGTCATCCGGCCACCACCACCCACCGCCAATTAAGTGAAGAGGAGTTGGCCACGGCAGGTGTCAGTGCAGATATGGTACGCCTCTCCATCGGTATCGAGCATGTTGACGATATCATCGCGGACATCAGTCAAGCCCTGGAAGTAGCAAAAGGCTGAGCCAACCAAAAGCGTAGGGTGGGGCCATGCCCCACCTTTCTTCCCATCTATCGGCGTCAAAATTCCCTGATAGACCAATGGGTCAGAAATCATCCCCAAGTAGGTGCATACCTACTAAATTGACTTGTGCTAATACCGGTAGTTAATGGCCCCACCCTTACTCTACGTCAGCTTATTGCCCGCTGTTTTTTATGGCAACCCCAAGATGTAGTTAAAAACTAGACCCCCAGCCACACAAAGGTTGGCCTTAATCTATGACAATGAATTTCGTGGCACCAATGGACGATTGCTACAGCGGGATTGGGTTCGCTTGCACTATGCCAGAACAGAGCAGACGCAGTGGCAACAGAGTTTCCAAGCCTGGTGGTTTGATCTCGCTTTTATAAAGGATAAACGGGACACCGAATTTTTACTTCCACACAAATATCTTGAGATATTTGTCACGTTACTTAGTAAAACAGTAGCTTAAGTTATCACTATTTGATGGGCGTCCCTGAATTACTATTTTAGTTCACATGTCATGTCAAATTATGAAATATCTGGATAGAAGGCAGTTTGCTCGAATTCAACACGTCACACAATTTAATTGTGTGCGTCAAAGAGCATACGCACTGGTAAAATGATGATTTTTAGTATAAAAATAGAGAAGACAGGGAGGTTGTCACGCACAAGCTTTTCCTCCCTTTGATTGTAGATATAAGGCACTATTCCCGTTTATAACGGTGCAAATGGCCTGCTATCCAGCATTTATTGCATGATAGCGGGAAGGTGTCACGTTGAAGTGGGTGATTAGTCAGGATATAAGGCAATGTGCCTTAGAGTATATGTTAAGTGTCACTATGAACGAAGTTAAAGCTACAGCCGTGGAGCTGAAAAATACATTCGAAGAACTCTCTCTGAAGAGTGATGCTGTTGTAAGTGGCTATAAACAGAATCTAGCAGTAATCGAGAAAGCATTGGCAGGTGAAGATATCGCCTACCATTTAAGCACAGTGAACTTAGGCTGTATTCGTGTTCTGCAAGATAGCTGGGATTTGAGTGAAATCGAATTCAAAAGGTTAATTTCCGCCATATCAAATTTTGATGAGGCTCTAAAAAATAATTATGGCTAGCATCAAACTAAAAACACTTAACAAGTCAAAGCACGCGGACTTGGTAAAGCTGTCACCTTTTTTGTTCCAAAAAAAGCCGCCAACTTCACCAAGCCGGTGTTTGAGGCGTTGAAGCTGTAGAAAAACCCACATTTTCACCCAAGGAATGATAAAATAGAGTCAAAGGAAAAGGAGTTAGTCAATGGCAAAATTCATTCCTTACGATTACAACCAAAACAGTATGATTGTAATCAACTACCAAGACCAATTG
>NZ_JBSYOQ010000035.1:0-110516 GCF_058244645.1 Candidatus Thiodiazotropha sp. AKAK3
ACTCAAGCCGCGATTGCGGCGTTGCACCCCTTGGTAAGGGAACAACCATTACCTGCGGGCTGCGCCTTGCACTCACGGCTTGAGCGGCTTTCTAAATACAGGGTTTATATGACGCACCACACTAGTGTGTCACTCGTCACTTTTCGACTATTACCAGACGGGTTTGTGAGAGCCTGTCGTGCCACGCCATCTTATCTCGATCGAACACTATCCAAATAAACCCCAAGCCCGCGATTAAAAGGGAGAGAATTGCTGCAAAATGACGTTTTAAAGCATCTCCCCACGCAACTGGATTGCCATCTAGGCGTACCACTTTAAGTCGCCAGGCACGCATGCCAAGTGTCTGCCCCCCCCATACCCAAAACCCTGCAAAAAACAATAAGGGTATGATTTCAAATACAAATAATTGAAATATTAAAAGCCAGGTACCACTCGGGTTACCAAAAGGCAGGGTTATGGTCGCGGTGGCGACAAACACCAGAGCGGTTAACAGCAGTCCATCATAAAATATGGCGCCGAGACGTCGGAGTAACCCAGGCGCAACAGCCTCAGTAAGATCATTTGAGATATTGGTTTTTGAAATCATTAACAGTGATCAGAAAATAAAGATGAGAAAATCTAGGGTAATCCCTAATGTCCGAGAGCAATAATCCGGATTTGAAAATTGGCAGTAACCAACCATACTTAGAGTTCATGTTGAATGGCATGCGAATACGGGGAGCCATAGTATGGAACACAGATGTGACCATAGAAAGCTGATCTCTTGTGAAATCATAATACAAGATCGCAAACTCGGTAGAATGAAAGGGATAATTCGTAACATAAGCCTTAGTGGTATGTTAATCGATATTGGCGAAAGCTCACAGCAGCTTAGTACCATTGTCGAAGTTTCTTTTCCAGTTGAGGCGTGTGGAGGCACAAGTCAATGCAGGGCCAAAGCGATGGTTGTGCACCAGCAATCGGGTTGTCTCGGGCTGATGTTCAGCGAATTGGATGCCAGTGTCAGGCAGATGCTGCGAAAAATGCTGTATGGGTATGCAACCGTGGCTGAAAGAGCATATCTCTACCAGGGTTACAGCGGCAGTAAACGGGGTATGGTCAAAGGAGTGAGTGCTACTACCTAATGAATTTTAATTACCTCCTGAAGAATAATAAATAGAAATCCAGTTAACTGGATAGTAATTCAAAGACGCTTCGAGCGTCTTTTTTTTTGCCTGAAAACTACATTTTAAAACGCTATTTTAATGTTGCACTGCAGTGATAATTATCAGGCTGTTGATGGGAGGAACTAATTTGAATGCCTTTTTTGTCGACAATCTGTTCTACCCGGACTTATTCAGGTATGTTGTGCATTCATTCCGCTGAAAAGAGCAAAAATAAGCCTTTGATTTTCAATAGTATAAAACCTGGATTCTGCAGCTGACCGCTGAAATCTTGCATCAGGTAATGATATCCCACTTCAAATAATGGTATTTATGCTCACCGAATGGGTGAACTCACTTACGCTACATGAATTTATGAAAAATCTCAGCGCACCATGCTGCATTGTCGATCTTGTTAAAGGAATAGCCGGTAGTGACACAGAGCCTTGCCAGGCACACCGGGATTTTCTGAATGCAGTTGTAGACCAGGTAGTCTGCGATCCCTGCACTGGATGTGCCTGATATGAGTGGTTTAAGAGGTGTTAAGTGGCAAGCGAGGTTAGCCGCTGTTCCTTTGCCGGCACTCTCTCTATTTGTAGGCATATTATGCGGACTGTTGATGTGGTTGGTGCTGGAGCCCATTCAGGATAAGCGCCTGGCGAAAGTTTTTCATGAAGAGCTGGTCAGAAGGCTGGATGTTCGGGCGGTTGAGACTCGCTACCGTTTCGAGCAGTTTTTGCAAGAGTGGCAATATATTGGAAACGGCTTGTCCAACCACTGGCGGATAAAAAATTATCTCAGTTCGCACTCATGGATTGATACTGAATCTGAAAATACAGAGATAATTCGACACAATCAGGTGCCTGAATGGCTTGATCCTGGTAGTCCTAAACTCAGATTCTTAGAACCCAATCAGGTGGTGCTATTCAACAATCGAGCTACTCCAAGAGAAGTTTATCTGAAAAATCCTCTCACTTTCGATCTTGATCAGCTGTTCGAGTTCTACTCAGGACGAAATGAGACGCTGATTACACTGATTGATCAGCAGCCGTTCTTACTTGTCTGGTCAAATGTCTCCTATAAAAAGGAAGATCTGGCAGCCGTACTGCTGTTGATCGTGCCCGTGGATGAGCGCTTTCTAATAGAATCACAAAGCATGTCTCACGACACAGATACATTAATTGCCTTAATTGACGCTAATTCAATGAAGCTGTTGGCAAATAGTAATACCAAGTTGATTCCAATGGACTCTGTGTTAAATGACTGGCGTGAAAACTATCTTCTTACCTCTCAGGCCATAACCCGCTTTCAGTCTATGGAGCAGAGTCTTTTATTTACCACTATGGTCTCTCGAGATGCTGTGGAAAAGACTATTCATAATATTACCGAGCTAGCGCAACAAGATAGGTTTTTGGCCGCGCTGGTCTATATTGCTGTATTTTCAGTAATCTTCTATTTGATCTCTGCAAAAATCAGTCATGTATTAATGCGTATTTCCCGCTTCGGTCAGCAGGCATTGGGTATTGAGCAACCGGTATATAAGAAGGGAAATCAACTACTGCTTTTGGAAGATTGGGTAAAAGCGTTCTTTCGTCAATTGATCAGAGCCCGCGATGCACTTCGCAGTAAGCAGGAAGAGCGTTTGCGGGAGACGGAGGTGTTAAAGAGTGCCCTATTTGACAACTCCATGGTCTCTATCATTACTCTGAATCAAGAAGGGATTATCGTTGAAGTCAATGGCACGGCTATCAAAACATTCGGCTACAACAGGAATCAGTTGATTGGCCGTCATCTTGAAGAGATGGTAATTCAGCTTAGTGACCGAGCACGTTTTCGCACCATGCTCAGTGGTTGCATCAGTATGAGCGCTTCAAACAGCTCATGCAGAGGACAACCCATGCAGGCATCGACCGTGAATGGAGAGGAAAAGTCAGTTGAATGTTCTGTCATATCGATTCATCTGCAAGAGCAAACAGTTTTCAATGTCTATTTACGCGATATTTCTGGAAGAAAACAGGCACAGCGTGAAATTACCAGTCTGGCAAAACTGGCGAGTGAAAATCCAAGTCCTGTGCTACGAATCAATATGCGCGGCGTCATCCTCTATGCTAATGCTGCCAGTGAGCCGCTACTGCAGTATTGGGATTGTGAGCGGGGCCAGACTCTACCCCTATATTGGAAAAACCTTGTCGCCAGTTCCTTCAAGGAAGGGGTGACCAAAGAGTATGAAGTCAATCTTGAGACTCAGATATTCTCTCTACAGCTGGCGCCAATTCTTGAGCTTGAATATGTCAATATCTATGGTCGGGACTTCACAAGAATGCGCTTGGCTGAGATGCAGAGCCGACAACATCAATCTGAATTGGTCCATGTTTGTCGTCTCAGTACTATGGGTGAGATGTCAACCGGACTGGCTCATGAGCTCAATCAACCCCTCTCTGCAATTATAAATTTTGCCAGTGGTTGTGTTCGCCGTTTACAGTCAGGAAAAGGTGGTGAACCTGAGATAATTGATGCGATAGCTCAGATAACCGCACAGGCTGAACGTGCTGGAGAGATTATCAAAAGATTAAGAACCTTAGTGGGTAAGAGACCGCAGGAGCATGAGTTGGTCAATCTAAATCATTTGGTATTGGAGGTGGCATCATTTATCGAATTTGAAGCAAACAGGCAAAATGTAGAGGTCTCACTTCAACTCTCAGAGGGGGCTCTACCGGTTAAAGTCGATTTGGTGCAGATAGAGCAGGTTATGTTGAATTTAGTACGCAACGCCATCGATGCCATGAAACAAGTTGATCGGAATCAACGGCGACTGATACTGAAAACCGGTAGAATAGGTAGTAGGGATGCACAAGTCATTGTTCAGGATAGTGGGGCGGGAATACCTGCCAAAACACAGAAATATCTGTTCGATGCCTTCTTTTCTACTAAAAAGAGTGGAATGGGTATGGGTTTACCAATCAGTCAGAAAATTATGCAGGATCACAAGGGATTGATTGAAGTGGAGTCAGAATCTGGAAAAGGTGCAACTTTTCGGTTGATCCTTCCTTCTGATCCTGCACTTGAACTACCAGGTTTTTAGTCATGAGTAATAGATCGACAGTATTTGTAGTTGATGATGATCAGGCAATGAGGAATTCCCTGAAATGGTTGATTGAATCGGTCTCCATGCAGGTGGAAACCTTTGAATCGGCCAACGCCTTTATTCAATCCTATTATCCCGGGCGATCTGGATGCCTGCTGCTGGATGTGCGTATGCCCGGTATGAGTGGTTTGGAGTTGCAGGAGTATCTGAGAGTCAATCAGATTGCCATACCGGTGATCATTATTACCGGACATGGCGATGTGCCAATGGCAGTTCGAGCGATGAAGGCCGGTGCAGTGGATTTTATCGAAAAGCCATTCAATGATGAGTTGTTACTTGAAAGTATTCGCCACGCCATGACAGTGGATGCAAAACAGCGTGATATGCAGTCACAAAGGGCTGAAATTGCTACCAGATTAGCGAGATTGACCCCTCGGGAGCATGAGGTGATGGTTATGGTCACCAATGGCAAAGCGAACAAGGAGATCGCTACCAGTCTTGGCGTCAGCTCAAAGACGGTTGAAGCGCACCGGGCGAGAGTGATGGAGAAAATGGAGGCTGAGTCCTTGGCTGAGTTGGTAAGAATGGCAATCAATGCCAATTTGACATTGACTGAACCTACTGAAGAGTAATTTGGTGCAGAATGATCCAAGCAGGGCGCTTCTGAAGAATCCGCCCACGCTCTCCTGGACTCTCTATGACTGGGCTAATTCAGCCTTTGCCACGACAGTGATGGCAGGTTTCTTTCCGGTGTTTTTCAAACAATATTGGAGTGTTGGTGTAGCTGCCACTGAATCGACATTCAGGCTTGGCATGGCCAATTCAATGGCTAGCATTTTAATTGTTTGTATGGCCCCATTTTTAGGGGCATTAGCAGATCAGGCTGGTGCAAAGAAGCGATTTTTACTCTTTTTTGCAGCGATGGGCATTGTCATGACCGGTGCCCTCTATCTGGTTGCTTCAGGCAACTGGGTAATGGCACTGATACTCTATGGACTGGGCTTACTTGGCTTTATGGGGGGGAATATCTTCTATGATGCGCTACTGGTCTCGGTAACAGAAAAAAAGCACTATGACCGGGTATCTGCATATGGATACGCCTTTGGTTATCTGGGGGGAGGTCTACTGTTTACCTTGAACGTGCTGATGACCCTCTATCCTGGTTATTTCGGCTTGGCCGATGCTGCTCAGGCAGTAAAATTATCATTCATCAGTGTGGCACTCTGGTGGGGGCTGTTCTCCTTGCCTCTGTTTCTATTTGTCGATGAGCCTCCTGGCCCCGCACCGAAGAAAGGTTGGGTTTCTGCCAGTGTGCGTCAATTGATTGAAACATTCGCTCGCATAAAAAATCTACGTATGACTTTTCTATTTTTACTGGCTTATTGGTGTTACATCGATGGCGTGGATACGATCGTCAGAATGGCAGTGGATTTTGGGCTTTCTATCGGTTTTGATGCCAACAACCTAATGGTTGCTCTGTTGATAACGCAATTTGTAGGCTTTCCAGCTGCACTGGTTTTTGCTTCTATTGCTGCAAAGCGTGGGGCAAAACAGGGAATAATGATAGCTATCTTTGTCTATCTTTTAATTCTTGTCTGGGCTTATCGGATGGAATCGGTATGGGAATTCTACATGCTGGCAATTGCCATCGGTCTGGTGCAGGGCGGTATACAGGCCTTGTCCCGCTCACTCTATGCCTGTCTGATACCCCATAATCAATCAGCAGAGTTCTTTGGTTTCTATAACATGCTCGGAAAATTCGCAGCGGTACTGGGTCCAATGATGATGGGATGGGTTGGAGTATTGACTGGTAGTACGCGGATCTCAATCCTATCTGTCGGCATCCTGTTTATTATTGGCGGAATCCTGTTGAGCATGGTGGATGTAAAAGCTGGTGCACAAGCAGCACAGGAACTGGAATAGATCCCGGTGATGAAAAAAGACGATATTTATGCCGATGTGCAGCAGGTCGTTCCCGATTTCGTATTTGACGAGCGGGTAGCGCAAGTCTTTCCAGACATGATCAACCGCTCGGTACCTGGTTACGGGACGATCATTAATATGATCGGTACTCTGGCAAGCCAATGGGTGAGCCGAGGATCAAACTGTTATGACCTCGGCTGTTCCTTGGGCGCAGCCAGCATGGCTGTCCGCTACTCGACGCCCCATCAGGACTATCAATTGATTGCGGTGGATAACTCCATTGCGATGTTGGAACAAGCAGCCAAGCGACTATCCACCGATGTAGATTATGATCCCATCCAATTAGTATGTTCTGATGTGCGGGATGTTGTCATTCAAAATGCATCCATGGTCATCCTCAATTTTACACTGCAATTTATTCCCGCCAGAGACCGGGAGTGGTTTGTAGAACAGATCTATAACGGCATGCTGGAGAATGGTCTATTGGTTCTATCAGAAAAGATTGCTTTACCTGCAGCAGTCTCTCAGGATCTGTTTACAAAGATGCATCACAGTTTTAAGAAAGCACAAGGCTACACCGATCTGGAGATCAGTCAGAAGCGTACTGCTCTGGAAAATGTATTGATTCCTGAAACTCTTGAGAGCCATAAAGTCCGGCTTGAGAAAGTTGGTTTTACAACAGTGGAAGTCTGGTTTCAGTGTTTTAATTTTATATCATTATTGGCAATTAAATGAAGTACGATTGGGATTGGTGTGAATCCTATAGGGATCACCCTTTAGGGGCCTGGTTAACTAATCTTCCCCAACAAGTCGCCTCAATTTGGAGCGAACAACCTCACGGTGATATGGCAAAGTGGCTTGAGGCATTGCAGTCGTTACCCAAGGTGCCAGTTTCCAGAATAGATTTTAAGTCAGGCCATGTTATTGCAGGTGAGGGTTGGGATTGCACTGATGAGCAACGGGCTCAACTGCTATCTGCACTGCATATGCTGCATCCCTGGCGTAAAGGCCCATATAGGATATGTGGGATCGATCTCGATACAGAATGGCGTTCAGACTTAAAGTGGAATCGTTTGAAAGACCATATCTCGCCTCTGAAAAACCGCATTGTTCTGGATGTGGGGTGTGGCAACGGTTACCACCTTTGGCGTATCTTCGGTGAGGGTGCCGAACGGATTGTCGGCATAGACCCCACTCAGCTGTTCAATATGCAGTTTGAACTATTGAAACATTTTCTTGGCGAGCAATTTCCTGTTCATCTCTTCCCTTTGGGTATAGAACAACTACCTGCAGATTTAAAGGCATTTGACACGGTTTTCTCAATGGGTGTCTTTTATCATCGTCAATCACCTTTCGCTCATTTAAATGAACTCAAAGGTGCACTACGTCAAGGTGGTGAATTGGTACTCGAGACACTGGTAATAGAGGGGGGTAGGGGAGAGGTTCTGGTTCCGGAAGGGCGCTATGCGAAGATGCGGAATGTCTGGTTCATACCCACAGTCGAAACTCTCATGGCCTGGTTAAAACGAGCGGGATTTAGTGATATTAATTTGGTAGATGTGTCGAAAACCACGATGCAGGAACAGAGATCGACGGAGTGGATGCAATTCGAGTCCCTTAAGGACTATCTGGATCCTGCTGACCCTGACTATACTATTGAAGGATATCCTGCACCGCGCCGTGGGATATTGGTTGCTAAAAAAAATAGGGGCTAAAGCAGGCCTGATCCTGACACTGTTCCTATTAAAAAATATAACCCAGAGTAGGATGGAAATAACCTGGACAGACCTACCAATCACCCCTTAAACGAAGTTCTAAACACAAGAGAACATGAAACTGGTTTGCTTCGTGGATAAGCCTTCTATCTGAATGCAAGCTGTTTCATGTCGCTTAGTATGTAAGGGGTTTTATAAAAATAGTAGATAGGAATTACCCCAGCTAGGGTTTTCCCTAGCCAGGTAAATGGGCTATTAAAAAATTGATCAGCACTACAATGAACCAAGAGTTACAACACAGAATTGGCTCAGTAGCAGGGCTTTGATGTTTAGCGAATGGATCCTGACAGGATCTAATCAATGGTTATGGTGAATTCTGGTGCAGTATGCATATGCCTTTTCACAGCACAAAGCTCCATCGCCCTGATAATGCCACTGCGATATCGTTCAGGAAAACTATCGGGGAGTGTCAGATGAAATATGATGCTTCCAATCATCTTCTTCTTTTCATCTTCGAGACACTCCATTTTTAACCCTAGCCCCTCTGTGGAAAGCTGACGGGACTCACAGAAGTTCCAAGCGAAAATTCCAGCACAGGTTGCAAGAGATCCCAGAAACAGATCAAAAGGAGCGGGTGCACTCGCCTCCCCACCATATTTGGCGGGTTGGTCCGTCTCAATGGTAAAATCACCGACTTGGGCTTGAATACGTTTTCCGCCAGTAAAACTGACCTCTATAGAATCCATACGGTTACTCCAGGTTACAGAGGATAAAGCTCTTTGATTGGTCCAGGATTTTTAGATTCAACCTGCGCATAGAGATTGTTGAGTGCCGCCTGTAGTGCCTCCTCGATAACCGGGTGGTAGAAGGGCATGCGGATCAGGTCACCTACGCTGAGTTGTTGCGAAACTGCCCAGTTCAACAGATGAGCAAGGTTTTCCCCGCGTGTTGTAATCATTTCCGCACCCAGCATAAGTCCGCTCGCTTTATCTGCATAGACACGAATGATACCCCGGTTCTGTCCCATGATCTGGGCGCGGCCGACGGGGGCCAGCTTAACCTCACCAATGGCTGTTTTTTCCAGGTCCAACTCCTCATAACGTTTACCAATCAAGCATATATTGGGGTCACAGAAGTTGATTGCCAAGGGCACCTTTCTTTTGAATCCCTGAAGTTCAGCGTGGGCAGCGTTATAACCTGCAATTTTTCCTTCATCTCCCGCTTCGTGAAGGATTGGACGTTCACCGTTTAAATCCCCGGCAATGAAGATGTGTGAATCACCACACTGCATGGTGTTTTGGTTGTAGAGCGGGATGCCCTTGGCGTCAAGCTCAATTCCTGCGTTTTTCAGTGCCAGACCTTCAATATTCGGCGTACGTCCCAGGCTGGCGAGTACTTTGTCGACAACCACTGACTGCTCTCCGGCAGTGACCCTCAATTGCTTACCTTCTTCAGATATTTCTACGGCATGGCCCAGGTGGATTGGGAACTCTTTTTGCATGATCTCAAGAGCAGACTTGGAGACTTCCGGGTCACTGGTGCCGCCTATGGTTTGAGCCATATCGAAACCGGTAACTTTAATACCCAGTCTGTTGAGAGATTGGCCTAACTCAAGACCAATCACTCCCAGACCGATAACCGCTACAGATTCAGGCAGGTCTTCTAATTCAAAAAAGGTATCTGTGGTAAGAATATTACTTCCGAAAACTTCCCAGGCTGGGGGTATCATCGGTCTTGAGCCTGTTGCGATAACTATTTTGTCGGCGATGACTCGATCGCCATTATCGAGCTGTAAGGTATGAGGGTCGATAAATTCTGCATAAGCTTCGACAAATTTTTCACCCATGTTATCGGTGCTGTTGGAGAGTACACGATCGACAAAATTGTCTCGAAGATCCTGAACATGCTCCATCGCCTCAGGAATGTCGATGGTCAGTTCGGCATGGCCATCAACACCATATCGGTGAAGATGGGTGCGGCGATGGTAATCCTCAGCAACCTGGATCAGGGCTTTTGATGGCATGCAGCCAACCCGGGCACAAGTTGTACCTGGCTCTCCACCGTTGATCAGAAGGAAACTCTTGCCACTCGGCCCAACCTGGCCAGTTGCATTCAATCCAGCGGTGCCGGAACCGAGAATAGCGACGTCGACTCTTTTTTCTGCCACAGAAAATCTCCAGGGGAATTATTGATATGGTGCGGAATTCTAACGGCTTGGCAGCGAAATTTCAGCTTATATCAATTTGGGTTATTAGGGCCTGTTAAAACTAATCGAAAGGTACTGAGATTTATTGGCTAGGCCATGACCCAACAATCGAGGCTTAACCCCGTTTTAACTCAGTTGGACGCTGAGATTTTCCACAAACCCCCGTTCAATTGCGGTTTCCAGGCTAAAAAAGCTGTTTTGTTGAAATATTGCTGGCAGGAAATTACTTGGCCTATTGCTTAAGATTATAGGGTCGATTACTTTACCTGCTCAACTGCAATGCAGATGAAGATCATTAACAAAATAAAAAAACAGTGTGAGGAGAATATTGATGAAATGGCTGATAACAATCCTGTTGATCCCTGGTCTTGCCTTTGCTCAGCCCCCAGGGCCTGCGGCAGGGCAAGTAGATCCGCAACAATTTTTTGAACAGTCCAAACAGACCATGCTGCCTATGATCGATGAGAGTCTGCCAGCCATGGAGGAGACTAAGGCCTGCTTGGGTAAGGCTGGGGATCAGGCAGCTTTTACAAAATGTGTCGAGATCATGGTGGCACTGGAAAAAGAGATGCAGGCTAAGATGGGGCGTTCAGTTGGGATGCCGACAAAACCTCAATCCCAGGCATCCAAAAAAGTCGAGTTTAATGAGAAAAACAAGAGCAACATGCTCAAATACCTGGATCAATCCATTCTGATGGGGAATGCTATGAAAAAGTGCTTCTCATCGAGCGAATCAGCTGAGCAGATGCAAAACTGCATGACTGCTGCAAAACCTAAAGGCTAGTGGGGCGTGCGGTAAGTTCGCTAACCCTCAGAGACACCACACTAGTATGACGCACCACACTAATAATCTGGATGGTGTCTGCCGGGATTAAACAGGCCTTTAGGATCGAATACAGCTTTTAAGCTTTTTTGTATCTCTGTGATACGCGGGTGAAGCGGATGAAATACATCACCGCTTCGATCCCCATTGCGAAACAGCACTGCATGCCCGCCAAGGCTTTCAATCTGGGCGCGTATCTCTTCCGGTGGTTGCTCGGTGAAGACCCAACGCTGGGCACCTGACCATTCGTACAGTGTTGGCTCACTCAGTTTAAGTTGTGCCGTGGGCTGCATAGAGAGTCGCCAGAGTGGTTTTTGTTGATCAAAGAAGTCCAGTTTCTGGTCTCTCAGCTCTTCCCAGAAACCATGGGAGTCAGTGGCATCCATAAGCCCATATTTCTCCTGGATTCTAGTTAAACGCTGTCTGTTACATGAGAGTCGCAGACCATGCTGGTTACCCTGACTGAAAGTTGCAGATATGGGCAGTGAATGGCCAACCATTTCGATAAACAGATTACGAGCCCCGTCTGCTTCCCGCTGAAAAATCAGAGTGTGCTCTTCAGAGGGTTTGGGCAGAACCTTTACAGAGACTTCCAACAGGATGCCCAGGGTACCCATTGCGCCGGCCATGAGTCTTGAAATGTCATATCCAGCAACATTCTTCATGACCTGGCCACCAAACTCTAAAATCCTGCCTTGACCATCCAGCAGCTTGATACCCAGGAGCAGGTCTCTTGGCGCGCCTCCCCATGGTCGGCGAGGCCCACTCAGACCGGCAGCGATAGCACCGCCGATGGTGCCGCTATTAGCGAAATGTGGAGGTTCAAAAGGGAGCATTTGACCCTTTTCATTGAGTGCCTCTTCGATTTCGATTAAGGGTGTTCCCCCACGAGCTGTAATCACCAGTTCGGTTGGTTCGTAACTGACAATCCCCCGGTTTCCACTAAGTGACAGGAACAACTCATCACCTGGCGCTCTGCCGTAGAAGGCTTTGCTGTCACTGCCAACAAGGCGCAGCGGCTTAGTTTCAGCATGGGCATCCAGAACAGCCTGTTGCAGGGGCAGGGATTGATCTTGATCAGCAGTCATCAGAATCGCTCCAGATCCGGGAAGCGTAATTTACCGGCATGAACATGCATGGCACCAAATTCTGCACAGCGGGCCAGGGTTGGAATCGCTTTTCCTGGATTGAGCAGGCCATGTGGGTCAAAGACCGCTTTAACCGCATGAAAAGTCTCTAGCTCAGGGTCTGGAAATTGGGCGCACATCTGATTGATCTTTTCCATGCCAACACCATGTTCACCTGTGATTGTGCCACCAACCGCAACACAGAGTTCCAGGATCTCGCCACCAAACTCTTCAGCTTTTTCCAGCTCTCCGTGGTTATTTGCGTCATAGAGAATCAGGGGATGCAGATTACCGTCACCAGCATGAAATACATTGGCGCATGGCAGGCCATATTTCTCCGACATCTCAGCAATCATCTTTAACACTTTGCCCAGTTGATTTCTGGGTATAGTGCCATCCATACAATAGTAATCAGGGGCAAGACGACCCACTGCGGGAAAGGCATTTTTACGTCCGGCCCAAAATCGCACACGCTCTGCTTCATCTTTGGCAGTCCGCACCTCACGGGCACCTGAATCAAGCAGTATCTGACGTACCCGCATAATCTCCTCAGAAACCTCATCTTCACTACCATCGACCTCACACAGCAATATGGCAGCAGCATCGGTAGGATAGCCAGCGTGCACGAAGTCCTCAGCCGCCCGAATCGACAGATTGTCCATCATCTCCAGGCCAGCAGGGAGGATCCCCTTGGCAATGATATCTGCAACAGCCAGGCCTGCAGTTTCCACATCATCAAATGCGGCCAGAGCAACCTGTTGTCGCTCGGGGATTGGTAATAATTTGACAACAACCTCCACAACCAGCCCCAGCATACCCTCCGAGCCTGTTATCAGCGTCAACAGATCAAGGCCGGGGTTGTCCAGGCCCGTGGTGCCAATCGTCAAACGCTCGCCATCAATGGTGATCAGGGTAACCTGTAATACGTTATGCAGGGTCAGGCCATATTTCAGGCAGTGCACACCGCCGGCATTCTCAGCCACATTTCCGCCTATGGAGCAGGCGATTTGAGAAGAGGGATCGGGTGCATAATACAACCCATAGGGTTTTGCTGCCTCACTTACAGCTAAATTCCTCACCCCAGGTTCTACACGGGCCTGTCTGTTATCGCGGTCTATCTCAATAATGTGGTTGAGTCTGGCAAGGCTCAGCAAAACCCCCTCCTCATGGGGAAGGGCGCCACCTGAGAGACCGGTTCCGGCGCCACGAGCCACCACCACTATTTTATGCTGATGACAGTACTTCAGGATTATCTCCACCTGCACAGCAGTGGTGGGTAAGAGCACAATCAATGGGACCTTACGGTATGCAGATAATCCATCACATTCGAAAGGGATGAGTTCCTCTTCGCGGTAAACTACGCAATCTGAAGGCAGCATTTTTAAAAACACTGCAGCTAGGTTTTGGCGATTATGTCCCATCAGAAAATCCTGAAATCTCTTTCATCATAGATTCACACTAAAGATAAGTGATCCTACTCGCTTAGTTTCAGCTATCCCACCGGAAACTGGAACTATGAGGTAATGGTTGACCATAGGTATGTGATTCTTTCAGAAATCGGCTATAAGGTTAACCTTGGTATGTTTAGGTTTGTATGAGAGCTGAAAATAGTGGTTGGGATTGAGTGTATCCGATTGGACTCGTATGATGCGCTTGTGGTTCGGCCCGAAGGGAGCCCCGCTATGGGGACAATGCTGCGTTGCACTTCTTGAAAAGGGCATACCATTCCCCGCGAAGTGCGCCTTGCCTTGGCCCCGTAGCGGGACGCTGAGGGTTACCGAAAATACCGCACGGCCTACTAGGTTTGAAATCTTTAGTCGATGCTGGATAAATTAATTTAAAGCCATTCAACTGGGTTGCTGATGGCTGGGGCTGAATATAGTAACGCAATGAAACTATTTGTAATTTTGACGATTACTCTGGGAATCCTTTTGGCCTGCGGCAGTGGCTTGGCGGTAGATAACCTTGAGCGGGCGATTGACCTGGAAGTCGGCGGCCAAAAGGCGGCTGAGTCCTCCCAAAAGAAGGTTGAACAGTTGGATGATGAATCTCGCAAGATGCTAGAAGAGTATCGTCTGTTAAGCCAACAACTTCAGCGCACCACCATGGCCAATAAGGATTTGCAATCCAAGCTGGAGCAGCAGGCCGGGGAGATAGAACGCATCTCTCAAGAGCTGGAGGAGATCGATCGCATGCGTAGCGATATCGATCCCCTGATGAGTCAGATGCTGGAAACACTAGGACAGTTGATAGAGCGGGATACCCCCTTTCTGCCCGAAGAGCGGCGAGTGAGACAGGATGCACTGGAAAAGGCCCACGAAAACAGGACGGGGGAGATATCTGAACGCTATAGGCAGTTGCTTGAAGCCTATCAGATCGAGGCTGACTATGGCCGCAATATTGAGGCTTATCAGGCGCAGTTGGATCAGCTGGATGGTAATCAGAAAATGGTCGATTTTCTGCGTTTGGGACGGGTCGCGCTGTTTTACCAGACCCTGGATGGCAAGCAAGGGGGGGTCTGGGACAATCAACAGCGTAGCTGGCTCAAGCTCGATTCCAGTCACATGGCAGAATTGACACGGGCGATACGTATTGCCAGAAAACAGTTACCCCCCGACCTGATGGTGTTACCGCTGGTGATACCTGAGGAGGGTGGACAATGAAGAGTATACTAACCATTCTCAGCATGCTGGCAGCGCTTCTGGTCCTGCCTCCGCTCTTTGCTGCAGATGACTCATTGCAGTCACTACTTGATCAGGTGCGACAATCCCGCCAGCAGCAGCAACTCAGAGATCAGACGAGGGAAAAACGCTTTCTTGAGCAGCATGATCAGCGAACAGCAGAACTTAAGGCGATCAAACAGAAGCTCCAGACGGAGCTGGATCGTCAGCAGCAACTCCAGGCCAAGCTTGAACAACAGCAGGCAGATCTGGAGGTGCTTCGTGAAACCCATAAAGCGAGTGCCGGGACATTTGGCGAGTTATTTGGTGTTGTCAGGCAGGTGGCATCAGAGAGTCTGAACCTGTTCAGAAATGATCTCACCTCATCACAGCATCAGAATGACTTGGAAATCCTGGAGGAGATCGCCAGTAGCCAATCTCTTCCCTCCCTGGATCGTTTGCAGGATTTGTGGGAGATTTTCATGCAGCGAATCATACAATCAGGGTCTATCTGGCAGAGTTCTCTGCCGGTGATTCTTACCTCTGGTGAGGAGCAACAGGAACAGGTAACTGTGATTGGTCTCTTTAATGCACTTTCGAATGGCCGCTATTTGAGGTACCTGCCTGAAACTGCCCGCTTCGTAGAACTGAGCAGGCAACCTGCGCCACGCTTTCAATTGATGGCAAAACAGGCGGAACAGAGTAGAGGTGGTTTGCAGACACTTGCAGTGGACCCCTCAAGAGGGGCTATCCTCTCACTGCTGGTTGCCTCGCCAACCCTGCTTGAGCGGATTCAGCAGGGTGGTTATATCGGCTATTTCATCCTCTTCCTTGGACTGCTGGGCTCTCTGGTTATCCTGGAGCGATTGATCAGTCTCTATATTGTGGGACGAAGGGTTAAGAAGCAGCTTAATAGTGCTGAACCAATGGATAACAACCCCCTTGGACGTTTGCTCACGATCGATCAGGAGCAGTCTCAAAACTCATCCGATTCCCTTCAAAAATACTTGGATGAAGCGATTCTCAAGGAACTTCCAAGCCTTAGAAGGGGGCTACGTCTGTTGGCCATATTTGCTGCGGTAGCTCCTCTGCTTGGTCTCCTTGGTACGGTGACTGGTATGATTGAAACCTTTCAATCCATCACCCTGTTTGGCACAGGGGATCCCAAACTGATGTCCGGTGGTATATCACAAGCTTTGGTGACTACTGAACTGGGCTTGGCCGTTGCCATACCCATGGTGCTGCTGCATAGCTATCTTGCAGGGCGCAGTAATCGGGTGATTCGTCTACTGGATCAACAGAGTGCCGCCCTGGTTGCGGCCCGTTCCGGGAGTTGAGATGGAGATGCTGATGAGCCGGCTGCCTCTTGATGCGCTGAGTCTACTCGAGCGGGGCGGGGCGATCTTAATCGTGATTTTGTTACTCTCCCTTGTTATGTGGACATTGATCGTCTATCTCTATCTGCAGTTTTGGTGGCATGGCTCCAAGCTCGTCAAGGATGATTGTCTTCCCTGGTTGCCACTCATTATCTCCCTGGTGCAGATTCTCCCGATGGTTGGCCTGCTTGGAACCATTGAGGCGATGATCGAGCTTTTTCATGTCATAGCGCATCATGGCACAGGCAATATACGCGGCATGGCAGGGGGCATTTCACAAGCATTGATTACCACTATGGCCGGTTTGGTCGCCTCCCTATCTGGCTACTACTTCTCAAGCGATCTACAACACAGGCTGAGCTACAGCCACCATCCACAGGGGAGCGTCTGATGCGACATCAGCATGTGGATGATGAGAACGGCGATCTGGCGATCAATCTCACGCCATTGATCGATATGGTTTTTATCCTGTTGATCTTTTTTATGGTGACCTCCTCCTTTGTCAAAGAGCCCGGCGTCGAAGTGGATCGTCCCAGTGCTGCGACGGCAACAATAAAACAGCAGGCAGCGATTCTCATTGGTGTGACAGGCGAGGGAGATGTCTGGATCGACAAACGTCGTGTCGATATCCGGGCAGTGCGGGCCAATGTAGAGCGTCTGCATGCTGAAAACCCGGAGGGTGCTGTAGTTATAATGGCCGACCGAAAGGCCCCTACCGGTGTGGTTATCCGGGTGTTGGATCAATCACGTCTTGCGGGAGTAGAGAGTGTTTCAATCGCCGCATCCATGGAACAGGAGTAATGCGTTTTTTTACTGCAATAGTGATCGCTTTGGCAGTCAATCTGGCACTCTTCTTCTTGCTGGATCAGATGCTGCGTGAAAAAGCAATTGATGTAGAGAAGACGATCACCTCGGAGCGAGTGGAGTTCGTTCGCCTGCGTCGACAGCCTGATCCGCCCCCTCAGGATGAGCTTGAACCTGTGGAGGAGAAGCAGGAACCTCCACCCGCTACACCAGAGACACCACTCAAACCGATCGCGGTTGATCGTCCCGATATAGAGCAGTGGCAAATCCCCGATTTAAACATACCTTTAAGTATTGCTTCGGGGCCCTACATTGGCACACGACCTGAGTTACCGACAACTTTAGCTGCGGAGCCTGTCCCACGCATGCGCTTTCCCCCTCGATACCCACAACGGGCATTGATGCGACGTATTGAAGGCAAAGTGGTGTTGAGGTTCACCATCAATCCCGATGGATCGGTTAGTGATGCAGAGGTTGTCGAATCAGATCCTCCAGGTTACTTTGAACAGTCGGCTCTTCGCGCAATCAGCCGTTGGCAGTTTCATCCCAAGGTGGTTGATGGTGAAGCGGTTTCACGTGCGGCAACACAAACCATTAGCTATCGTCTGAATTAATGAATCCAGGAAAATATAATCTCAGTGGGTGGCTCGTGAAGACCATGTTTTGTCTACTGCTTCTGCCCACTCTTCTGAACGCCGCTGATGAGCTGCCCAAGGATGCAGCTGGAGCAGAGCGCTATACCTACGACTACCTGTTTATGATTGATGCACTGATACGAAATGAGAAGTATCAGCAAGCCAAGGTCGAATTGGACGCACTACTGGAACGCGTCAAACAGAAACCGGATGAGACAGCTTTGGCTCGGCAGGCCTATGGCTATTTAAGTATCGGACTGAAGGATTACAAATCGGCAATAGATCATTTTTTGTTCGCAGTGGAATCAGGCGCTTTGCCATCCCAGGTAACCCTTAATTTACGCTATACCCTCGCTCAGCTGTTATATCAGGAGGAGCGATATAAAGCGGGTCTAAAGCAACTGCAAGCATGGTTTGAACAGACCAAAAAACCATCTCCTGAGTCTAGGGTTCTGTTGGCAAGTCTCTACTATGCATTGAAGCACTATCGTAAGGCGATAAAACCGTTGAAAGTTGCCATCAAGCAGTCGGACTCTCCTCGTGAGTCATGGTATCAGATGTTGGTCGGGCTATATTTTGAAACAAAACAGTACAAACAGAGCGTACCTGTTTTGCAAGTCATGGTGAAAAGGTATTCTCGCAAAGCCCTCTATTGGCAGCAATTATCCGATGTTCTGCTGCAACTGGGCCGAGAACAAAAGGCGGTTGCTGTTCTTTCCCTGGCGGCAGAGAAGAATCTTGTTGATGAAGATGGCTTGATACGTCTGGCCAAGCTCTATCTTCAGTTGAACAGCCCATTGGATGCGGCTGAGTTGTTGACGAACAGACTTGAGAGTGGTGAGATCAAAACGGATAAAAGCAGTCTGAATCTACTGGTGGATGCCTGGCTTCTGGCAAGAGATCAGCAGCGTGCATTGAAGGTGCTTCAAAGATTGACAGAGATCGATAAGTCAGGAAAGCCACAGCTCAGGAAGGGACGATTGTTGATGGAGCTTGAGCAGTGGCAAGCTGCAAGGTCCAGTCTCGAACAGGGCATTAAGCTATCTTCCAAGCCAAGTTTCGATGACTGGATATTGCTGGGAAGCAGCCACTACCGCCTTGATAGCCCTGAGGCAGCCAGATCGGCTTTTGAGTCGGCCTTGAGTGTGGCTAAGAGTGAAAAATCCCAGCAACTTGCTCAACGATGGATCGACTATCTGGAATCTCGTTGATTTTTTTACGGCATATGACTCACATGACTGAGTGATTTGCCTTATTTTCTTCCATCTCATCTAAACCTAACCCAGAGATTGTTTGTGGAAACAGCGACTTGTTTGGTTGGTGTGGATATTGCTATTTAACACTGTTTGAAATATTAGAAAACATAGAGGTGAATGCATGCGACCTACAGCCTTATCATTGGCAATCAGTTCTCTTTTATCTGCCCAGCTTCTGCTTGCGGATGACCAGACCGAGAGCCTGAACGAAGTTGTTGTCGAAGGGGAGGGCGAGACCGCTCCGGCAGTGATATCAACACCAATGGATGGGACTTCTTCCGGTATTCCCGCAGATGCGGCTGATTTTCTGCGGGATATAAATGGTGTTTCCGGTACAAGAATGGGGGGGCATGGGATCGATCCAATCATTCGAGGTCAGAGTCAGAATCGCCTCAATATTCTTATGGATGGTGCCTACATACATGGTG
Source organism: Candidatus Thiodiazotropha sp. AKAK3 (assembly GCF_058244645.1). NCBI lineage: Bacteria > Pseudomonadati > Pseudomonadota > Gammaproteobacteria > Chromatiales > Sedimenticolaceae > Candidatus Thiodiazotropha > Candidatus Thiodiazotropha sp. AKAK3. The sequence goes on from NZ_JBSYOQ010000035.1 coordinate 19,181, forward strand.
GTTGTCCAAACCGCATGGATCCGCCTACTGCATACTCCTCGATGGAAAGTTATGACAGCGTTACCGTTATCAAGGGCTCTCAAACAGTAATTTATGGCGGCGGTGGTAGTGGTGGAACCGTATTATTTGAACGCAGCGTCCCTCAATTCGAGCCAGGCAAACCCTATCTGGGTCGTGCGGATGTTGGCTATAAAAGTAACTCCCAGACAAAAGAGGCCTCAGTTGATCTGGCAGCCGGTACTGAACTGGGATATGCACGGGGCATCATTGGTTACAAAGATGCTGAAAACTATGAAGATGGTGATGGTAACGAAGTACGTTCGTCTTTTAGTAATCAATCCGGCAATCTGATCCTGGGCTATACCCCGGATCAGAACAAAGTACTGCAACTGAATCTTGAAGCCACCCGTGAAGATGATGCCTACTATGCGGGGGCCGGTATGGACTCGCCAATGAGTGATTCTGACAATATTCGTTTGAAGTATGAGCAGAGTGATAATCTGGGGCCGCTGTCAGGTATCAAGGCAGAGATCTACTCCAGTGAAGTTGACCATCTTATGGACAACTACTCATTAAGAGAGCTGACCGCACCCATGCGCATGAGTGTACCAACCTCCTCAGATACCAAAGGTGGTCGCTTGCTGGGGGATCTGATGTTGGGTGAATCAACCCTGACAGTCGGTTTTGACTATCAGAATAATGAGCGCGATGCTGATCGTTTTTCCGGTATGCCTAACATGGATCCGGTCACGCTGCAGTCGATTATGTGGCCTGGGGCCGAGTTGGAACAGACTGGTGTTTTTGCGGAATTATCGCTGCCGGTAAGTGCGCTGGATCGAGTCAAGGCGGGATTGCGCTATGATCGGGTCGACGCCTCCATTTCCAGGGGTGACGAGAAACCGGATCTTGGTCCCAGTCCTACCCCGAACAACCTCTACGCAGCCTACTATGCTGATACATCCGACAATAAGACAGAGGACAATGTTGGCGGGTTTGTACAGTATGAAAGAGAGATAGGTGATGGCACGCTCTACACTGGATTGAGTCGTAGTGTACGTACTGCCGACGCAACTGAACGTTATCTGGCAAGTTTCGCGCGGAACATGATGACAGGAATGGACAGCAGTTGGGTGGGTAACCCGGAGCTGGAACCTGAAAAGCATCACCAGATCGAAGCAGGCCTGCGTTGGACTGGAGATGCATGGGATACGGATGTCTCCGTTTTCTACAACGATGTAAGTGACTACATCCTGCGTGACAAAGCCCGTGGTCAGGATGGTATTCTGGTGTCCAATGGTACGGCGACTATCTATCGTAATGTGGATGCGGAATTCTACGGCATCGAATGGCAGGGCGGTTACAAGATTCTCGATTCTCTGAGTACCACCGCCAGTCTCGCCTATGTGCGTGCAGAAAACAGTACAGACGATCGTCCTATTGCACAAATTTCCCCTCTCGAAGCCACACTTGGTATGGAATATAGACTAGGGTCATTGGATTTCGGTAGCAAGGTGCGCATGTCGGCCAAACAGACTCGTGCGGATCTGGAGAATGGAAGTGGTCAAGATGCCCAGGAGACACCTGGATGGGCTGTAATCGACCTCTATGGCAGCTATGAGATAACCAGCTCTGCCGATGTCAGCTTTGGCATCGACAATCTGTTGGATAAAAGCTATGCCTATCATGTTAATCGGGCAAATGCGGATCCATTCAACCCTGAAGCGATCCAGGTCAATGAACCAGGTCGTGAGGTCTGGTTGAAAGCTGGTATCAAGTTCTGATCTGGTAAGAGGTGATCTATCAGGGGGGGCATAGCTCTTCCCCTGATAGAGACAAAACCGGCCTCTTCTTCCGCTCCTGGAAGGGAGTAGTGTTCACCTCTTGAATCACTCCCTTTTGATGGATTCTCCATTAATTCCAGTCATAGTCTATGACAATTTAGATTCTACGAAGACATAGATAACCTGCGGGGATACAATCCGCCTGACCTTTTTCCTTGTTTTGCAGGCTCACTGAATGTCTCAATCAACAGATAGACCCAATCAGAGTGTGCATCACCTCTTCTGGGGTATTGTCAGTACCGTTGTCGCCTGTATTTTGTTGGCAGTAATGGATGGTTTGGGTAAATGGCTGATGCAGGATTTAGCCATGCCTCAGGTTGTCTGGGCACGCTATTTTTTCCACACTTTATTTGTCGGAATAATCTTTTCATACCGCCAGGGATTTGCTTTTGTTCGTCCGAACCGGCCCTGGACTCAGCTACTCAGAGCCATCTGTTTAATGGCTGTGACTTTGAGTCTATATAGCGCCATTCAAACGATATCACTGGCGGATGCCACTTCAATTGTCTTTTTTGCACCCGTCCTGGTGACCTTGCTCGCTGGATGGTTTTTGAAGGAGAAGGTTGGTGCAGTCGAGTGGTTTGCTGTTGCTGGTGGTTTTATTGGTGTGCTGTTTATTGTCAGGCCAGGATTTCGCGACCCTGATCCTGCACTGCTGTTAGCTTGTCTGGCTGCTGTTAGTCTCGCCTTCTATTTTGTCTTGACCAGAGCACTGAAAGGTCATGACAGTGAACAAACCACACTGTTTCATACAACATTCACCGGTGCGATTGTATTGACCTTGCTGCAACCACTCTGGTGGCAGCAACCCACCATCACTCAGTGGTTATATTTATTAACCACTGGAGCATTAGGTGCAGCTGGCCATTTTCTGCTGGTGAAAGCATTTCATATGGCGTCTGCTTCACTGCTTTCACCCTATCTCAATGCGCAGCTCGTTGCAGCGGCTCTGATTAGCCTGCTCTTTTTTGAAGATACGCTGGGATGGCCGTTCTACTTGGGCTCATGTTTGATTGTCGGTGCAGGACTGCTTGTCTGGGCACATCAGCGTGTCCTGGCAACCCTGTCTGCACGGCGATCCCTGTAGAAGATCTTTTACTGAATCCGAACTGGTGGATCAAATATTGAGGAATAGAAGTGAACACCCATCCAGGCCCATATGCACAGCCTGAATCCTATATTTTTTCGTAGATTTAACTGCTATAGACCGACTATATGCGCCCCGCATTTACAAGAATAGAGTGTGAATACGGGGCGCAAGGCTTTCGCGCAAATCTAAATGAGAGTCACTTTTTCTTCAGCAACTCATTTATGGTGCTTTCACAATCGAGCCAGTCCTGGACATCATTGCCCGGCTCGAAATTTCGAGCTTCTGCCCGATAGTAAGCCATGGTGGCAATCATCTCATAGCGCTCTCGAGGACTGATCACTGCCACTTTCGAAGATGCCTTCTTTGCCACACTCTTTTTCTTAGTGGTTTTTTTCTTAACGACTTTTGGTTTCGCCGCTTTTTTTGAAGTTGTTTTTTTCTTCGTTACTTTTTTTTCGCTCACTTTATCCTGTTTCTTATTCACAGCGGGGCTCCCCTGAATGTCGTTTGATTATTGTACCTGAAATATAGTTATTATATTCTCAACTATGGCTGATATATAGTGATCCAGTTGCAAGTTGTCCAGTAAAATTTCAGGTGATAACTGTTGGCTCAGTTCGTCCTGTTCGTTGTTCAATTTCAGCAACTGCCAAGGCTATCTCCACAAGTGGTTTCATGACCTGTTGCGTGCTCTCCATCTGCTTTTCTGGATCGGGCTGATATGCTTCAAGATAGACCCTCAAGGTAGCGCCTTCCGTGCCGGTACCTGAGAGTCGGTAGACAATCCTTGATCCATCGGTAAACCCAATGCGGATTCCTTGATTCTCAGAGCGGCTGGAATCGACCGGGTCGGTATAGGAAAAGTTGTCTGCATACTCTACCTGGTAGCCACTAATCTCATCGCCAATCAGGCTGTCGAGTTTATCAACCAGGGATTGCATGAGTGACTCTGCGGCATCTTTCTCTATCGCCTCGTAATCATACCTGGTGTAGTAATTCCGGCCATAGGTCTGCCAGTGATCCCGTACGATCAACTCTACAGATTGCTGTTTGACTGCAAGTAGATTGAGCCAAAACAGAACCGCCCATAAACCATCTTTTTCTCTGATATGGTTGGAGCCTGTTCCAAAGCTCTCTTCGCCACACAGAGTGATCTTTCCTGCATCCAGCAGGTTACCAAAAAATTTCCAGCCAGTGGGGGTTTCAAAACACTCAAGCCCGAGCTTTTCAGCAACACGATCAGCTGCTTGACTGGTAGGCATGGAACGGGCAACACCACTAATGCCAGCGCTATAGCCTTTAATCAAATGGGCATTGGCTGCTATGACTGCCAGACTGTCACTGGGCGTAACAAAAAAATCACGTCCCAGGATCATGTTTCTGTCACCATCGCCATCTGAAGCTGCACCGAAATCAGCGCCATTGCGACCTTCGGTCATCTCTACCAGTTCATGGGCATGAACCAGATTGGGGTCTGGATGGCCGGCACCAAAATCGATTTTTGGGATACCGTTAATTACCGTTCCCGGTTCTGCGCCCAGCAACTCTTCCAGAATACGTTTGGCATAGGGCCCGGTTACTGCGTGCATCGCGTCGAAGCGCATGGTGAATGCACCAGAATTGAACAGTTGATGAATGCGCTCAAAGTCAAACAGGCTGGCCATCAGCTCGGCATAATCACTTACAGAATCAATAATCTGGATAGTTGTATCACCGATGCGCTGTTCACCAGCTTTGTCCAGATCGATATCGGCGCACTCAGCAATACGGTAGTTATCAATGGATTTTGTTCTATCGAATATGGCTTCTGTTACCAATTCAGGGGCTGGCCCGCCATTGGGGGTGTTGAACTTGATGCCAAAGTCTTCATCCGGGCCGCCGGGATTATGGCTGGCAGAGAGAATGATGCCTCCGTTGGTCTGATATTTACGAATGACACAAGATGCTGCTGGTGTCGACAACAGACCTCCCAGCCCAACAATGACTTTGGCAATACCATTGGCTACCGCCATTTTCAGGATGATTTGTATCGCCTCGCGATTGTAAAATCGGCCATCCCCACCCAAAACCAGGCTGCCACCGATCAGATCGGCCTGGGTATCGAATATGGCTTGAACAAAATTCTCTAAATAGTTCGGGGTCTGAAACACCCTAACTTTTTTTCTTAATCCAGATGTCCCGGGACGTTGGTCGTCAAAGGCTTGGGTGGTCACAGTATTAATTTGCATGATTTCGGTCTATTTGTGGATTTGTTACTTGGATAACCACTATTCAAACACAACTGCTATGGTCAGTTGAAGTGTAGAGATAGCCGTTGCTCGGGAATTTCACGAAGGCCCTCAATTTTCTGAGCCAACCGGCAGCGGCAGGGTTGCAGCCCATCTATTCAGGCAGGGAAGGGCCTTTGCTCCTCTGGCTCCGCCAATAGGCCTCTCATGGATATGGGTAATATTTACACGACAAGCTGGGTATTCGGGTTAGAATTGTCAGTCAATATGGAATTTGGGTTTTTTACCAACTGACAGTCAGACTACAGATATGATGGGTTTAATCTGTGCGACAGATAACTTCTATATCTGCAAAGCATGATAGAATTCACGCCGCATTATCACTGTCATTGATGATTCCGTGCCGCTGAAGTCAACAGGCTCCTAGGGTAAGACCGGAGAGTGCATGCTGACTCAATCAGGGATGAAAGAAACAAAATGACTCAATCTAAACAGATACAGACAGGATGGATAGGATGTCTTGCGTAATATTTCGTAAATCTGACCGAATTCATAAGCTACAAACACTGGCAATGTTCAGTTTGCTCTCGTTTCCCGTAGCTTCCCTATCAGGCGAGTGGATTGTATCCCCCTCAATAGCATTAGATGAGGTCTATACAGATAATGCACTGCTGACCAGTGAGGAGAAGCAGAGTGAGTACGTTACTCGTGTAAGACCCAGCGTCTCAATCTTTCGCGAGGGTGCCAGAGCCAATCTCGATTTCAACTACTCTCCCGAATATCGATACTATAAGGAAGAGACAAGAGATAATGAGACCGTTCACCTGTTGCGTGCCAATGGTGATGTTGAGCTTGTAGAGAATCATCTGTTTGTTGATGCCTGGGCAACTTCTGACCAAACCCAGATCTCTTCCAGTCGCACCAGTCCTGATGGTTTGACGGGGCCGACTGAAAATATCGATTACTACACAGTTGGTGTCAGCCCCTACTACACAACCCGCTTCGGCAATGTCAGTGTTCTGGAAGCTCGCTATTCGGCTGATAAGGTTGATTATGAAGACCAGGATGAGGTTGACAGTACCTCACAAGAGTTTGATCTGATTCTGGGCAGTGGTACCTATTCAACTTCCCATGCCTGGGAGCTTGCAGCGAGTCATACGCTGGAGGATTACACAGGAACCAGCGACGACAAGAACAAGATCTCAATCTTCAGAGGTGAGTTTTTACAACAAATCTCACGCCGATGGGCAGTGGCGTTCGCAGCTGGCTATGAAGATTTTGATCTCATTATCGGTGAAGATGTGGATGGGGAGCTGTGGTCTGTCGGCATAGTCTTTACACCAACCAGTCGAACGAGATTTGCCTTGGGTGGTGGTGAAAGAGCCTTTGGCGATGATTACTACCTCAATTTTGAGCACACTTCCGGTCGATCCGTGTGGCGCATCGACTATAAGCGGGACTACATCAGTGCCCGTGATGAGGCGACTCGGCCCTCTTTGTTCCAGCGCCAGGATGAGTTTGGCAATGTCGTCAGAGACGCGGTTCTGGAGAATCCACCACCAGTTACTGTAACTGGGGTTTCAACCCTCAGTGCAGAATATTATGAGTCTGACCGGGTAACCGCTTCCTATGTATTCAGAACCCAAAGAACCCGGGCTGAATTAAGAGCTGGATTTACCAAGAGAGATTATGAGATCGCCACTCAGGATACTGAGGATACTACCGCATCGGTCTCACTCTATCGTTTAATCAGTCGTAAGTTTTCAGGTATCTCCCGACTCCACTGGAGAGATCACGATGAAGAACTTCAGGACTACAAAGAGTGGTCCGCCTCTCTGGGTGTCAACTATCTTCTTGGTCCTCAGACGACAATATCCACCAGTGTCACCCATCTCGATCGAGAAGGGGAGACTGAATTGACCACTTATGAAGAGAATCGTGTAACTCTTGGATTATTAATGAGATTTTAATGGTTTTGAGAATATTTGCACTGGATCTGACTGAGGGATCGAGCATCCAGTCTTGAAAAACCGATAAAAGATCCCATATTAGAGAACGATTTTCCAATCCCATGAAAAGGGCCGTTTGTGCTACTAGGTACAGGCTCTCTTTGTGGGGTGTTCTTAATCTACCTTCTTGATTACAGAGGCCGTTTTCAAATATGTCAGTTGAAGCTCAAAAGGAAACCCTGGATTTTCAGGCAGAAGTCAGCCAGGTACTCAATCTTGTTATTCGATCACTCTACAGCAATAAAGAGATCTTTCTCCGGGAATTGATTTCAAACGCCTCGGATGCTGCCGAGAAGCTGAGATTTGAAGCGCTCACCGATGAAGCGCTGTTCGAGGATGATCCCGAGCTTAAAGTTGTGGTGACCTACGATAAGGATGCCGGCACCTTGACCATTTCAGATAATGGCATAGGCATGAGCCGACAGGATGTCACCGATACCATCGGTACCATTGCAAGCTCTGGCACACGAAAGTTCTTTGAAGCGATGTCTGGGGATCAGGCCAAGGACAGCGAATTGATTGGGCAGTTCGGTGTCGGCTTCTATTCTGCATTCATTGTTGCGGAAAAAGTAACGCTACTCACCCGAAGAGCCGGCCTGGGGCAGGAACACGGTGTGCAGTGGGTATCAGAAGGTGAGGGTTCCTACTCTATTGAGAATATCGACAAGCTGAGTCGTGGAACGGATGTTGTACTTCATCTAAGGGAAGATGAAAAAGAGTTCCTGGAGGGATTCAGGCTGCGTAACGTTATCTCGAAATTTTCAGATCACATTACGATCCCTGTGGAGATGGAAAAAGAGTTCTATGGCGAGGATAAGGAGAAGCCTGAGGCCCCGGAATTCGAACGAGTAAATACAGGTACCGCCCTATGGATGCGCAATCGCTCCGATATCTCCGATGAGGAGTACAACGAATTCTACAAGCATGTCTCCCACGATTTCGAAGATCCACTGCTACACGTACACAACCGGGTAGAAGGGAATAACGAATATACCGCACTGCTCTTCGTGCCCAATCGTGCACCATTCGATTTGTGGGACAGGGATCAAAAGCATGGTGTAAAGCTGTTTGTTCGACGGGTATTCATCATGGACGAGGCAGAGAAATTGATGCCTCGCTATTTACGCTTTGTCAGAGGCGTAGTCGATTCTGATGATCTGCCGCTCAACGTCTCCCGTGAGATTCTGCAGCATAACCGCAAGATCGACACCATTCGCCAAGCCAATGTTAAACGCATTCTCGGTGCATTAGAGAAACTGGCTGAAAATGATCAGGAGAAGTATCAAGTCTTCTGGGATCAGTTCGGCAAGGTATTGAAAGAGGGCCCGGCTGAAGATTTCAGCAACAAAGAGAAAATTGCCGGATTGCTGCGATTTGCTTCCACACACAATGAAAAGGATGAACAGACCGTATCATTGGCTGACTACATCTCACGCATGCGTGAGGGCCAGGAAAAAATCTACTACATCACTGCGGAAACCCCAGCGGCAGCTCGTTTCAGTCCTCACCTGGAAGTTCTGAAGAAAAAAGAGATCGAAGTATTGCTGCTTTCCGATCGGGTTGATGAGTGGTTGGTAACCAGTCTCACTGAATTTGATGGCAAGACCCTCCAATCTGTTGCAAAAGGTGCGTTGGATCTGGGTGACCTGGAAGATAAAGAGGAGCAGGAGAGCCAGGAAAAGGAGAGTGAAGAGCATAAGGCTTTACTTGAAAGAATGCAGGAGATCCTGAAGGATTCAGTTAAGGAGATACGGGTCAGTCAGCGTTTAACTGATTCTCCCTCCTGTCTGGTGGTTGAAGAGCATGATATGAGTGCTAACCTTGCCAGAGTTCTGAAATCTGTAGGACAGGATGCGCCCCAGACAATGCCGATTATGGAGATCAACTCATCACACCCATTGGTGGAAAGGCTGGAAGCTGAATCAGATGAAGAGCGTTTCGGGGATCTGACCAAGGTTCTGTTCGATCAGGCTCAGCTGGCTGAAGGTGGGCAACTGGATGATCCGGCATCATTTGTGAGAAGACTCAACAGTCTGATGCTGAAGCTGGCAGGCAATTAATGCCGCATTAGCGAATAAAAAAACTTTGATAGGAAACGATCACTGTTTTGTTGTACCAATCTGGATTCGAGCCGAGAAGCCCTGATAATGAGATATCAGCTTTTTGGCTTGATTCAGATTGGTATGTTCTGAATAAACTAATTTATCTATAAAACAATAACTAAATTCCATCTTCTGATACTGATTCTATCATATTGTCTATGTCGGGTGATCTGCCCGCTCATGTTCATAAGTGGCCTGTATCCGCCTATTGATAGCCTCAACTGGCCCCTGCTTGCAGGGCATGGCAAACTCCAGGGTAAGATTCAGGTTAGGCTGAATTAACAGAATTGTTTCATCAGCGGGTGAAAATCCGAATATACTCATAACAACCGAAGGAGATTCATAATGCGCGTCATTCTATTGGGCGGACCAGGTGCAGGTAAGGGCACTCAGGCGAATTACATTAAAGAAAAATATAAAATCCCACAGATTTCAACCGGTGATATGTTGAGAGCTCATGTCAAGTCAGGATCAGAACTCGGTGTTGCCGCAAAAAAGATCATGGATGAAGGTGGCTTGGTCTCAGATGACATAATCATGGGAATGGTGAAAGAGCGAATTACTCAGGATGACTGTAAAAACGGTTATCTCTTTGATGGTTTTCCTCGCACGATCCCCCAGGCTGATTCACTCAAAGAAGCCGGGGTTCCTATAGATGCCGTGGTTGAGATCGATGTGCCTGACGAAGAGATCATTAAACGCATGTCCGGGCGCCGTGTTCACCTTGCATCTGGTCGTACCTACCATGTTGTCTTTAATCCACCCAAAGTGGAGGGTAAGGATGATGAAACAGGTGAGGAGCTGATTCAGCGTGATGACGACCAGGAGGAGACAGTGAAAGCACGTCTCAAAGTCTATCATGACCAGACAGAACCACTGGTTGCCTTTTACAGTAAAGAAGCTGATGCTGGTAGCTGCAAATATATAAAAATCAATGGAGTAGGTGGAGTAGACGAGATCCGAGATCAGATTTTTCAAGGCTTAGGTTAAGTCGATAGAGTCACCTGATTCTGATAAAGGGCTGCAACAGATTGCAGTCCTTTTTTTATTCCTGGATTCCATGTTTGCAGATCTACCTGTGATTGGTAGTTGCCTCCTTTTCGGTGCGATGAGTGGCCGCTATATTCAGTGTTGTCTATCTTGTAAAGGGCGCGCCATTCACTGAGAGACGCGCCTTGCAGCTGAAGACTTCCGCTGACGTTGATAGGTGCCATATATACATTACATCGTCCAAGGAATTCGGCAGGCATTGAACGCTCTATTCTGATAACATCTGTTTCATCTCAACTTCCAGTAAGGGGCTACCACGTGGCTGTAGTAGAATTAACTAAAGATAATTTTGAATCGACCGTAACCGACAATGAATTTGTAATTATAGATTTTTGGGCGCCTTGGTGCGGTCCATGCCGCTCTTTCGCTCCGACGTATGAGAGCGTATCTGAAGATCACCCGAATATTGTGTTCGGTAAGGTGAACACTGAAGAAGAGCAGGATCTGGCAATGCACTTTCAGGTTCGATCCATCCCGACTCTGATGATCTTTCGTGACAATATCATTATCTTTTCTCAGCCTGGAGCGCTCCCTGAATCAAGTTTTCGGGAACTTCTCGGTAAAGCGGGTGAGCTGGATATGAATGAGGTCAGAGCTCAAATTGAGGCTGAACAACAAAACGGCGAAAACGCCTGAACTCTGTTGTGCTCCCAAGTTTTGTGTCGGTTTAGCCGGGAAATAGAGGTGTCTACTCCAATTCGCGGTAGCTTTGGCTGACAACAGGAGTTGCCATGAGATCCTCTGACTACCCATGGAAAATGAAAAGGTTGCTCTCTCTGCGACCGACAATGGGCCGTGTCCTGGATCTCAGCGAAGAGAACTACTCATTGCTGTTGCGAATGGCCCCTGATCTTCAAGATCAGGTAGGTGAATATCGGTCGAGATTGGGAGACAGTATGGACCTCTACCTCGACGTGGTTGAGCAGACGCCTTACACCTCCCTGGTACACTTGACCTACTACTTTACCCATGTGGTAGGTGACTATCCAGATCCTGACGCGATGCTTAGGGTCTACCACGATTCAAAGCAGGTCGATGTGATTGATATACGACAATCGAGTCTGCCACTGCATCGATGGGGAGAGAACCCAACGCTTGAGCAGCGTTGGAAAATTAATCTTTTTCTTTCTAAATGGCTTCGTTATTGTGCTGAGCAGGGTCATATCTTCCGAATGGAAAATCGTGACATGAGGGGAGAATTTCCCATGTCTAAGGTCGGATGATTGACTTACTGGTCAGATATTGAAGCTTTCAAGGGACTAAATTTAACAACCTATAGTACTCGCTGTTACTACTCATTTGCGGTAAATTAGCGCTAATGATTACCACCGAGTTTAGGTTTGGGGACTGCTTCAGAGTAGTTGCCTGGATCTTTTCGCTAAGGTTAGAGGGATCTGCAGAGATGCAAATATGATAAAAGTTTTACTGGTTGATGATCATGAGTTGATCAGAACCGGAGTTAAGGGGATTCTCGATAAGGCTGAAGAGATAGAAGTTGTCGGAGAAGCCTCCACAGGTGAAGAAGCAATTGAACTGGTGAGAAAATCTACACCGGACGTTGTGCTGATGGATGTGAATATGCCAGGTATGGGGGGCATTGAGGCAACCCGTAGGGTTCTTCGCGTTAAATCCGATCTGAAGGTTATCGCGCTCACTGTACTGGATGATGATCCGTTTCCATCAAGGCTTCATGAAGTTGGTGCAATGGGATTTCTGACAAAGGGTTGTCCTGCGGATGAGATGATTCGCGCAATTCGGGCCGTCTACAAGGGACATCACTACATTGCTTCAGATGTTGCCAGAAAACACACACTGACTGAGTGGCAGGGTAATGCTGACAACCCTTTTAAAGTCCTCTCTTCACGGGAAACCCAGGTTCTGTTGCAGATTCTAGAAGGCCAGAAGAATCAGGAGATTTCAGATATTCTTTCGCTAAGCCCGAAGACTGTGAGTACCTATCGCCAACGCATCTATGAAAAACTTGATCTTAAGAATGATGTTGAATTGACTCGCCTGGCCTATCGTCACGGTATTCTTAAAGACAGCGAAAAGCATTGAAAACGTTTAATGCCAAGTGTCGCCTCTGTCCCCGGCTGGCAGAGTTTCTGGATCAGGTTGGGAATGAATATCCCGATTACCATTGCGCACCTGTAGCACCTTTCGGTGACCCGAAAGCACGTTTATTGATTGTCGGGCTGGCACCTGGAATGCATGGTGCTAACGCCACGGGTCGCCCGTTTACCGGAGACCATGCCGGAATATTGCTCTATCAGACACTCTGCGATTATGGCTTCTCCAATAAGCCGGAATCAAAAAGCCGGAAGGATCGGCTTAAACTGATTAATTGCCGGATCACCAATGCGGTGAAATGCCTGCCACCACAAAATAAACCCTTGGGTGCCGAGGTTAATCAGTGCAATAAATTTCTCAGTAATGAGCTGCTTGAACTACCTTCCTCAAGCTTGGTGATTGCCCTGGGCTCAATTGCACATCAAGCTGTAATTAAGGCATTGGGGTTGAGGCAGAAAGATCACCGTTTCTCCCATGCTGGTGAACATATACTCAGTGATGATCTGCAACTCCTCGATTCATACCACTGTAGTCGTTACAACACTCAAACTCGACGTTTGACACCAGAGATGTTTCAACAGGTATTTCATCGAGCGAAAGAGCTTCTGGGATGATCTATTTGGTCTCTGGATCATCACCCTTTGATGCTTAAATAAATAGATAGGCTGACATCCGCCTTCCATATTGAAATCAAAAGCATAGGGACAAAAAAATGTCCCAAAAATAGATTCAGTTCGCACGCTCAATAAAATTGTCATAGCATAGACGCCTGTATGGTAATTCAGCCTTTCGATCCCGCCAGTTTCTTGAAGACCCTGACCTCTCGTCCTGGGGTCTATCGCATGATCAGTGTTGATGAAAAGGTACTCTATGTCGGAAAGGCAAAAAATCTGAAGAAACGGGTCTCAAGTTACTTTACCCGCAGTCTCAATCGAAGAATTCAGATTATGGTATCTCAGATCGTAAATATTGAGATTATCGTCACCCATACTGAGGCAGAGGCGTTGATTCTTGAGAATCAACTGATTAAGTCACTCAAGCCCAAATACAATATTCTTCTAAGAGACGATAAGAGTTACCCCTATATTCATCTCTCAGTGGATCATGGCTATCCGGCTCTCTCATTCAAACGTGGTGCGCGAACAGGTAAGGGGAGATATTTTGGGCCTTTTCCCAGTGCGGGTTCCACCAGGGAGACCCTGCAATTGCTGCAGAAGCTCTTTCCGGTACGTCAGTGTGAAGAGAGCTTTTATCGCAACCGCTCCAGAGCCTGTCTGCAGTATCAGATTAAACGTTGCAGTGCACCTTGTGTCGGCTTGGTCAGTGAGCAGGAGTATGATCAGGATGTAGAGCACGCGATTATGTTTTTGGAGGGAAAAACCAATCAGGTAGTCGATGCATTGGTAACTCGCATGGAAGAGGCATCCCAGAAGCTGGAATTTGAGCAGGCAGCACGTTATCGGGATCAGATAAAGAGTTTGCGCCGAATTCAGGAGCGTCAATATGTGAGTGGTGAATCGGGGGATCTGGATATCGTCGCCATTGCAAAACGTGGTGGTAGTGCCTGTATTCAGGTGTTCTATATTCGCTCTGGCCGGAATCTGGGGAATAAATCCTTCTATCCCTCCGTTCCCCAGGATGATCCGGATGAAGCGGTTTTAAGGGCATTCTTGACCCAATACTATCTTGAAAAACCACTTCCCAATGAAATTATTCTAAGTGCCCGGTTAGAGGAGCAAACCTTACTCGAAGAGGTTTTCAGTCAGCAGGCGAAGCGTCGTATTCGCATTAGTACAAATGTGCGTGGAGAGCGAGCCAGGTGGCTAAAAATGGCTATCAGCAATGCCAGTCTGGCTCTGCAAAGTCGAATAAATGCGCAATCAGATATGGATCAGAGACTTCAGTCATTAGTGAAGGCCCTGGATCTGCAAGCACTACCTGAGCGCATGGAGTGTTTCGATATCAGCCACACCCAGGGAGAGTTGACGGTTGGATCCTGTGTGGTTTTTAACCAAGAGGGCCCACTGAAGTCCGATTATCGCCGTTTCAACGTTGAAGGTGTGACGCCGGGTGATGACTATGGGGCAATGAGCCAAGTCCTTGAACGTCGTTACCGCAGGATAAAGAGAGGGGAGGTGGCTCTACCTGATCTGCTGTTTATCGATGGCGGCAAGGGACAATTGAGCTCGGTTCACGAACGATTGCAGGATTTAGGACTATCCGGATTGACCCTGGTTGGTGTGGCTAAGGGGGCAGATCGTAAAGCCGGCATGGAGCGTCTCTTCTTGTTGGGGCGCAAGGCACCTATTATACTGCCAGCAGATTCGCCGGCACTTCATCTTATACAGCAAATAAGGGACGAAGCTCATCGATTTGCGATCACAGCGCATCGCCAGAGACGCTCCAAAAGTCGCAATCGCTCTGTTCTTGAAGAGATTGCTGGTATAGGTCCTAAGCGTCGACAGAGGCTTATGAGGCAATTTGGTGGTCTACAGGAGCTCGCGAGGGCTGGCGTGGAAGATATCGCCCGGGTAGAGGGCATCAGCAATGGGTTGGCAGAACAGATCTACCAAGCCTTTCATGATACAACATAACAAGTAACATAACGGCAGAGAACTATACATGTGGAACATCCCTAACATCTTGACCCTTTTAAGGATTGTTCTGATTCCTGTGTTCGTTCTACTATTTTATCTACCGGTGGAGTGGGCCAGACTCAGTTGCGCATTTGTATTTTCTATTGCCGCTGTGACAGATTGGCTTGATGGTTATCTGGCCAGGCGGTGGGGGCAGGTCTCCCCACTAGGCGCTTTTCTTGATCCGGTTGCAGACAAACTGATGGTTGCCGTATCACTGCTGCTTTTAGTTCAGGCTGAGCCGACTCCGGCGCTGGCGATACCAGCTGCAGTCATTATCGGCCGAGAGATTACCATTTCAGCGCTTCGGGAGTGGATGGCTGAACTGGGTGCGCGAGCAATGGTAGCTGTCTCAGTGATAGGTAAGTTTAAGACCGCAGTTCAAATGGTTGCGATTCTACTGCTTATTTTCGATCAGCCGCTTTGGGGGATACCTGTCTACACGGTTGGATTTGTTTTGATCTATGTAGCAGCCATACTGACATTATGGTCCATGGGCCTATATTTAAGATCTGCCTGGCCCAGTCTGCTCGGAGAGAGGCAGGTCAGTGGTAGTCTTGAGGTTAAAACGGTTTCTGTCGATGATATTGATGGGTCAACAAGTCATGTCAACGACTAAACTTAAAACTGAATTCGTTGAATAGAGTTAACTACTAGCCAGACAGAAATAGCGACTGCCTGGTATGCAATAAATGCGAAGCAGGAGGTGACTTATGAACAAATTTGCTCCACTGTTTGGTTTAGCGCTTGGTGCCTGGCTTACGTTACCGGTTAACGGGCAGCCATACCCATACCCCATTGGTGGTGAGCCGTACCACAGGCCGCCTATAAACAGCGGTTCAGGATTCCACACTCAACGTGCTCTTAGATTCAAACAGGATCAGGATGAACGTGGCTATCACCTTCGTATCAAGGCCCAGGGATACTCTGCTGATGCAATCCAAGTGAAAATTGTCGGCCCCTATCTGGTGGTAGAGAATCAAGAGGCTCATCAGATCGAAAACAGGCATCAGCGCGGCTACAGTTTCTCCAGCACTTCCTCCTCTATGCGCCGCCGCTTCAGGTTACCAGCGGATGCCGATGTGGCAGCAATGGCAAGGAGCGAAGAGGATGGGGTTATTGTCATTACCTTGCCTTATCGTTAGATATTCTTGGTATAGATTTGCAGCATCGACTACAAACTAGGCAATGAGGGCTTTTTCTTAATATGGGAAAGCTCCATTTCAATTGCTTCAACAGCTTTACAAGCAGATTTTAATTCCGCCCGCTGTTCATGCAGAGCTATCTCTGGAAACGGGGCGTCCGGGGGCAAAACGATTGGCTAAAGCCATAGAACAAGGCTGGCAGGGGAGAATGGATATTGAAGTTGCGAAACAGGAGATAGGCGTGGTGCCCATAGGTACATTCAAAGCGCACAGGGAAACATCTCTCAAGTGCACTCATATTTCGCAGGGGCGGCGTCTAGACTCGTCTTTACAGAGCGTTTGATATGGGGCTGAAAAATGTTGCTCGAATTCCTGAGATATTTCTGCCATTCAAATTGTCAGAAGATTCTGAGATGCAGAATTTTAAAATGGTGCCCGGGGCCGGAATCGAACCGGCACGACCCTAAGGTCGAGAGATTTTAAGTCTCTTGCGTCTACCAATTTCGCCACCCGGGCCGGTTGGCGTGTTTTTGCGGATTTCACAACAGAAATATGGAGGCTGAGCCCGGAATCGAACCGAGGTCCACGGCTTTGCAGGCCGCTGCATAACCACTCTGCCACTCAGCCATATAGGGTGGGATTCTATCATCTATTCCTGATGAATCGAATCGACACATAAAAAAGCCCCGGTTGTGCCGAGGCCTTATAGAATTGGAGCGGGAAACGAGACTCGAACTCGCGACCCCAACCTTGGCAAGGTTGTGCTCTACCAACTGAGCTATTCCCGCTTCGTTCAGGAAGGGCGTATTCTAGCTTCTGATTAGGATCTGTCAACCTTTTCCAACAGATATTCTTCAGTGAGTCATGGTTCTCGTCTACCGATCTGCATAGTTATCAATCTGGATGCTGCTCAAGTAATGCGCTCTACAAACCGATAACCCTGTGTAAGCTACCATTTATTAAGGGTTGAATGTTGTGAATGTGGTTTCTGAGTAAGGTCGCTAATGATTAAGCAGATAGATGTTGGCGAGCTTAGGGTCGGGATGTATGTCGATAAGCTCGACACGTCTTGGATGAACCATCCGTTTTTAAGAAATCAGTTTAAAATCAATGAAATAAGTG
The DNA here is from genome assembly GCF_058244645.1 of Candidatus Thiodiazotropha sp. AKAK3. Lineage (NCBI taxonomy): Bacteria > Pseudomonadati > Pseudomonadota > Gammaproteobacteria > Chromatiales > Sedimenticolaceae > Candidatus Thiodiazotropha > Candidatus Thiodiazotropha sp. AKAK3. Next base: position 36,474 of record NZ_JBSYOQ010000035.1, read on the forward strand.
ACGTAGGTAAAATAAAAAAATCGGGCGCCAAAGTTGTATATATCAATACTGAGAAGGGCCTGGATGTCAGCTCTGAAGTTGATGTAAATCAACCCATTGCAGTTAAAAGAACCGAACTCGAATCGAGTCCCGACCAGGCGCCTGCATCAGTTTCCGTAGCAGAAGAGATGGAGAAGGCGCTCATTGTCAGGCAGGAGGCGGGAAGGGTTATCACGAACATAATGGCAGATGTCAGGCTTGGAAAGCAGGTAGATACCGAGCAGGTCAGTCCGGTTGTTGAACAGATGCTCGGTTCAATCTTCAGAAATCAGGATGCTTTTCTAGGATTGACGCGAATTCGCGACATGGATCAATACACTTTCGAACACTCAATAAGTGTCTCAGCACTGATGATTGCATTCGCCAAGAAGCTTGGACTGGATGAATCAGTCATCTGGGAGGTAGGTGTTGGCGGTATATTGCATGATATAGGAAAATTACAAGTACCAGAGAAGATATTGAATAAACCTGGGCGCCTTACAGAAGATGAGTTCTCTATTATGAGAGGACATGTGGGTTTTGGAACCCGTCTGGTTGATGAGACTGATGCAATTCCAAAAAATGCACTCAGAGTCCTTTTGCAACACCATGAACGTCTCAACGGCACAGGTTATCCTGGAAGGCTCTCTGGAGAAGAGATCAGCCTCTACGGCAAGATGGCTGCAATAGTTGATGTATACGATGCGATTACCTCTGATCGTGTCTATCATAAGGGAAAAATGCCAAGTGTAGTTTTACGCCAGTTGATCGAATGGAGCGGGGAAGGGGTGTTCGATCAAGAATTGGTACAGCGGTTTATACAGTGTGTGGGTATCTACCCGGTGGGTACAGTCGTGGCCTTGGAGAGCCAGCGACTGGCTGTGGTTATTGCGTCTCCACAAAAGGCGCTGCTGAACCCGGTACTTAACGTTATCTACGACCTTTCTCAAGACTGCTTTCTAACGCCAGAATATCTCAATCTCGCTGAATCTGCTTCTGGGGATCGAATTCTAAAACCTGTCTCTCCGGAACAATACAATATTCAGATTGCTGACTATCTGGATCAATAGGCTATCCCTGTTTTGATGGGCAACCAGTGTGGTGCTTCATACTAATATGAAGCACCACACTGGTAAGTTGCACTATTGCTGTAACTCGATTTTGAGTTTATACCCCTTCAGAAATGTTGCGATATCTCTTCCTATAGTTAAGGATTGGGAGAAATATGCCATGCTATCTCTCGGTTTTTACAAGCCTTAGGGTTGGTCTATTTTATATTCTCAGCCAGAGCTTGGATTGGAATCATGCAAATCGCTTTTCATGAACGGATAGATGATTTTGAGGCAAATACATGGAATCGCCTTGTTGTGGATGAGAATCCATTCCTGAAGCATGAGTTCCTCGCGGCACTTGAGCACAACGATTGTGTTGGTGAACGGTTTGGTTGGCGCCCCCGACATCTGAGTATTCATGATCAAGGGCGGTTGGTTGGATTATCACCGCTCTATATCAAGGACAATTCATATGGTGAGTTTGTTTTTGACCATGCCTGGGCCGATGCCTACCAGCGGAATGGATTGAATTATTACCCGAAACTGGTCAGTGCCACACCCTATACACCCGCCTACGGAGATCGCTTATTGGTTGATCCTGATGCGGATATTGAGCAGGTTAGGCGGCTGATGGTAGAGGCAACATTGGGTTTGGTAGACGAGTTGGGGCTATCTTCCATGCATTGGCTGTTCACCACCAAGGAGGAGGGGGAGACCTTAAAGTCGATGGGCATGTTTGAACGCCTGGGTGTCCAGTTTCATTGGAGTAATCCCGGGTATTCTGACTTCGACCATTTCTTGTCCTGCTTGACAGCCAAACGCAGAAAAAATATCCGACATGAACGCAGGAAGGTGTCAGATTCCCAAATTCGTTTTCGTGTGGTCACTGGAGATGAGGTGAATGAGGCTGAATGGGCGCTATTTACCCACTTTTACAGTAAGACCTTCGAGGAGCGTTACAGTCTGCCAACCTTAAATCAGGGTTTTTTTCAGGAAATCGCACAAAATATGGGCGATCAGATCGTTCTTGTGTTTGCCTACGATGGCTCACGTTGTGTCGCCGGTGCGATTCTCTACCGCAGTCAATCCACGCTCTATGGGCGCCATTGGGGGGCACTGCAACACTATGACAGTCTCCATTTCGAAGCCTGTTACTACCAGGGGATATCCTATGCAATCGAGCAGGGGCTGAAACGATTCGAACCAGGTGCTCAGGGGGAACATAAAATCTGGCGTGGGTTTTTGCCGACACTGACCTACTCATATCATTCGATAGTCGATCCTCAATTTAGCAATGGTATTGAGCATTTTTTGCAACAAGAAGCCCCCGCATTATTGAATTATAGAAAAAATCTACTTGAAAGCTCTCCATATAAAACAAAACAGTAACCGTAACCCACAGAAAAATAAGAAAAAATAAATTTCCTTAATAAAAGTTGTATTTTTTCCGAATAATTGTTGACTAAATTACTGAGTTACTCTAGTCTAAATACCGACTGAATTACTAGGTAATAACTTTATACCTCTGGAGAAACACAAATGAGACTGTCTACAAAAGGTCGTTACGCGGTTACAGCTATGTTAGATCTGGCACTTAACGGAAAAACTGGTCCAGTTACCCTTGCAGAAATATCTGAAAACCAGGGTATTTCACTCTCCTACTTGGAACAGTTATTTGCAGCCTTGAGAAGTAAGGAGTTGGTTCGTGGGGTCAGGGGGCCAGGTGGTGGCTACTATCTCGGCAAGAGTGCAGATGAGATTTCAATTGCCAATATTATTTGTGCAGTTGATGAGTGGGTTGAGTTCACACGCTGTGGAGGAAGGCAGAACTGTAGTGGTGGCGCCCGTTGTTTGACCCACACACTTTGGGATGATCTGAGTACAGAGATTTTCAACTTTCTCGCAGACATCTCCCTTGGCGATCTGGTCAGAAGAAATCTGAACAAGAAGCAAGAAGAGGATGGCTCACTGAGCATTGTGCCTCAATCGAGTTCACAGGCCGCATGATAGTGAAAAAAACCTCTGAAAGCGGCCCTGAATAGGGCCGCTTCAATTTGCGAAACATCGCAAATAGCGCACTGTAGATGATTGATCTGCGGTTCTACGCCATATACTGAACTGATTTTTTTAGTTTTAAGCAGCCGACAACCCATCGCTATTATGCCTGGATGGTGAAATCAGCTATCATCTGCGGTTTGATAGCCAAGCCAATTCCGTGCAATCACTACAATCCATAACAGATTTTATTCGTTGGTCAGCCAGCAGGTTCTCTGAAGCCGGTCTTTTTTTCGGCCATGGCACTGATAATGCTTTGGATGAAGCGGCTGCGCTTGTACTGCATGCTCTCCATCTTCCTCCTGATCTATCGAACATCTGGTTTTCCAGTCGCCTGACTGCTGATGAACGGGAGCGGGTATTTGAGCTGGTGAACCGCCGTATTGAACTACGTAAGCCACTACCCTATCTTACTGGGGAAGCCTGGTTCGCCGGACTCACTTTTCGGGTTAATGAACATGTGCTGATACCACGCTCACCAATTGCAGAGCTGATCGAAAATGAGTTCGCACCTTGGGTCGATTCGTCACAGGTTCAGCGTGTATTGGATCTCTGCTGTGGTAGTGGCTGCATTGGCATAGCTACAGCGGCTTACATGCCTGATTGTGTTGTTGATCTGGCAGATATTTCAGCAGATGCTTTGGCTGTCTCTAGTGAAAATGTATCACTTCATAGCCTCGATCAGCAGGTCAATGTCTATGAATCTGATCTGTTTGACGGACTACCAAAGGTTAAATACGACCTGATTCTCTCCAACCCTCCCTATGTGGGCGCGGAAGAGATGGCAGGTCTGCCTCCTGAGTATCTTCATGAGCCCAATATGGCACTCGAAGCGAATGATCAGGGGTTGGAAATTGTCAAAAGAATATTGAATCAGGCCCCTGAGTTTCTGACACCTGACGGCTTGATTGTGGTGGAAGTGGGAAACAGTGCAGAGCTTCTGATGGAGCGTTATCCCGAGGTTCCCTTTGTCTGGCTCGACTTCGCCAGAGGAGGAGAGGGGGTATTTCTGATCACTGCAGCTGAACTGTCTGAATATACAGGCTACTTTAAGGCCGACAACTAAAAAAGGATATACTGAGGCTGTCGGGTTTGGTTCTACAGATTATCTTGAGAGATTGAACAAGCGATGAGTTTGCAACGTGCACGCAGTGCTGAAGAGTATGTCGAATGGGTAAAACAGGCGGAGTTTGAAGTCGCCGACCTCAGGGACTGTTATGATTACCAAATGGAGGAGTTGGGCCGCTACCCCGCATTCCTGGAACCATTGGAGTCTGGTATCAAAGAGCTGCATCAGTCGATGGTGGATGGCGAGTATCATTTCGGTCGTGAAGATCTCCCCTTCATTGGTCTGGTAGACCGTCATGGTGATGACATTCCATTTTCAATTTTACTGCGTCAGATAAACGAAACCCACAGAAAGGGTATCGATGTTGATACTGAGTGACGTTGTTTATCAATAACAGCGACCTTGGATTTAAGAGAGACAGGCTATGGACCATTCGACACAATTCGACCTTGAACTGATAGGTAAGTACAACCAGACGGGGCCGAGATATACCTCATATCCGACTGCGGTTCAGTTTCATGACAAATACGATGAGGCTGAATATCGGCGTATTGCTATTGAGAGTAATGCCAGCGGTAGCCCATTGTCTCTCTATTTCCATATCCCTTTTTGCGATACGGTCTGTTTTTACTGCGCCTGTAACAAGGTGGCTACAAAGGATCGTGGTATGGCGGCGGGCTATCTTGCCCGGGTTCATGAAGAGCTTCGGATGCAGTCGGAACTCTTCGATTCCTCCAGGGTTGTAACCCAGCTTCACTGGGGAGGCGGAACGCCAACGTTCATCAGTCATGATGAAATGCGCCAGTTGATGGATAAGACCCGGGAATCATTTACCCTGCTGGATGATGATAGCGGTGAATACTCAATTGAGATCGATCCCAGAGAGGCGAAAGGCGATACCATTAAATTGCTTCGTGAACTGGGTTTCAACCGGATGAGTTTGGGTGTCCAGGATTTTGATCCTAATGTGCAGAAAGCGGTCAACCGCCTGCAAAGCAAAGAGGTGACACTGAGGGTACTTCAGGCTGCAAGGGACGAGGGTTTTCGTTCAACAAGTATCGATCTTATCTATGGACTGCCACATCAGACCCTGGAGAGCTTCTCATCAACCCTGGATCAGATACTTGAAGTGGATCCCGACCGTCTCTCTGTATTCAACTATGCTCATCTGCCTGAGCGCTTCAAGCCCCAGCGGCGGATCAATGAGGATGAGCTACCTCCGCCTCAAGAGAAGCTGGATATTCTGCAGATGACCATTGAGAAGCTCTCTGATGTTGGTTATGTCTATGTGGGAATGGATCATTTTGCCAAGCCTGACGATGAGCTGGTGAAGGCTCAGGTGGATGGCACCCTTTATCGAAACTTTCAAGGTTACTCCACACATGCTGATTGCGATTTGATCGGCCTGGGAGCAACTTCGATTGGCATGGTGGGGCCAAGTTATGCTCAAAATATGCGCAGTCTGGATGAATATTATCAACGCATAGATGCAGGACGCCTTGCTGTGTTTCGAGGTGTGACCCTCACACAGGACGATCTATTGCGACGTGATGTGATTACCCGTCTGATATGCCACTACACGCTCTCTATTGCTGATGTGGAGAAGCAGTGGAATGTGGATTTTAAAAGTTACTTTGCGAATGAATTGATTGGCTTGAAAGAGATGGAAGCAGATGGATTGCTTCTGCTGAAAGAGGATGCCATAGATGTGTTACCAAGAGGTCGTCTGTTGATACGCAACATCTGTATGCAGTTCGATATCTACCTGGCCAGCAAGGCATCGCAAGGTAGTTTTTCGAAAGTGATCTGATTTCTCGGTTGTATCGGCAGACTACAACAACATGACTCGGGGCTGAAAGCAGTAAGCTCTAACTACTAATCAGACCCTAAGTAAGTTCTGGTAAGTATCAGTGGTGATGTTGTCGCTAATTGGCCGGGGTTATAGCTTGCAGTGCCTTTCTATTGCCCTGTGCTGCCGATAGCTGTACCCAGTGCATAGCTTGTCGTTCGTTCTTCTCCACACCCAAACCATGATAGAAAAGATATCCCAAGGCATATTGGGCCTTGGCATTGCCGGCTGCGGCAATCGGGAAGAGTAACCGAAAAACCTTCTTATACTCTTTGATATTGTATGCCTTGTGGGCTTCAGTAAGGGTGAGTGCTATCTCATCCACCTCAGGGTCAGGTGTAGATGCACAGCCTGTCAGAATGGACAAACTGAGTAGTGCGCATAATATGAGCGAATGTCGGAGAGTGAAGCGAAGTTGCATAGGATCAGGATACCAATTGGTTGAGATCGAAAATAGGCAGTAGTATCGCCAGTACAATAACCAGCACGATGCCACCCATGACCAGAATGAGTATAGGTTCGAAGAGACCTTGTATTGTTGAGACCAAGGTCTCTATCTCGCGCTCCTGGATATCTGCTGAACGCTCGAGCATGCCCTCTAGATTACCACTGGATTCACCACTGGCAAGCAGACTGAGGGTCATCGGCGGGAAATAACCGGTTTTATCCAACGCTTGATAGAGACTGGCCCCTTCGCGAACCCGCAAAGTCGCCTCTTCAACTGCGTTACGCATGGGAAGATTGGTCAGTACCTGGGAGGCGATCCGCATCGATTCCAGAATAGGAACACTGCTGGCAGCCATGATGCTCAGGGTTCTGGAGAAACGTGCTGCATTTGCGGTGCGAACCAATCGACCTACCAAAGGGATACGTAGCATAACGCCATGCCACCAGAGTTTTGGTCCCGGTTTCTTGAGTAGATAGCTGAACAGCAAACCTAAAATCGCCAGCACTAAAATAATAGGAACGCCATAGGATCGGAAGGTGTCGCTGGTAGCCATCAAGGCTTTGGTTATCCAGGGTAGTTCTGCCGACATCGATTCAAACACCCTCGTGACCTGGGGCACGATATAGGTCAACAACCCACCGACGATGAGTAGAGAGACAATGGTTAAGAGGGCGGGATAGAAGAGGGCAAAGATAGTTTTCTGGCGCATCTGCTGACGCTGTTCTGTATAGTCGGCAAGGCGTTCCAGCACCAGTTCTAAATGACCTGACTCTTCTCCCGAGGAGACAGTTTGTATATAGACATCTGGGAAGGTCTTCGGGAACTCTTTCAATCCATCAGCCAGCGTCCTGCCTTCCAGCACTTTAGCCCGGACAGAAAGGAGTGTACGTTCTACATGCCGTTTTTCAGTTTGTTGGGCTGTGGTTTTCAGCACATGTTCCAGGGGCAGTCCGGAGCGTAGCAGGGTAGCCATTTGGCGTGTAATCAGTGCGAGTTCCATCGCATTGATATGGCGCTGGAAGAGCTTGCCTTTGTTTGTTGTAGCTGTGCCACTTGCCGAATCGATAGAGAGTGGCGTCAGACCTGATTCGCGCAACTGCTGGCGAACCTGTCTCGGGCTGTCACCCTCAAGTACGCCGCGCTGCTCTTTTCCGCTTGGATCGAGTGCTACGTATTCAAAAGCGTCCAAGGCCTATTATCCTTCTTGGGTCACGCGTATGATTTCATCAATGGTGGTGTCACCATTAAATACACGCATCATGCCGTCCTGGCGAATACTGTCGGTGAATTTCCTGGCATGTTGCAACATTTCGATTTCACCACTGCCCTTATGAATCATATTGCGCAAGGTTTCATCGATTGTAATCAACTCGTAGATACCGGTTCTGCCCGCATAGCCGTGATTGTGGCACTTCTCACAACCATTCGCTGAGTAGAGTGTTACTTCTTCAGAGGTGGGTTTTTCCAATAGTTCCAGCTCTTCAGGGGCCGCAGTATATGGGGTCTTGCAGTGGGGACATAGTGTTCGCACCAGTCGTTGTGCCAAGACACCAATCAGACTCGAAGAGAGCAGGAATGGCTCGACACCCATATCCCTGAGTCTGGAGATACTGCCAATAGCCGTATTGGTATGCAGGCTCGACATGACCATATGGCCTGTCAAACTGGCCTGTACAGCGATCTGAGCAGTTTCCAGATCACGGATCTCACCTACCATCACCACGTCGGGGTCCTGTCGCAGGATGGCCCGTAATCCTCTGGCAAACGTTAAATCGACCTTATTGTTGACCTGAGTCTGACCAATGCCATCGAGATAATATTCGATCGGGTCTTCCACTGTGACGATATTTCGACTCTGGGTATTGAGACGGCTCAAAGCAGCGTAGAGTGTAGTAGTTTTACCTGAGCCAGTAGGTCCGGTGACCAGAAAAATGCCGTGGGGTCGCCGGATCACGCCAGGATCCACCTGCTCTAGTAGTTTTTTCGACATCCCCAAATGTTCAAGATCGAGTCGTCCAGCCTGTTTATCGAGGAGACGTAATACGACTCTCTCGCCATAGCTTGAAGGGAGAGTGGAGACACGCACATCGACAGGGCGGTTCCCAACCTTCAAAGAGATACGACCATCCTGGGGAATACGCTTTTCAGCGATATCCAGTTGCGCCATAACCTTGATGCGTGAGACCAGGAAAGAGGAGACATTTCGGGGTGGGGTAAGCACTTCCCGCAATACCCCGTCTACACGAAAGCGCACAACCAGTCGGTTTTCATAGGGCTCGATATGGATATCTGATGCCTGCTCTTTAATGGCCTCGGTGAATAGCGCGTTGATCAGCCTGATAATCGGTGCATCATCATCACTGCCCAGCAGGTCTTCCGGTTGATTCAGGGCCTGGGCTGCATGGTCGAGATCCATGTCATCACCCATTGTCTCCATGATCTGGCTTGACTGGTTGGAGCCGGATTCATAGATCAGGGAGAGTTGCTTTTCAAGACTCTCCTCGTCGATCTGTTTGTATACCAGTGTCTGCCCATAGAGACGTCTGATTTCGTTGAGCACCATAATCGGAACCCCTGGCTTGAAGAGGAGTTCATAAGTATCAGTTTGCTCATCCTTGACTACAGCGACCCCATGCCGACGGGCATAGGCGTAGGGCAGTTGATCCGGTCCGTGGGTGGTTGTCTCTTCCGCGAGTAGTTCGGAGAGCGGATCTTGGGCTTCCTGCAGTGGATTCGTGGTGTTGTCTGACATGAGTTCGCCGTCCCTTCTAGAGTTCCGGCTCTTCAACGTCATCATCATCGAATGGCGGAGCAAATGTACCAAATCGAGGTGGCATGACAGGGGTCTCCTCATCATCCATCAGGTTGACCCCTTTTTGTTTCATTTCTAACTGTTGGGCGCGGAAATAGTTGTACTTATCGCTGGCAATCTGAGTGCTGACCGCCGCATCCCTGAGTACTACCGGGCGCAGAAAAACCATCAGGTTACGTTTGACTTTTGTGGTTTTATTGGCGCGGAACAGGGCACCTAAAATGGGAATGTCACCCAACAGGGGAACCTTCTCTTCGGTTTGCTGAAGGTCTTCCTGGATTAACCCGCCAAGGACGATTGTTGCGCCATCCTCTACCATCACCACGGTCTTAATGGTTCGCTTGTTGGTCACAATATCACTGGTGCCCGTGCTGGCAGAAGCATTTATGCTGGAGATTTCCTGCTCGATCTCAAGTTGTATGGAGTTACCCTCATTGATCTGTGGCTTGACCTTCAAGGTGAGTCCAACATCTTCACGCTGTACCGTCTGAAAAGGGTTAACAGAGTTGCTTGTTCCGCCGGTAGAGCTGTATGAACCTGTAATGAAAGGGACATTCTGACCAATGACGATCTCGGCTTCCTGATTATCCAGTGTGGTCAGACTCGGTGTTGAGAGTATGTTGCTTGTGGTATCACTCTCCAATGCCTGAATAAGGGCTGCAAAGTTGACCCGGTCACTATCAAAACGACCCAGTCCAATAGAGGTGCCAGGCCCAAGCGCCACCCCGGCACCAGCGGCATATGAGTTGTAGACATCGGTGATCGTGGGAGCGCCCAGGTTGATCACACCCACTGGGCCTGTACCATCCGGAGTGCCATCGACTACCCACTGTACACCAAGGCTTTTTGCCTTGTCGTAAGAGACCTCAGCAATAACCGCCTCCACCAGTACCTGAGCACGGCGAATATCTAATTTGCGAATAATGGCCTGGAGGGACTGAAAAACACCCGGTGGTGCAGTGATAATCAATGCATTCGATGCCTCATCTGCCTGGATGTTAATAGGTAGAGAGGGTTTGCCTTTGGCAGCTTTACCAGCACCTTTGGCTGTATCATCGATGTTTTCACTGACCCCGGTAAGTACGCTTACCAGGTCAACCGCGTTGGCATATTTCAGGTAGACGACCTGGGAATTACCTTCATTATCAAATGGGGTGTCCAGGTGTTCGATGATTACCCTGGAGCGCAGTCGCTCCGTGGGATCGCCACTAATCAGAACACTATTGGTTCGCTCATCAGCTACCAGTTGTGTCGCTGACTTGCTCGCACCTTTGGCCGCTCTCGGTTTGAGGCTTTCCAGAATTCGAACGACCTCTGCTGCTGAGGCATGTTGTAGGCTAACGACTTCAATGGAGCTATTACTGACCTGATCTATCTGCTCAATAATACTCATCAGTCGATCAACGTTACGGCGTCGATCAGAAATAATCAGCACATTGGTATCAGGGTAGGCAGCGAGGTGCCCTTCTTGAGGTATCAGAGGGCGAAGAATCGGCACCAATTGAGCAGAGGTTACATTCTTAACCTGGATAATACGGGTAACAATCTGATCACCTGGGAATGCTCCGTTGGCACTAAGGGTTGGAATTCCGCCCTGTTTGGCTTTGACATCCGGGACTATCTTGATGACATCGCCACTTGGGATGGTAGAGAAACCATGTACTTCCAGTATGGAGAGAAATACTTCGTAGAACTCTTTGCTATCCATGGGGTGGGCGGAAACCACCGTTACCTTACCCTTTACTCTTGGATCAATAACAAAGTTCTTACCTGTATGTTCTGAAACCGTTTTTATCAGGGCTTCAATGTCGGCGTTATTCAGGTTGAGGGTGATTTGTTCTGCATGACTGGAGGAAGTGATTGTCATGTTCAGCAGGAATGTGGTGCAGAGCAATAGCAACACTCGAGCAATTATACCTAGGCTCATTTGAGGTCTATCCATGTAAATTTTTGCCGATGTACTCATGATTGAAGCGGTCCCGTAGCAGACTGTGCACTATGCCAGTTCCGATTGAGGTCACTGGTTTGTGACAGGTTAGGGGGATATTGGTGAAATTCTTTATCCATCATGGGTTTATGTCGAATATGTAATGCATTCCATAATAGCAGATGATAGCGCATTGGCATACCAGGTAAAACAGTATGCTAAAGACGGGTGCTATAAGTTATCCTATAGCTACCATCTGACTGTTGTTTACTGATTGCCTTGAGGGCGCTTCCCAGGCGGGGATCAGAATCCGTTCCTGGTTTGATCTGTCCTTTTACCTGGAAGTTTCCATCCGTTGTGAGACTAAGTTCCCCATCTACAGATGTTGCTCCTCCCAAGTCTTTGATTTTTGCCTTGACTTCACCTTTTTGGCCGGTTGATAGATCTGCCTTCAGATCACCAACCTTGAGTGCAAAAGGGCCTTTTAAAGAAGAGTCGAGCCACTGTATCTCTCCCTCTACAGCTGTGATTTGATTCTTTGTCAGGGTTAATTGTTGAACATCAAGAGAGACATTGCCTCCTACGCCAATCTGGGACAAATCGATCATTGGTGGAATCATAGATGCGGGAATTTCACCACTGATATCCTCAATCTGAATCTGATCCCCTGATCCTATCGCGATATTGCCCTCTAGCTCCTGGCCTGCATGATTGACAATGATCTCGAAGCCGATATGACCGAAAATCAACTCAGTGGGGGTGAAACGCCATTTGAGTTTATCCACTGGTATCCCATGAACAGTGACTGCTTCCATCTTGCCACGCCAGAGGCTGCCTTTGATCGTTCCATAGGTGAAAGGTGGTTGCTTGGTGCCCGCTGTCGCCCAACCTAAAACATGCTGAGCTGGCAGTTCAATCAGCACAAACAGGAGATAAGCCACTACACCAATCAACAGGTAACTTCTCCATCTCATTTTCCATCACCTCCCCGCTGTAGAACAAGTCGCGCATTCACTAGACCGGGGCCATCCTGTCGATCGATGTTGAGTGATTCGATATCCAGGGCATATTCCTGAGTCATTTGGCCCAGCCAACGAACTAATATATCGAAAGAGGCTTGTTCAACCCAAAGCTGTACTGAGTTATCTCCTTGAGGTTTGATGCGTTTTATCAGTTGTCGTAATTCAGCCTTTTTTGCTGTTCTGTCAACCAAAGTAAGCAGGGCCTCATTCGTGCGAGAGCCTCTGTTACCCTGACTGGAACGCAGACTCTTGACGAGATCGAGGTTCCCCTTCATCCACTGCAGGGTGGATTGCTGGCTAGCTACCTGAAGTGCTTTCTGTTCGAGGTTCTGCTCGAAAGGTCGCCATATGATCAGATAGAGCAACAGAATCAACACTGCTGACCCGCCAATGATCATGGCAAGGTGTTCCTGGGGAGTTTTACTGTTCCACCACTGCTTCATCACGATCCTCCAGTGATTCTGAGGTGGGAGGTGACATTGTTGTCCGCGGCATTGGCAGAGCGGATCTCAACATTGAGCCGTTTGCTCTCGATCGTTTTTTTCAAGTTCTCCAGAGCCTGTAGCTCCTTGATGGTCAATTGTAAATTGAGTTGACCATCTCGAAAGCTGATATTTTCGAGTGTTGTATTGGGGCTGTTTTTGATGACACTCGCTGCCGGTACAAAGAGACTGGCAAACTGCGCGAAACTCCCCGACTGTCCCTGCTGCATTCTTTTTAGCTGTTGTTCCATCTGTACCCGAGGGTCAACGATACGTTTTACATTCGGAAAGGCTTGTTGGAAAGTTTGCCTGATTTGAGCATGTAACTCTGTGCTCTGTTGCTTGTAATGAAAATATTCCTGCAGGGTCGTGCCGATCGAAAGGGCGACTAAAATCATTCCAAGTGCTGCAGCCGGAAGCCAACGCTTCCATTGGAGCGTCATTTTATCGACCCGCTGATACTCTCCCTGCAGTAGATTGATCTGCTCTTTTTCTTTTAAGTTGTTGCCGAGTAGATTGGTCAAATGGGTAAGATCGTCTACCTCTCTGACGATGATTTCACACTCTGGCGCAATACTACCCAGGTCTAAACTGAGGAGGCTCTCTTTGAGCTTGTAGTGGGTCAATTTCCCGGGTGCTGACTCACCAGCCTGCTGTAATGCCAGCTTGAGAAGTTCGCCACCATTAATAGCGTCTGCGCTATATCCCAGATTGGACTGGGTGCGAATCTGCAGGCTCTGATCGCTTTGATAGAGGCTCCAGGCATCACTATCCAGAGGCAGGCCAAGCAGGTCGGGATAGAAGCCGAGGGGTTCGATACCTGCGGAATCGAGCTTTTCAAGCCAATCATCCAGTTTTTGTCTTGAGATGACGGCTACAGGTGTAATGCCATCACTGTCCATGGTGCCAGCAGCGAAGTGGAGCTGATCGATGTCCTCGGTGAGCTCATTCTCCAGTGAGAAGGGGATTGCCTGTAATAGACGCTGGCGGTTACGTGTGGGTATGTTGACCGAAGTGATCAGTATATCGACAGCAGGGATCAAGACCAGGGTACGTCGGCCCTTAGCCAATTGAGATGCTTGCGCAAGGCTGCCTTCGCCTGCTTCATTGACTCCGGCACCTTTGATCGACCAGGTGACCTGCTTACAAGATGAATCATGACACTGCAGAATGAATTGTTCAGCCATCAATAGACCCCAATAGTGCGGGATAAGACCACAACATCCTTACTGCCTTTATACAGGCGACTGACCAATTTTTGGCTGTTATTTTCCATTCGTACAACCGTCTCCAACTGAAAAAAGTGACTGTCTACAGAGATCAATGGCTCTATATCTTCAGATTTTACTTTATTTTCATCCAAAAGTTCTCTAACTCTTGCAATAAAGGATGCCGGCTCTTTGAACGGGTTCTCTTCTCGCTCACTTATAAGTTGTTCTGCATCGGCTTCAGAGAGGTCACTGATCAGACTTTGTAACACAATCTGATCGGCTGTGTTGACATTAATCGCGCTCTTCACAGGCAGAGCAATAACATGGGGCGCCAGCTTTTCATAGCTCTCCTGATCCATCTCCTTTATGAGTCTGAGTTCGGTTATGCTGGCTATGAATCCGTTAGCGGTCCGATAGGGTGGGTCCTGACTTAAATATTCAATATCTTCTGCACCATCAGGGTAGGAGGTTTTATTATCACCATCCAACCAGTCCTTTGTTGCCTGAGCAATTGACTCAGGTAATTCAAGCGCCAACAGCATGCGTTTGAATATGGCCAACTGTACACTAACCTGGTTCTTCGTTTCCTCTTCAGCCTCTGCTTCCAAGTAGAGGTTATTCAGGTTGAAGCGGCCCTGAAGGTCGGTTGTGAGAGCTTGAACCTCACCACCCTCTACTGGGGTTGGCGGTAGTTCCTGGGCCCAGTTCTCCTCCAGGCCATCGTACTTCTTTCCCTCATCATCATTCAGATCCCGTATCAACATGCCCCGGGACCAGGCTTCGCTGCCTAATGTGTAGTAGTAGGCCTGGTCGGCAGCTTGAATATTGCCAGTTCTACGGATGTTGAGTTGGAGACTATGAGTCATCGCCACAGCAGCAATTGATGCCATGGCAACAATCACAATGGCGGTGATTAGTGCGATTCCCCTCTGTTGGGTTTTCAGCCTGTGATGCGCCACCATTATTGCTTCTTTCCTTGATCAGGATTTTCGTCAGGTATGGGACGAGCCAGAGCAAACAGACGTCTTATTTTACCCCAATCCTTGAGTTCCATGTTCATTTCAATAGCAGTGGGTAAGCCAGGTTTATCTCCTGAATCGAGGTCAAAACTGTCAGGGGGCCATTGATTCTGCTTTTTCATCTCATGGTCGTAATAGACCAGCTCAAGCTCCTCTATGTTGTCGATCAATTCGTATCGGTGAGGTTCACTATCCTGGGCCCTGTCGAGTATTTTCCAGGTTAGTCGATAGAGGGTCTCTTCCTCGATTAGATAACCTACCCGTTGCATGTTGCTGCGTGGCAGTTTCATGGGATTTGCATAGCCACCACGGGTCAATTCGAGAAGAGTACCGGCAAATCCGCCAGTTATGAGTGCAGCCAGTTCGTCACCATGTTGATCACGAATGGGCCTGTCGATCGCTTGTTCGATATCCCGCTGAATCAGACTGAATGCAAGTTGCAGTTGAGACATGCGTTGACTGTACTGGCTGGTCTGATGTTCTGTTTCGAGCACCACATTAAGACCAGAATAGGCGAAGGTGGCCAGGATGGCGAAGATGGTAATTGCAATCAACAGTTCGAGCAGAGTGAATCCCCGCTCAAATCGGTTGTGAGGTTGCGGATGGTTGGCGCAAATATTTAAAGAAGTTGTCATCAGATCGGTTGTGAGAGAAAGCTGACAAGACGGGTTACGCTGTTTTCATCGTCTTTGTTACGAAACACGCGTATCTCAATTTGTCTGACCCGGTCATCCGGGGTTTTAGTGATCTCCCGCTGCCAATACCATTTCTTCAGCCCCATCTCCTCATCCCCTTTCTTGGTTCCGGTAGCAGGCCACTGGTTAGCTATCTGTAGCTCTGTGATCTGGTTCATTGCGACCCAATGGGCGAGGGTCTTGTCTCGTAAATAGGCAACATTCAACGATTGATTTGATGCAACAGCAATAATAGAGGAGAGGGCAATGGCGAGAATGGCCAGTGCGATTAGAATCTCCAGCAGGGTAAAGCCTTTGTGGCGGTATCCTGCCGATGGCCTGATACCTGGGCGATGCTTTAATCGTGTCTTATTAGGGTGAGACATGTTCCAGAGAGAGCTCTCCAAGCTCATTGCCTGTTAAACGATAGTAACTTTCAACAAGCTCAGAGCTGATTTTTATATCGAAGGAGGTCATCTCTCCGCTATTAAGCAGGATGATCTCCGGTGTCCTTTTCTCTTCGTCATCACCTTCGGGGAGTGCGGTGGCAATGCTGATTTCCAGCTCTTCAGGCAGCTGACGCTCACGAAACAGCGTATCAGAAACCGTCTCCCACTCTCCCTCATTGAGGCTGAGAAAGCCATAGCTCTCCTCAGTAATGTCCACACCGATCATAACCGATCTGAGTAAGGCCTCTTCACTGGCCAGCTCAATCAGACTGGTAAGACGCTGGGCTTCATCTTTAAGCATGTCTGCCGGCCCGTTTCGACCAAATGAGATGGCGACATAGTTGATCAAAATCCCGATTATGACCACCACGACCATTACCTCGATCAGGGTAAAGCCCATTCCCAATCCCTTGGGAGTGTGCGCTATCCAAGCCCTCGAACGAGGGCTGTTTGATGATGAGCAGGGAGGGTTCACTCCAGATTCCAGTTACCAATGTCATCGTCAGTGGATTGCAGATCCAGGCCGGCTGAGTAGACGTCGATAACACCATGAGTACCGGGGCTCAGGAACAGATATGGGTTGCCCCAAGGATCCATAGGCAGTCTGTCGAGATATCCACCTTCTTTCCAGTTTCTGGGTTCCGGGGAATCGGTCGGCTTGGTGACCAGGGCTTCAAGTCCCTGATCAGTTGTTGGGTAGATCATGTTATCCAGACGGTAGAGATTCAGTGAAGCTTCCAGTGCGCGGATATCACTTTTAGCTTTTGTTTTTCGTGCCTGTTCTGGTCTATCCATAATTTTAGGTACAACAATTGCGGCGAGGATGCTCAAAATGACCACCACAACCATCACTTCTATGAGTGTGAAACCATTGAATTTTCTAGAATATTTTCCTTTTATTGAAGAATTGCCCAAGGCTGTTGCCTGGCGGGGTATTGGGGAGACTGCATTGATGGTCATATGGTTGAACCCTGTCAATTTTCCGTGTTGATCGATAGTAAAGGTGGGCTATTATCAGGGGAATATGGGTCAGAATCCAGATTCCTGTTAAAAATCACCCTGATAGAGTGAATCGCTTCACTAACTTTGTATACTATAGCGGCTGTGGCCATAGGCTGGCATGGGGTTGGCGAAGAGATATCAATCATATCCGATCGTCAAATCTGCCGCATCAGGTAGTGTAAGCGATACCTTCCAGAGCATCCGTTGATGTAGAAACATCTGCAGTTTTTCGATTGTGCTGTCGATTATTAAAATAAAAAAAGACAACAGGGAACTGATACAAATGAGAACCACGCGCAGGGTGAGTAGAGAGGAGATTATCACTAAAGGTATATTTGCAGGGATCAATGGATGTACCATTCCCAGGCAATAGACCTTATTGTTTCTCATTACTCTAAATCTTCAAACTGCATGAGAACTACACCATTTACCCGGTACCGATAGAGTCTGTATACAACCTTTTAGGATGTCGGGTTTAATATCCCACAGTTGTAAGTCTTTGCCGGCATGTAAAAGTTCAGTGCAGATTGAGGAATATCCGAACCATTGAGGATGACTGCTTGACTATAGGAATAATCGGCTACACTTTTTCGGCATCGCTATTCCTGCTTTTCAGCGTGTTACTGCTGACAAGCTGGCGTGGCCGCATAGAAGGCACCTATCTACTTATTGCCTCTACCACCTCGGCCTGTTGGGCACTGACGGCCATCGCCTTCCAGGTTCAGGAGTCCACTCTCACAGTCAATACCTATCAACTATTTGAAATAGCGAAGAATATCGCCTGGTTTGCCTTTCTGTTCCGACTTTTGAAAACACTCAAAACCGCTGCTGGGGGTGAGACCGGTCTTTTACGCTATGCTCCGGTTGCCATTTTCTCAATTTCTGCCTTGCTGCTTGGTGTTGAATTGGTTGCGCAACTGTTTCCTGGTGTTCGCAACTGGGGCGGGACAGCCAGCTTTCAATTGGTCGGCCATTTGGGGTTTGCTGTTGCCGGCCTGATTCTGATTGAACAACTCTATCGTAGTACCCGTCCTGAGATGCGTTGGGCGGTGAAGTACCTATATATAGGGATGGGAACACTCTTCGTTTACGACTTATTCCTCTATGCCGATGCTTTAATGTTCAAGCAAGTGGATGCTACTCTGTGGCAGGCCCGGGGCTTTACCAGTGCTTTGGTTGCCCCTTTTGTGGCAGTTGCTGCAACACGAAATCCAAGTTGGTCTGTACGTGTTTTTGTCTCCAGGCAGGTAGTGTTTCATGCCACAACCCTACTTGCGGCTGGTGGATATCTGATCCTTATGGCAGCTGTGGGGTACTACATACGCTATTACGGGGGAACCTGGGGTAAGGCAACACAGATCGCCTTTGTTTTTGCCGGGATCTCTTTTTTGGCAGTTGTACTGTTTTCAGGAACCCTAAGGGGAAAGCTGAAAGTTTTTGTTAATAAACACTTTTTTAGCTACAAGTACGATTGGCGGGATGAGTGGTTGAGGGTGGTTCAGACCCTCTCTGAAGGGCCTGGTGGTGGTGAAATACGTACCCGCGTCGTTCAGGCTATCTCAGACTCTGTGCAAGCACGAGGTGGCTATTTATGGATATTGAGTGACGACGGCCGCTACCAGTGTAGCAGCCACTGGCAAGTGCCTGATCTGAGCTTTGATATCGAGTCAAACAGCAAACTGATCCGCTATTTTCGAATCAGTGATTGGATTATCGACATCGATGAGTTGTCTAGATTTCCGGAACGTTACGATAATCTCTCCATCGATCAGAAGGTAACAGCCATCGAAGGTGCCTGGTTGATTGTACCTATCAAACACCACGATGCCCTGATAGGATTCGTACTGCTTGTCAGATCACAAGCTCATCTGTCAATAAACTGGGAAGATCGTGATCTGATTAAGGCGGCTGCCAAACAGGCTGGTGGATATCTGGCGTTGCTGCAAACCTCAGAAGCGCTGAATCGTGCCAATCAGTTTGAGGCTTTCAATCGGCTCTCTGCTTTCGTGGTACACGATCTGAAAAACCTGATTGCGCAGTTGGAATTAGTCGTTAAAAATGCTGAGCGACATAGAAATAATCCTGCATTTATGGATGATGCGGTAAAGACCATCGGAAATGCTGTCAATAAAATGGGACGACTACTTGCCCAATTGAGGCAAGGTAGATTTGAATCGACTAAAACCAAACAGTTCTACATAGAGGAGTCTGCAGCTCAAGCAGTCAATGAGTTGTATGCCTATGAGCCTAAACCGAAGTTGAGTATCAAACACAACTATCTTGAAATTATTGCTGATAAAGATCGATTCACAGCCATATTGGTACACATGATTAAAAATGCTCAGGAAGCAACCGATAGAGATGGTGAGGTTAATGTCACGGTCGAGAAAATGGATGAGCGTGCAATCATTACCATTCAGGATAACGGTTCAGGTATGGAAGATAAATTCATTAAGGAGCGGTTGTTTCGTCCCTTTCAAACGACCAAGGGAAATGCTGGGATGGGTATCGGAGTTTATGAAACCAGAGAGTATGTTAATTCACTAAAAGGAAGTCTGAGTGTGGAGAGTCATATCGGCAAGGGAACAAGCTTCACAATTTCCATTCCGCTGAATCAATCATTGTCTGCAACAGGCAGACAGCCTGATGCAACTGTAGAGGCGTAATTGCGTGAGTAAAGCCAACAATCAACTAAAACCACTTATTATTGTCGAGGACGACCCAGGACTTCAAAGTCAGTTGAAATGGAGTTTCGATGGTTATGACGTACACATTGCAGGTGATCGTGCCAGCGCAATAAATCTGTTGAGAAAAACAACAGCCCCCGTCGTTACTCTGGATCTTGGCTTGCCCCCCGATCCGACGAATGTCAGTGAGGGGTTTGCCACCTTGCAGGAAATACTCAGTCTCATGCCACAGACGAAGATTATTGTGGTGACAGGGAATGATGATCGGGAAAATGCACTTAAAGCCATTGATCTAGGTGCCTATGACTTTTATCAAAAGCCGATAGATCCCGATGTACTGCGGGTGATCATTGAACGTGCTTATCATGTGCATGGCCTGGAAGAGGAGAATAGGGGACTGAACAAGATGCAACGTTACTCCCCCTTGGACGGCGTTGTGGCGAATAGTCCTGAAATGATTGAACTCTGCCGGGTTATCGAAAAGGTCAGCCCCACAAATATCACCGCGCTACTACTGGGGGAAAGTGGAACCGGTAAAGAGGTTCTGGCCAGAGCAATACACGGCTTGAGCGATAGGAGTGGTGAAAAATTTGCTGCAATTAACTGCGCCTCAATTCCAGAGAATCTTCTTGAAAGTGAACTATACGGCTATGAAAAGGGTGCTTTTACCGGGGCGTCCAAGCGGACTATAGGAAAGATAGAGTCAGCCAATGGTGGGACGCTGTTTCTCGATGAAATCGGCGATATGCCGATTGGTTTACAGGCTAAAATGTTGCGTTTTCTGCAGGAAAGAGTGATCGAGAGGATTGGTGGACGAGAAGAGATACCCGTTGATATTAGAGTGGTTTGTGCCACTAACCAGGATCTGGAGGAGAAGATAGAGCGTGGGGAGTTCCGAGAGGATCTCTATTACAGAATCAGCGAGATAATCATCAATATCCCACCTTTAAGAGATAGAGCCGGGGATGCTGTACTGTTGGCCTGGTCATTCATGTCCAAGTACGCCAAACAAAATGCTTCCAAAGTGAATGGGTTTACAACAGAGTCTTTGCGCGCAATCGAAGAATACAACTGGCCAGGGAATGTGCGAGAGCTGGAAAACCGGATAAAACGCGCGGTGGTGATGGCTGATGACCAGTTGATAACGCCGGATGAGCTTCAACTGAATAGTGATGGTGGGGATGCCATGCCGATCAATCTGAGGGCGGTCAGAGAGCGCGCTGAAGCAAGAGCCATAATACGGGCTATGAGTTATGTTGGTGGAAATGTCTCCAAGGCAGCTGATCTATTGGGCGTCAGTAGACCGACTCTCTACGATTTAGTTAATAAATACAGTTTGAAATAGAGAAAATGTTTAGGATGCAATTAGATTTAATGAAATACATGGTTAGGTATGGGAATGGATCGATGAAAAGTCTTCTCTCGATATTGATTACAGTTATTTTGCTGTTGTCAGGCTGTTCCGGTGGTGTCAGTGAAGAGAGCCGATTTCAGGATGCATCGGCAAGTTATTCGAATAAAGAATATTCAAAAGCAGTTATCGAACTTAAAAATTTATTGCAAGCAAATTCAGACCATAAGGCTGCGAGAATTCTGCTGGCAAAAAGTTATCTCGCACTGGGTGATGGTAGCTCTGCAGAAAAGGAGATCAATAGTATCAATGTTTCTCAGGAAGTAAGTGTTGAGGCCAAACAGATCATCATCACTGCCTGGGAACTGCAGGCAAAACATCAGAATATAGTTGAAAAATATGAGGAAGGTTATTTTTCCGCTCTGGATAAGAAAACCCAAAACAGCAAAGTCGCAAATTCATATATCCATGTTCGTCAGCCAGAAAAGGCAGATGAGTTGGCTCAAGAATTATTGCAAATTGAACAAAACAATGTTGATGCCCTTGTTGTTCGGGCTAAAGCTGCAAGCATGCGGAATAATGATGAGCAGGCAATCGAATATCTCAACAAGGCCATTGCTCTGGATGCTGAAAATCATCAAGTGTGGCGAGCCTTGGGGGGGATACAGTCGAAGCTGCAGGAGTTCGATCAGGCGATAGAGTCTTTGAAACGGGCAATCGCACTGGCTCAACCGGAAGACTCAAAGCAGGAGCAGTTTCTGACAAAGGTTTCGTTGATTCAATTACTGGTTCAGAAATCTAAATTCGATGAGAGCAAGCTCTATCTGGAAGAGCTGAAGAGAGGCTATAAGAGCAATCCGATCGTCGGTTATTTATCAGGACTACACAACTATATCGACAAAAAATATGATGCTGCTAAAACTGAACTGACAGAGGTTCATACTGCCTTACCCAGTCATCTGCCGACCGTACTACTGCTGGGGGCAACCCATTTTTCGGAAAACAACCTGGAGCAGGCGAATGTGCTGTTATCGCGCTATGTAAACCAGGTGCCAACACACCTGCAGGCGAGAAAGTTGCTGGGGGAGATCAAACTCAGACTGAACAAGCCAAAGGAAGCGCTTAAGATTCTCAAATCTTCTGGTGAACAGCAAAGAGATTATGAACTGCTCTCCATGATTGGCTCTGCAGCGAGTCAGTCTGGTGATTATCTGCAGGGGGTTGAGTATCTGAAAGAAGCGGTTAAATCCCATCCGGAGAATACGCGTATTCGTGAAGAGCTGGCAAAGCTCTACCTGAGCCAAGGTGCGGTAGATGACGCCATTGCAGAGTTAGAGCAGCTGGAGAGTTCACAGCAGGGTAACAGCAGTAACCTGCTGATCCTCTCATATCTGAAGAAACAGGATATTGAATCTGCCAGAAAGCAGTCAGACCAGGTCTTCGCTGGCGGTGGGGCGCTGACCGCCACGGATTTCTATCTGCGGGCAGTGATCGAGCTACTGTCAGGCAATCGACGTGAAGCGCGGAGTAATCTGAATAAGGCAGAGGAGTCAGATGCTGCCTACACACCGGCGCTTGTTGCCCTTGGCAGAATGGATCTTGAGGATGGCCGATTGAGTGAAGGCAGTGAACATCTCAATCTTGTGTTGGCGACGGATCCTTACAACACGCATGCAATGCTACTGTTAGCGCAGATAAGTGAACGCTCCGGACAACAGAACGAAGCCTTGAAATGGCTCGACAGAGCGGCTCAATCATCAAGAAATAGTACGCTGCCTCGGATTATCATCGCTCGCTACTATTTGCGAACAAAACAGGCAGATAAGGCCGCTAAGTATCTGGATGATCCGGCCCTGCGACAGAGTGAGAATCCGGCCATACTCTCGTTGATAGCTGAAATGGATCAACAGATGGGCAACCACGAGCAGGCAGAATCACTGATCGAAAGAATGATCACAATCAATCCTGACAATCGGGATGCTTATCTGCAGTTGGCTGATCTGCAGAGTAAACGTGGAGACTATAAGTCTGCACAGTCAACCCTCGACAAGGCCAGGCCCTTGTCGCAGAAGGGTCAATTGCTGCAATTCAAGATTGCCCTCGGAGACAAGCGCTTCGATAAAGCAGAATCTGTAGCCAAGGCACTGAGTAACAAGCCAGAGACTAAATACACGGGAATCATACTGCTCTCCGGAGTGGCCCAGGCCAGAGGCAGACCCCAGACTGCTATATCCCAGCTGAAAAAACATCTATCTCCAGAGGCGCCCTTTGTTCTCTATAGAAAACTGGCCGATCTCTACGCCATGAATGGTGATATCAACTCGGCAACTGCACTACTGACACGCAGAATCGAGACAAAACCAGGTGGAGATAATCAAGCGAAATTGGCGCTGGCAATGATCTACCAGTCCAATGGAAAGGTTGAGAATGCTGTAAAACTCTACGATGAGCTATTATCGGTAGAACCCGAGAATATTGTGGCGCTGAACAATGCAGCGCTGCTGATATTTGACTCTAAACCTGAAAGGGCACTGAATTTAGCGCGCAGGGCGTTTGAACGTGTTGGTGATTCATCCCTGGCAGTTACTGATACCTACGCCTGGCTTAAGCACCAGACTGGGGATACTAAGGCGGCCCTTAATTTGATAAGGCCAATTTTGAACAGAACTTCCGATCCATCCATACTTTACCACTATGCAGTGATGCTGGCGGAAGTGGGGCAAAAGGGGGAAGCTCGCGAGATTCTTGAGTCTGTTTTTGAAAATAATCAGCAATTTCAAGAATCCAATGAAGCCAAACAGCTGTTAAGTGAGTTATCATCCGCAAATGGTTAGAACTAGTTTAGTGTCTCGCCTGGAGACAGGCCTGACAGCCCCAATCCTGCGTTGTGCCTGTGCATCCCAAAGGCATTTCCATCGGGGCATCCAGGGGTCTGTGTGGGCCTCTGTAATCGCGCATTAGTGTGAGACACTACATCAGGATCTGTTCTTGATATCATTATATGACAGGAAAGTGTTATGTTATCAATACGTTATATGAAAATTAAAAAATTTATAATTCCATTCTGTTTACTTCTGGTGACTGCCTGTTCCGGCACGCCAGAAATGAATGCAGCCAACTCCGGAGGAACTGGGGGTCAGGATGGCAATTCACCCTCTTCACCGCTATATTTGATCGGTCCAGGGGACACATTGAACGTTTTTGTCTGGGGAGACCAGGAGCTGACCACAGATGTGGTTGTTCGTCCTGACGGTCTTATCACGACACCTTTGGTGGAGGATCTGCAGGCGAGTGGTAAAACACCTACCCAGTTGGCAAGAAATCTCGAAAGCCGACTATCAAAGTTTGTAAAAAACCCTAAAGTTACAGTTAGTGTTAGACAGTTTGTTGGACGCTACACAGAGCAGGTTCGTGTTGTTGGACAGGCTTCTCAACCCCAGTCCATCCCATTTCGTGAAGGAATGACCCTGTTGGATGTAATTATCGAGGTCGGTGGGTTGACTGAATTTGCATCCGGCAACAGCGCCACAATTGTTCGTAAGATCAATGGAAAAACCTCTCAGTATCGTGTCAGATTGGATGACCTGATTCGTGACGGTGATATTTCTGCTAACGTGAAAATGATACCTGGAGACGTGCTGATCATTCCGGAAACCTGGTTCTGATCAACCGGTTCCGACTATATTCAGACAGTGCCATCGAAATTGGAATTGGTTTAAATGAGCAGCATAGAAAAAGCGATTGAGCGTCTCGCTAAATCGAAGACAGAGAGTAAAAAAGCAGCTTCGCCTGATGCAGAGTCCGAACAGTCTGTAGAAGAGGGGAAGGTTACTGCTGAGATGGCAGCGCCCGAAGCGGTTGTAACTTCTGAGATGGCTGCAACTGAAGTGGTGGCGACCAAGACAGTCTCTGAAACACAATTACCAGAAGAGAAAAAGAGACCTAAAGAGAGAGATAAGTCAGATCCTGAGCAGGAATCGAAGCGGGTACGCCTCGACTATGAAGCCCTCTCAAAAATTGGTCACATAGTGCCTCATGCCGGCAACAAGCAGTTGTCAGAGGAGTATCGGATCATCAAACGACCGATAATCAGAAATGCTTTGGGTAAGGGAGCTGCCCCTTTAGCCCACAGCAATCTGGTCTCAATTTCAAGCTCTTTGCCTTCGGAAGGTAAAACCTTTACCGCCTTCAATCTTGCCCTGAGTATTGCAACAGAATTAGATTCCACCGTACTGCTGATTGATGGGGATGTACTTAAGTACTCAATGAGTCGGCTGCTCGGCATCGAAAATGAAAAGGGTCTGATCGATCTGCTGAGTGATAAGCAGTGTCATGTGGGTGATGTCATCATTCAGACCCAAATACCGAGATTAAAGTTGATTGCAGCAGGTACTCGTTCGGAAAAATCGACAGAACTCCTTGCCAGTACTGAGATGGAGCGACTGCTGGATGAGTTGTCCAGCCGATATAAAGACAGGATTATTATCTTTGATTCCCCTCCGATTCTGGCAACCAGTGAAGCAGCTGTTATAAATCAACATATGGGTCAGATTCTGTTGGTTGTGGAAGCGGGACAAACGCCAGTGGAAGCGATCAAAGATTCACTATCACGGCTCGATGAAGAGAAGGCCATAGGACTGGTGTTGAACAAAAGCCGAGAGGGCAAAGGCGAAAATTATTACGGCACATACTATTAATCAGGCTATTTGTGAAGCTTCAGGAATTACTCTTTCTTTCGAGGATCTTACAGTTTCCATTTTCAGTGTCTGATAACGCTTTCCATGAAAAGTTGATTTAAGGGTTTTTACCCTCTAAAGATTGCAGAAACAAACTCTCGGTTATTGTTATTATCGATAAAGTTTTGCTGTTTTATCCAAGGCTGGCAGTTTTTTTAACGAATCGTTTGATTATTTAAACTCTTAGTTTGTGAAAATAATCCCAAAAACAAGAAATTTATCTCTATCCATATAGTTGCTTATTTACACCCATTTGGTTGTTGTACGGCACAGGTCCGAATTGATTATTGTTGCTTAACCTATTGTAATAAATAGATTAATTAATCTTAATGTTTCCAGGCTATGCTATCTTCTACACCCAGTGGTGTGTTAACTGGCAGCAATCATATGCTCTTGTGAATAGCCTGTTTTGGCTGGATAATGCTTCGCAATCTGAATCAGATGAATTCAATTGATATAAATTTGGCTGAGTAAAAAAAGATGAAAATAGGCCTGTTAAAAGAATCCGTGGTGGGTGAGAACCGGGTTGCGCTGTCCCCCGATGTGGCAAAAAAATTGATCGCTAAGGGCTTTCAAATAGATGTTACATCCGGTGCTGGTGAGAATGCCCACTTTTCCGATCAACAATATCAGCAATCTGGCGCCCAGATTGTTTCTGCATCCGAAGCACTTAAGGCAGATATCCTGATAAGAGTGCGCAAGCCCTCTGCTGCTGAAGTGGCTGAACTCCCAAAAGGTGCAATCCTGATATCTCACATCGAATCCTGTGAACAGGATGAGACTCTCAAGCAGATCCTCGACAAAGATGTTGTGTTTCTTGCCATGGAACGGATACCGCGCATCTCAAGGGCTCAAGCTATGGATGCGCTCTCATCCCAGAGTAATATTTCCGGTTATCGCGCGGTCATTGAGGCAGCGGCTCATTATGGTCGATTTCTACCATTGATGATGACCTCTGCAGGTTCTGCCAAACCAGCAAGGTTGGTTGTGCTTGGTGCTGGTGTTGCCGGATTACAGGCAATTGCCACAGGTAGACGCCTGGGAGCAGATGTTCTGGCCTACGATATTCGACCAGAAACAAAGGAGCAGATCGAGTCACTCGGGGCCAAGGCTATCGAGCTGGATGTTGGTGAGAGCGGATCGGGTGAGGGTGGCTACGCGAAAGAGCTATCTGAAGAAGCCAAGGCAAAGCAGCAACAGGCATTGGCCGACGAGCTGAGCAAAGCCCATGTCATTATCACTACTGCATTAATCCCATGTCGACCAGCGCCGACATTGATTACCGAGGAGGTTATCAAGAATATGCGTGAGGGTTCAGTAGTCGTAGATTTAGCAGCGGCAAACGGGGGTAACTGTCCACTGACCGAGGCTGACAAAGTCGTCGTAAAACATGGCGTAACCCTGGTAGGTCATACCAACTATCCCTCGATGGTGCCCTCGGATTCCAGTGCCTTCTATGGAGGCAATATTATGAACCTTTTGGATATCATGGTGGAAAAAACCGATGATGGTCTGGTCTTGAAAAACCTTGAAGAGGACGAGATCACATCGGCAATGCGTCTTAAACCTGAATGATGACGTGTCACAGGTTGTTCAAAACGCACACTTCAAATAAATAAACGATAAAGAGTGATCCTATGCCTGACACACTAGTTGCACTGTATGTTTTCGTTCTATCCTGCTTCATTGGGTATTATGTGATTTGGGGGGTAACGCCTTCACTCCATACGCCATTGGTGGCACTGACCAATGCGATTTCTGGAATTATCATCGTTGGTGCATTACTCGTCACCGGTCTCGAGTCGGTTGGCACTGCGGCTGAAATCTTCGGCTTTATCGCTGTGTTGTTGGCCTCGATAAATGTCTTCGGCGGATTCTTAGTAACAAATCGCATGCTTGCCATGTTCAAGAAAAAAGATAAGTGAGAACCTGAACAATGGAGATTTCAGCAAATACCCAATCGATCGCGTACCTCATCTCAGCGATACTCTTTATCCTGGCTTTGAAAGGCCTCACACATCCTGCCTCGGCGAGACGCGGCAACTATCTCGGTATGGCAGGTATGGCCATTGCCATAGTTGCCACGCTGCTTGGCAGTGAGGTTCAGTCATACGGTTTTATTGTTGCAGGTGTGGTTGCAGGAGCGTTGATAGGTACCGTACTCGCTTCGCGGGTTGAGATGACCGCAATGCCTCAACTCGTTGCTGCACTACACAGTTTTGTCGGTATGGCTGCAGTATTGGTAGCCATCGGCACCTACCTTAACCATGACCTGGCAGGTACCCTCAATCCGGTGATGATGGGTGAGTTATCTGCTGGCATTATCATTGGTGCCATTACCTTCTCAGGGTCAGTAGTGGCTTTTGCAAAGTTACAAGGGTTAGTGAGTGGTGCTCCAGTCAAGTTCAAGGGACAGCATATGCTGAACGCAGCACTTGCTGTTGCCACTGTCTTACTCGGCGTCCATTTTGGCATGACCGAAAGTATGACCTCCCTTGTGTTGATGACCCTGTTGGCATTTGTGCTCGGATTTACTTTGATTATCCCGATAGGTGGCGCGGATATGCCGGTTATAATCTCCATGCTGAACAGCTACTCAGGATGGGCGGCGGCTGCGACCGGTTTCACCCTGGGTAATCTGCTGCTGATCATAGTCGGTGCTTTGGTGGGCTTCTCTGGTGCTATTCTCTCTTTCATCATGTGCAGGGCCATGAACCGTTCAATCATCAATGTAGTGTTTGGTGGCTTCGGCAGCGATGGCGGGGGTGAGACCAGTGCCGTTGGGCAAGCGGCGCAAAAAGGGGTCAAGTCTGCTTCTGTGGATGATGCCATCTATTGGATGGAGGATGCTGGTAAAGTGATTATTGTCCCCGGTTACGGTATGGCTGTAGCCCAAGCGCAACATGCCTTGAAAGAGATGATGGAGTTGCTTGAAAAGCGTGATGTAGATGTTAAATTCGCAATTCACCCAGTGGCCGGCCGTATGCCTGGACACATGAATGTACTCTTGGCTGAGGCTGATATCCCTTATGACCATGTTTTGGAGATGGATGAGGTTAATCCCGAATTTCCCACTTCGGATGTGACCCTGGTGGTTGGTGCCAACGATGTGGTAAATCCGGCAGCCAAGTCCGACTCATCCAGTCCGATTTACGGTATGCCGATTCTGGATGCATCCAAGTCTCGTCAGGTCTACTTCCTCAAACGCTCAATGAGTCCCGGTTATTCAGGTGTAGATAATCTGCTCTTCTATCAGGATAATACCTCGCTGATTTTTGGTGACGCCAAGGATACAATAGAGGGTATGGTTTCGGCACTCAAAGGTGGTGGCCACTGAGTTATTATTGGGCCAAGGGCGCGAAACAACGGGCTTCGGCCCGTTTTTTTCGTTTTGGAAGGTCAATCTTCGGAAACAGGATGATGGATCCAGGTTAAGCGTGCAGCGAGAAACATCAGATAAAGAGTCGATCCTGAAGCTGGATTCTCTCCCCGATTTCAAGGAGCTGGAGCACTGTATGATGGCAGATCGTCATCGATTCAGGCGACGCCTGCGGGGTTTGAAAAAGCGCGCTGAAAAGGATGCCAACTACTCTAAGGCGATGCTCGATCTCACACAGCAGATCAAGGCCTCCCAGCAGAGACTTGAAAAGCGTCAGGCACTTATCCCACGACCCTCGTTTCCTTCTGAGCTGCCGGTCAGTCAGCGCTTGGATGAGATCAAGAGATTGATTTCAGAAAATCAGGTAGTGATTCTTTGTGGTGAGACTGGATCAGGCAAATCGACACAGCTACCGAAAATCTGCCTGAGTCTTGGACGAGGCGTGTCCGGGTTTATCGGTCATACTCAACCACGACGTATGGCAGCACGTGCTCTGGCAGCCAGGGTCGCCGCAGAACTGGACTCTAAAACGGGAGAGCATGCAGGATATAAAATCCGCTTCAGCGACCATGTAGGCCCACTGACGCATATCAAGTTGATGACTGACGGCATCCTGCTGGCAGAGATACAGCAAGATCCCTATCTTAACCAATATGATACTCTGATCATTGATGAAGCCCATGAGCGAAGCCTGAATATCGATTTTATGCTGGGCTATCTGAAGCAGCTACTGCCTAAGAGACCTGACCTGAAACTGATCGTTACCTCAGCAACGATTGATCCTCAGCGTTTTGCCGATCACTTCGATCAGGCACCTATCATCGAGGTGTCGGGGCGCACCTATCCAGTAGAGGTGCGTTATCGTACACAAGAGGATGAGCCGGAAAATGAACGCGATGATCCGATGCAGCAGGCGATTGTCGATGCCGTGGATGAGCTCTCCCTTGTCTCCCATGGAGACATACTGGTTTTCCTGAGTGGTGAGCGGGAGATACGCGAGACTGCAGAAAACCTGCGCAAACATAAATTGAAAGCAACTGAACTGGTGCCACTTTATGCAAGATTGAGCGCTCAGGAGCAGGGGAGGGTTTTTAAGCCTCATTCCAGTCGCAGGATCGTCCTGGCCACCAATGTGGCAGAGACATCACTGACAGTTCCCGGTATCCGTTATGTGATTGATACCGGCTTTGCCCGTATCAGCCGCTACAGCCATCGCAGCAAGGTGCAGCGACTACCCATAGAGCGAGTCTCTCAGGCCTCAGCTGATCAACGGAAAGGACGCTGTGGACGTGTCGCTGCCGGTATCTGCATCCGACTCTATACCGAGGAGGATTTCACTCAACGCCCACTGTTTACAGAAGCAGAAATCCAGCGAACCAATCTAGCCTCAGTCATCCTGCAGATGAAACTGCTTGGACTGGGGGATATCAGTGATTTTCCCTTTATCGATCCTCCAGACGACCGCTTGATCAAAGATGGCTATCGGGTATTGGAGGAGATCGGTGCTGTAGATGGTGATCGCCGGGTTACCCGATTGGGACGACATCTTTCACGTCTGCCGGTTGATCCACGCATTGGCAGGATGTTGCTTGAAGCGGCTCATCATCACTGCCTGTCAGAAGTATTGGTGATTGCAGCGGCATTGAGCGTTCAGGATCCCAGGGAGCGTCCGCTTGAGAAGCAGCAGCAGGCGGATGAAGCTCATGCAAAGCATCGCCATGAGCAGTCTGATTTTATGGGCTATCTGTCCCTCTGGAAAGAGGTTGAAGAGCAACGCAAACACCTCTCCAAAAGGAAGTTTCATAGCTGGTGCAAACAGCACTTTCTCTCCTGGAATCGTCTACAGGAGTGGCATGATATCCATGCCCAGTTACGTGGCCAGATGCATGAGATGGGCTATCGAGAGGCGACTGCAGAGGCGGGCTATGAAGAGATTCATATGGCGTTGCTCAGTGGTCTGCTGAGCCATATTGGATTTAAAAGTAAGTCTCATGACTACATGGGGGCTCGAAACAGCCGTTTTTTTATCTACCCAGGCTCAGGTCTCTTCAAGAAGCAGCCAAAATGGATTATCGCGGCAGAGTTAGTGGAAACAACAAAACTCTATGCCAGAACCATTGCGCAGGTTCAGCCTGAATGGATAGAAAAATCTGCAGGTCATCTGCTGAAACGAAGCTATTCAGAGCCCCATTGGGAGAAGAAGCGGGGACAAGTTGCCGGTTATGAGAAGGTAACCCTTTTCGGCATTACACTGACCCCCAGACGAAAGATAAATTTCAGTCCCATTGACCCGGTCGTCGCCAGGGAAGTCTTTATCCGTTCTGCTCTGGTAGATGGGGATTTCCATACCCGAGCCCCTTTCTGGAGACACAATCAGGAGTTGATTGCTGAAATACATGAACTCGAGGCGAAATCGAGGCGACGGGATATTTTGGTGGATGAGGAGCGTATCTACAGCTTTTATGAGGAACGGATCGCTGAGGGTATATCCACCACGCCTGCCTTCGAGAAATGGTTGCGTAAACAGTCAAAGGACAAACCGAAGTTGCTCTATCTTAGAGAAGCAGATCTGATGCGTGATGAGTCGCAACGGGTTTCGAGTGATCTGTTCCCTGAGAAGCTCGATTTAAATGGTATGCGGCTACCATTGGAGTATCAATTTGAACCAGGTACCAATGCCGATGGTGTGACCCTGGTCGTACCTCAGGATGTGCTCAACCAGGTCAGCGATGCCCGCCTGCAATGGCTTGTCCCCGGCATGTTGCGAGAGCGTGTCATTATGCTGATCAGAGGGCTGCCTAAGTCAATACGCCGCTCTTTTGTACCGGTACCCGACTTTGCTGATGCTTGCCTGTCAGGCGTTAAGC
Source organism: Candidatus Thiodiazotropha sp. AKAK3 (assembly GCF_058244645.1). Classification (NCBI taxonomy): domain Bacteria; kingdom Pseudomonadati; phylum Pseudomonadota; class Gammaproteobacteria; order Chromatiales; family Sedimenticolaceae; genus Candidatus Thiodiazotropha; species Candidatus Thiodiazotropha sp. AKAK3. The sequence goes on from NZ_JBSYOQ010000035.1 coordinate 68,583, forward strand.
CCAGCGATCGTCCACTAGTGCAGGTTTTGGGGGAGAGACTGAAGCAGCTGAGTGGTGTACATATTCCAGAGGATGCCTGGAATCAGAACGATCTACCGCTGCATCTGCAAATGCGCCTGAAGGTTGTCGATCAATCAGGTAAACAGTTGGAATCAAGCCGCAATCTATCCAGCTTGAAGAGACAACATGCGACCCAGAAAAGGGCTGAGCACCGCCAGCTCAGTTCACCGGAACTGGAACGCAATGGATTGAAATCCTGGGATTTTGAACCACTACCCAAGCAGTTGGCGGTGGAGCAGGGGGGGATTCTACTGCAAGGCTATCCATCACTGATAGACGAAGGTGATAGTGTCGCCATTCAACTACTCGATTCTGAGTTCAATGCTCAGGCGGCACATAAAGCCGGTGTGAGACGTCTGCTGATGCTCAAGCTGCCTAAGGAGACGCGCTATCTACGTAAGAATCTGTTGAATTTGGATCGCATACGACTGATGTACGCCAAGGTTCCCGCTGCGCCTGAAGGTATCGGTAACTTACAGGCTAAAAATATTGAGAATGAACTGGTCAATAAGGTCTTCGACAAGACCTTTCTGGATGGTCAGTCCGAAATTAGGGACGCGGCCAGTTTTGAATCCCGCTGCACCTCATGCAAAGGGGCATTGATGACCATCTCCAATGAGATGTGCAAGCAACTGCTGAATATATTGGAAGCCTATAATCAGGCACATAAAGCGGTGAATTCCATCAGCCAGATAAATTGGATGAAGTCGGTCCTGGATATGCAGAGCCATCTGGATCGACTGCTCTATAAGGGGTTCTTGCAATCAGTCCCTGAAACGCAGCTTCAGGAGTATCCCCGATACCTGAATGGGGTGCTAAAACGAGCTGAAAAGTTGGCTCATTCTGCTGTCAGGGATCAACAGAGGATGCAGGAGATGGCTGGTCTACAGCTGAAGTGGCAGCAGTGGGATGAATTGTGCAGAAAAGAGGGGCGAGCCGATGAAAGAATCGAAGAGATACGTTGGGGGTTGGAGGAGCTGAGAATTTCACTTTTTGCTCAGGAATTGGGTACAAAATACCCCATTTCGATAAAGCGTCTGGAGAGACGGGCACGGGAGCTGGGTCTTTGAATAGTCAGTAAGCGTCATAAAATCTTCATATTCATCAAGTATAATTCACCCCGTAGGAGCGAAACCTAGAAGTTCTCTAAACCGGTAAAGTGAGAACAGGGGATTTCAAGATGGGCTCGTTCCGCCTGACAGTATCGCCTCGATGAAAGAGGCATAAAGGTGGGTTCAGCACCCGCCTTTTTTTACTGTTACTAATAAAAACAATAGGTTGGGCTAACAATGCCCATTTTTATCAAATGCCTGGCCTTGCTTACCAAGGCGCGTGATCTCCAGCAAAATTATTCAATCAGATGGTGCCGTATCTTGGTGCTGTGCTGACCTCATGGTATTGTTTCCCCCAACTTACCCCTATGGAACCTCTGAACAAGTTGGGAGAGAAAGATGGCAGAATGTTATTGCGGGTCAGGCAATGAGTTTGAGACCTGCTGTGAACCAATTCTGAAAGGCAATACGCAAGCAGCTACCGCAGAAACACTGATGCGTGCACGCTACTGTGCATTTGTAATCAATAACCCTGAATTTCTGCATCACTCTCTTCATCCCGATCATCGTCATGATCATGATATAAATGCTACCCGCCGCTGGGCTGAAAATTCAGAGTGGTTGAAGTTAGAGGTGGTTGAGACAGATAAAGGCACTGCTGATGACGAAGAGGGGAGCGTCGAGTTTATAGCAACCTACAAGGAGCGGGGAACGATTCGACCCCACCACGAAATTAGCCATTTCACCAGAGTGGACGGTAAATGGTATTTTGTTGACGGCGAGTTGGTATCGCCAAAGACAGAGGTTCGAAAACAGCCTAAAGTCGGAAGAAACGAGCCATGTCCCTGTGGTAGTGGTAAAAAATTCAAAAAGTGCTGTGGTGCTTGAATAGTGCTGATATAAGAGGATCTGGAGAATCTTGAATTTCAAGTTTAAAGCCTGCAAGCCGACACCACTCTTAATAGTTGATCTAAGAGATGGGCTGTGTCTGAAATAAATTTCAAAACTGCAAGGGGAGCTGTGGGAATACTGTTCCTGGCGGGGCTGGTATTCCTCATGCCACTCTCGGTAGAGGCTGAGATTTACAAATACAAGGGGCCGAACGGCAGTACTCACTTCACTGACAAACCGATGAAAGGCAATTATCGGCTGGTATGGCGCAGTGGCAAGAAAAAAAGCCGGAACAGTCGTTACAGTCTGGCAAAATTGCGTGAAAACAAAGCTAAAGTCACACCCTTCATAGATGATATAGCGAAACGGCTGCATCTACACCCGGGCTTGCTGCATGCCGTTGTGCGAGTGGAATCTGCATATGATCCTAAGGCAGTCTCAAGAAAAGGTGCACAAGGGCTGATGCAATTGATGCCTGCCACGGCAAAAAGATATGGTGTGGCGAACTCTTATGACCCTGAGCAAAATTTGCGGGGTGGCGCAGAGTATCTAAAGGATCTGCTGAAAATGTTTGAGTTTGACATCAAGCTGGCGCTTGCTGCCTATAATGCGGGTGAAAACGCAGTCATCAAGTATGGGAAGAAAATCCCCCCTTATCCTGAAACACAAAACTATGTGAAAAAAGTGTTGAATGAGTTTGAACGAAATCGCCTGGCAATGTTGAACTGAACCGATGAGATTTAAGTTTCTGTCTCGCTCTGACTCTCCTTAACAATCACCACCAATCTCTATTTGTTCTCAAAGGCTGGTTAATCCGTATACCAAGTGAGTATCAGCTTATCGATATGAAGAATATCGTCATTTGCGATCTCAAGGATTCTGAAGCCACTCCAATAGCTATCCGGTTGCGATGCTTCTGTGCACCACACAACCTCAGCACTGAAATCTGTTGGCTTGTCTTTGGATTGTGGGTCAATCAAGCTCAGCTGAAACACAGATCCGGTTATCATCGGTTCCTGGCTGAGTAACATCAGTCCTTCAGCACTTATATTGACAAGTCTTCCCAGACTGCTACCTGAGACCTTGTCGTGTAATTCTAAAATCTGGTCAGCCACCTTTCGCGGAGTTTGACGTTTATCTTGCATGATGTCTCCTAAAATTATCGGGCTTCTTTGCCGTCATTCTCCTCATCCTCGATCAACTCACTGGCAATATCTTCGGTGGTTTTCAGTGAGCGCTGCAGCATGCGACGAATAGCATGCAGTGTCCTTTCGACGAATGGGTCTCCACTGTCTTCCAGGATGGTTGATTCTCCTTTTAAAATCTCTTGAGCCAGTGTTCTAAGTGGTTTGATGGCGGTTTGAACACCAGCACGATCGACAAACATACATGAGGCGGTAAGGGGGCTGAGCCAGGAAAGTTTAACCTTTTTAGTCTCACCGCTTTGAGCATCACGAATTTCAAACCAGGTCCCGAAGCGAATTTTGCGCAATTTTTCCATCATCGCTTCTTCATCTTCAGGTATGGACTCATCATCAGAAACCGAATCATCAGCACTATCCGGAGCCTTACTTGGCACTGCCTTCAACTGGGGCTTGGTCAGCGGCTCTTTGGCTTCATCAACAACCTCAGCCTCTTTTTGAGGGGGTTTTTCCGGTGTCGTAGTAGTGGCTTGTTCTGAAGCGATAGTGGCTGTCTCGGCACTACTGAGCAGACCAAACAGTGTTTGGCTCTTTTCCTGGTGAAAACCGCCCAATGAGGCCAGGCCTTGCTCAATAGATCTACGTAAATCAGGCAGGGTTTGCTCCAGTTCCTGCCGCTCTTTTTCTGTTTTTGGCTCGAATGCCCAGGCGATTTCGTCAGCAATCTGCAGGGCCTCTTTCCAGTCTTCACTCATCTCACCGTCTGGGTGACGCAGTAAAACAAAAATGAGCTTGTCGACCCAGGTCTGTTCGAGAAACTCTTTTGCAGGCTTGGGAAGGTGCTCACTGAACGAACGAGCTTTCATCTCTTGAGAAGAGCGTTGGCGGGCAATATTCAGTTTTTCCCGGCCTTTGATGGAATCCTGAGCGCGTTTTTCAAGAATGTCCGATTTACGACGGAACTCATCCATGCGTTTCTTGAAATTTTCCAGCAGGGTGCCAAACAAGCTGACATTGTCAGAAAACTCTTTCAACACACGGTCGACCACATTCTGCATATCGGGATAAATACCCCGTTTCAGATTGCGTTCGTCTATCCAATGGCTGCCTGCTTCAACGAGGGAATCAAGAAGTTGTCTGGCTTCATGATCACTGTCGGTGAGTAACTTACGGTCGATAATCGCGACTTTGAGGTAGGGTGTGTGCAAATGACTGATCAGCGCCTTTGCCACAGCGGGCAATACGGGATCATTCAACATGTATTCGAACAACATACCGACCAGATCGATGGTGTCTTCGTCTGCTGATTCCAGGCGGTCAGCACCAACTTCTGTGTAGAGCTTATGCCGCTCCTCAGCCAGTGTGTGTTTGACTCGGATGAGGAATTGCTCATCGATCTCTATATTTGCAATAGCACTACCGGGTGCATTGATATCCGGTACATATTCAAACCGTTTTTCTGGCTGAATATTGTCGAGTGCACTGACCAGGTTCTCTTGAGTCGCTGGAGCAGAGGCACCAGGCTGTCTGCCTGCTGCTTGAGCGGCAGCGGCTTTGGCCTTCGCCTTTTCAGGGGATACGCGCCTGCGATTGGCCATCATATCCAGTATCGAGCCGAACAGTTCCTCTCCCAGCTCCTCCTGAGTCTGCTCCGGCATGTTTTCATCATGCTCTTCCCCATCTGCAGATCCTGGCTCATTGCTGTCAGGAGACTTCTGAATGGAGGGGCGCAGGTGGGGCAGAACGCCTGCTTCTTTGAGGCTGTTGTTGAAATCGTCGTAGATTGAGCCCAGCTGCTTCAGTACATACTTATCAAACAGGGCAAGTATGATGACTTTGATACGTGCTTCCAGGCCCAGGGCGTCAATAGCATCGTTAAAGGCATGTGCGAGGTGGTGAGGTCCAGAAGGAATCTGCTTGTGTTTAACACTGCGGCCGCCGCTGACCACACTGAGTCTTTGACCCAGGGCATAAAGCTGAGCCCGGTGGTGGCCTATAGTACGGCTGATCATATTCTCCAGGGCCGTATTGACGTCCATCGACTCCTGGTCGACCAGTTCCAGTTCCGTATCCTCATCCAGGCTGGAGAAGCCGTCTATCTCGGGTTGGTCTTTCCAGAACTTATCAAAACCCTCATTTACCAATTCCCGAAATTCATGTTCCACTAATCCATGACGATTTCTGATCATCGCCATAGCTTCAAAAAAACGGTTCTGAACCTCGTTGGTTTCAGCCTTTTGGGCAAAGCTTGTGAGCGCTTTGTCTGTATTGTTGAACAGCTCTGTCATTAGTGCATTGATGAATACAATGACAGTATCCTTACAGCGATTCAACACCGGCTGAAACTGACTCTGATATCTATTTTTTCTGTCTTTTGTAGACACTATTGACGGGTCCTTCAATGGATCATGGGCTACATCGCCAGTTATTGGCAGTGCTTCTGACTTTTATCGGCTACCGAGGCCAGGCAAATGACCTATCCAATAAAGATTAGCATGAAGAACAGATCAGATGAACAATATCTTTTTGAATAAATGTGTTATCGGCCCGTGGTTGCCGTTTCATAGCTTCTCGTTAGGCTAAAATCGTTAAACATTTTAGGACACTACACTAGGGCCTATTCGATTAGTGTTAACAGGCCCTAGTCATCACCGATGATCTGTTCTTCATTGTTGTTGGATGGCGTGAGCAGAATTTCACCCTGTCCAATGGTTTTTGCAAAGACCATTCTGTATGTGGTTCCGTCATCGTCCTGGTGGGTTGCTCTCAGGCTTCTAACCTTCTCGCGAGCTGATCGATATTTTTCTATTTCATCCAGGTATTCAAGGGTTTGGTCTGGGCTGATTTTAAAAATGAAATAGGGCATGGTGCTGCTTACTCCTGCGATTTCACATACTGTTTTGGTCAAGCTTTGCCCTATTATGTCGATAACTATTGAAAGAGGATAGGTTTATAAACCACTGTGGTTGAGTCGAATATCCAATAATGTAATTAAAATCAATGCATTAAGTGTTTTTTTGTTTGGTTGGTGAATTACCCTCGCGAGGCGCATGTCATGACACCGCAACAACTTGTTATAGAGCTTGATCAACTGGTCTCACTGCCAGATGTTTGTGTGAAAGTGAATCGTTTGATTGACGCGCCTAACTATTCTGCATTGACGCTTGGGGATATTATTTCCCAGGATTCTGACCTCTCTGCCCGCCTGCTAAGAGTAGTAAACAGTGCTTTTTTTAGTTTGCAGGTACCTGTGGATACTATTTCAAGAGCAATCACCATTATCGGTACAGAAGAGCTGCGCAATCTGGTTATGGCCACCACAGCAGCTAAAGTCTTTACCGGTATCCCTGGCGATTTGGTCGATATGGCTGAATATTGGCGATACTCCATTACCACGGGGGTGATCGCTGGAGAGCTTGCCAGTCATTGTCATGTGCTCCACAGCGAACGGTTGTTTGTTATGGGGGTGCTACACGATATAGGTCGTTTGGCTATTTTTCTCAAGTTACCCCAGGAGGCCAGGGATATCCTTCTGATAACTGGCGGTGAATATGGCTTACTGGCTGAGACCGAACATGATGTGTTGGGGTTTACACACATGGATGTTGGAGAAGCGCTGTTAAGAAAGTGGAAGTTGCCAGAGAGTATTGTCGATGTTGTGGCACGTCACCACCGGCCATCCACAGCTGAGCAGCATCAGCTTGAAACAGCTCTGCTGCATATTGCTGCTGCAGTAGCTGATGCTGAAATCAATGGTTATAGCTTGGAAGAGGTTTTCGAACAGATCGATGAAGGTGCCTTGCAAACTACTGGATTACAAAAGCAGGATATGGATCGATACCTGGAAGCAGTTCCAGATAAGGTATTAGAGATCATGGATGTTGTGTTGGCACCCAAAGTAAGAAGTCGTACAAGCCAGAATCAGCACACCCAAAATTAGTCTGAAGCACCACACGATCGTAGCGCCTATTGCAGGTCAAACAGATCCAATGATCTGGAGAGCTAAAACTGGGGATCTGTAGTTTATTTCATTTTTTTTTATAAGACTCAGGTATTGAGTCTAAAGCAGGGTAGAATACGGCCTCATGTTGAGGCTCTATCAATCCAATCAGCTTGAGGTTTTGGCACAGCAACTTGCACAGTTGCTTTCCGAACCTGTCGCCGCACCACTGCAGAAAGAGCAGATCGTGGTGCAACATCCAGGTATGGGGCGCTGGTTATCACTGCAGATTGCCAGTCGATTGGGCATCTGTGCAAACCTGGATTTTCCCCTTCCCGCCAGTTTTCTTTGGCAGCTGTTCGAAAAATTGCTGCCCAAGGTTCCCCATCAGGATGGCTATCAGCCAAAAAGTCTGACATGGCGGATACATGGGCTGTTGTCGACTCAGTGTCAGCGACCCGCATATGCTGAGGTCAGACAATATCTCTCCCAAGGCGGAGAGCTACGCCAGTTTCAGTTGGCGCAATATCTGGCTACTCTATTTGACCAATATCTTCTCTATCGACCAGACTGGATTCAGTCATGGCAAGAGGGTGACTCGGTTATTTCAGGCGATCAGTGGCAAGCGGATCTGTGGCAGCAACTGGTGTCTGAGGACGACCTGCATTGGGTCACTCTGCAGCAGTCACTTTTCCACTCCGTTGCGAGTGGGGAGCTTCCACAGGAAGACTATCCTCGAGTTTCAATTTTTGGTGTGCCTACACTCTCTCCCGGATATTTGGGGATTTTGCAGCAATTGTCTGAATGGATGGATGTGCATCTGTTTCTGTTGAATCCGAGTGAGGCCCATTGGGCTGAAATTGTCACACCTGAAGAGGAGGCTCGTCTCAACCTGACAGGCACTGGAGAGGAACTCTATCTGGATGTTGGGCATCCACTACTTGCCACTTTGGGGCGTCAGGGTAGGGATTTTTTCGCAGCCATCAATGAAATGGATCCTGGTAGTACGGAGCTGTTCAAAATCCAGTCTGACCAGACCCTACTACATCAAATGCAAAACCAGATCCTGGCCCTTGAACCACCACAACCTGGATCTCTGCCCGATCACTCCATTGCTATGCATCTTTGTCATAGCCAGATGCGTGAAGTCGAGGTGCTCTATGATCAATTGTTGGCAGCACTGGATGAGTTGCCAGCTCTTCGACCAGATGAAATATTGGTTATGACACCGGAAATTGATCGCTATGCATCCTTATTGGAAGCGGTGTTTTCAACACCAGGAAGTCGACCGGTAATACCCTATCGGATCAGTGATATCAGTATGCAGCAGACCAATCCGATTGCCGAGGCGCTGCTGAAAATTTTAGCATTGCCGGGTTCCCGCTATGGTGTGAACGATTTGTTGAGTCTGTTGGAACAGCCCGCCATACGCAGCAGGTTTGAGCTGGATGAGGAGGGGTTCGAACAGATTACTCAATGGATCGATCAAGCCGCCATTCGCTGGGGGAGGGATGGTGCAAACAAACTCGATTTCGGTCTACCTGAAGAGGAACGAAATACCTGGCGTGCAGGATTACGTCAGCTTATGTTGGGTTATGCATTCCCCGCAGATGGAGAACAACTTTGGCATGGCATTTTTGCGTTGGATGCTGTGGAAGGCTCATCCACTCAGTGGCTAGGTGGTCTGCTTGCTTTCAGTGATGGGGTGTTCGGCCTGGATCATATGCTTGGAGAGTCGGCATCGCCTCAACAGTGGCACGCCCGATTAGACGATGTGATAGAGCAGTTCTTTCAGTTGGATGAAACGACTGAGCAGCAACTGATAGCAGTAAGAGAAGCCATTGATCAGATGACCCAAGAGGCTGTGGCTGTAAACTTTTCAGCGCCTGTCTCTCTGGCTGTGGTTCGGCACAGGCTTGGAGAGATCTTTAAGCAGTCTCTCGACAGGGGGTTCCTGGGCGGAGGTGTCAACGTTTGCGCCTTGGCACCGATGCGCAGTCTACCTTTTCGGGTTATCTATCTACTCGGCATGAATGATGGCGTATTTCCCAGGCAAAAAAATGAATTGGGATTCGACCTGATGAAGCAGGAGTTTCGTTCAGGGGATAGATCCCGCCGTGTGGATGATCGCTATCTCTTTCTGGAGACACTGCTCTCTGCCCGAGACCGCCTTGTGATCAGTTATCAGGGCCATAGCCAGCGGGATAACAGCCCGATGCCCGCCTCGGTGGTGGTTGAGGAGTTGCGTGACTGTCTCACACAGATGGTGGGTGAGGCGGGTTTGGCAGAGATCATCCATAAACATCCTCTGCAACCCTTTTCAGCGGACTATTTTCTTCAACAGAGCACTCTGTTCAGCTTCTCTGAGGAGATGCGAGAAGCTGCCATGCGCGTAGGTCGTGGCAAGGCAATGGATCGTCCCTTGATTGAGCAGCCCCTTGTGGCGCAAGTCGACGAGGGAGTTGTGGAACTCGATTTGATGATTCAGTTTTTTGAAAACCCGCAACGGGTTTTTGCGCAGGAGCGTTTAGGCCTGAAGCTGGATCAGATAGAGCGGCTGCCTGAAGAGCGTGAACTGTTTACCATAGAATCCTTTGACCGGAGTGACTTGGAACATCAACTCGTTGATTTACTACTGCAGGAGTATCTTGCAGAGGGTTTGTTTGAACGGTTCGATGCACAAGGTCTACTACCCCACGGTAATGCAGGCAAACTAATCTTCGGGCAAATGCTGCAACAGGCTCAGACAACGGCCGGGCAGGTACGCTCATACCAGGGAGAGTGGTTGCCTGAACCCCTTGAAGTTGATATTGCTATTGATAAAGTGAGGCTCAGAGGTCATCTGCGACAGGTCAACTGCTGTGGCATGTTGGCCTACAGCACATCTAATCTTTATCCCAATCAAATTTTGAAACAGTGGATTCGCCACTTGGTTTTGAATCATCTGCAGCCACAAGGTGTCGCTCTTGAGACTCATTTGCTGGATGCGAAAAGGGTAGGTCGCTTTAAGCCAGTGGAACAGACAGAGCAATTTTTGACGCAACTGATTCATGCCTACCAGAAAGGAATGAATGCGCCACTGCCTTTCTATCCCGGAACTTCATGGCGCTTTATGGAGAAAAATCCAGAGGCAGATAGAGAAAAGGCGCTGCAGGAAGCGGAAAAAAAATGGTTTGGTAATTCACGCAATCCGGGAGATGCATTTAAACCCTACAATCATCTGCTATACCAAGGCTACGCTCTGAATCAAGATGCGTTTGCAGAGACCAGCCAGACACTGCTTCAACCACTGCTGACTCACCTGGAGTGGGATTAGTATGAAGATTGATGAGGTCGCTCTGGAAGGCGTCAATCTTGTCGAAGCCAGCGCTGGTACTGGCAAGACCCATACACTTTCAAGTCTCTATCTCAGACTCTTGCTGGAGCGGGAGATGGGCCCTGAATCGATTTTGGTGATGACCTATACCCAAGCGGCAACAGCAGAGTTGAAAACCCGAATCCGCCAGCGGCTTATTGAAGCAAGGCAGTTGTTTCAGGGGGGAGAATCATCTGATCCTCTGCTGTTTGCTCTGGATCAAAAGCTTGCTGATAAACCCAGAGTCATCCGTCAGTTGGATTTAGCACTCGCCAGTTTCGATCGAGCAGCAATATTTACAATTCATGGTTTTTGTCAGCGAGTTTTGACTGAGTTTGCCTTTGAAAGTGGACAGTCCTTTCATACTGAACTTGTACCTGATCAGGCGATCAGGCTGCAGCAGATTGCAGATGATTTCTGGCGTCGTGAGGTATCCCGCCTATCACAACCCTTTTTAGAGGCATTGCAGGCTGTGGTTGCAACTCCGGATGAGCTGCTGAATCGACTTAAACCGGCACTGGGTAAACCCTATCTTGAAGTCAGATCTGCAAGCTGGCCTGATGGAATTGAGGCGATTGAGAGCCAGGCGCAGGAAAAATTATCTGAGCTTCGTTCTGGCTGGAGTTCAGAGCGGGATAATATTCAGAAACTGCTGAGTGACAATCAGGTTTTAAATGGCAGGGTCTATCAGTCCAAATGGGTGACCGGTTGGTGCAATAGTATGGATCTGTGGCTGAATGGGAATATCTATGTAGCACCGTTCGAAAAAGTGGAGCGATTCACGCCACAAGTCATACAGGCAGCAGTTAAGGCGGGCAAGTCTCCCCCTCAACACCCTTTTTTCCAAGCGCTGGAAAACTATCTGCCAATTGCTGAGGCCTGCATAGCTGCTTTTAAACAGGCTCTGGTGGCATGGCAAGGTGCCATGTATGAGTACATGATGGCGGAGTTGCCGAAACGCCAGGCAGAATCCGCAGAGTGGTCCTATGATGATCTGCTGCTGCAACTTCAAATAGCATTGCAAAAAGATCACTCAGGAGAATTGGGGGGGAAGTTACGTAAGCGTTATCGCGCTGCACTGGTGGATGAGTTTCAAGATACAGATCCGATACAATACGAGATATTGGATCGTATCTATCACGCCACAGATCAGCCGGTGTTTATGGTCGGCGACCCGAAACAGGCAATCTACAGTTTTCGTGGCGCCGATATCTTTACCTATCTGCATGCCAGAGAAAATGGTGTCGCCAAGCTGCATAGTCTGGATACCAATTGGCGCTCTACACCTGAGATGGTATCTGCCATCAACAGTTTGTTCAGTTTCTCCCCACACCCTTTCTTCGATTCAAGAATCACCTTCCACACAACCCGGTCAGCGGATCGGCAGATGGATCAACTGACGGAGCGGAATAAAAAAGCAGCGGCTTTGCAGATCTGGCGCCTGCCTGATGAGCCAACACAATCAATCGAGGATCTACGCCAGAGGGTGGCTGACACCACCGCTGCGGAGGTTGCCAGTCTACTCACATCCGCCTCATCAAGGCGAATCAAGATCGGGCAACGGGAAGTGATTGGCAGCGATATTGCGATCCTTGTTCGCACCCACAAGCAGGCTGCTCAAATTGCAACGGCTCTGGGCACAAAGGGGATATCGAGTGTCCGCAGCAGCCAACAGAGTGTCTACTTGAGTGTGGAAGCTGAGGCATTGGAGCGGGTTTTGATTGCACTATTGGAACCCCATCGTGAGCGTGCAATGCGTGCCGCTCTGGCGACTCTCCTGTTTGGATGGCGCGGGGCAGAGATAGATAACTTGAATTTTGACGAAAAGGCGCAAAGCCAGATCTCCAAACGCTTTTTTGAATACCATCAGCTATGGCGCAGCAGTGGATTTATCGTAATGTTCCGAGGACTGATGAGCGAATTCGAAGTCGAAAACCGCTTCCTCGACTATCAGGATGGGGAGCGGCGGCTTACCAACCTCTACCACTTGGTGGAACTGATACAACAACAGGATAGTGCTCAGCGACCAGGGATGGAGGGATTGGTTACCTGGTATCGCTATCAACGCCAATCCAGTTCACAGGATGAGGAACGTTTGTTGCGCCTTGAGAGTGATGGGGATCTGGTCAGAATTGACACAATGCACCACAGCAAGGGATTGGAGTACGGTATCGTATTCTGTCCCTATTTGTGGGATGAGTCTGTCGAAAAGAATTCTAATAAACCCTTTCTTTTTCATGATCCAGCAGCTAACGATGCACCAACCCTTGAGCTTGGACCTGAACGTTTATCTAAAAACTTTAACTATCGCCAATATGAGGTTCAGGCAGAAAACCTTCGTTTGGCCTACGTGGCACTGACCCGTTCGCGCTTTCGCTGTTATCTACCCTGGGGATTGAATAAATCGAGTCGTCAATCTGCATTGTGTTGGTTGTTGCATAGTGGTGGATTACACCAGCCGAGTGATGAATTGAGTGATTGGCAGGCAGCAGCAAAGGCATTAGAACAGAAACAGGATGAGCAGCGGCTGGCGATGTTATCTGAATCAGCACAAGGTACGATTGAGATCATCCCGATGCCTGAATTCGAGGTCGAGGGGCAAATGCCTTTGGCACTGCCACCGGAGCTTAATCCGGCAAGACAACTATCGATTCGAATCCCCAAGCACTTGCAAGTATCAAGTTTCTCTTCATTGGTTGCAGGATTGCCAGAGGATCTACCGGATCATGATGGTTTGGTCTCAGCCGGTTCTTCTGCTGCGGAATTTGAAGAGAAAATGGATGTGCATGGCTTTCCCAGAGGTTCTGGGCCAGGTAGTTGTCTGCATGCGATTCTTGAAGAGCTCGATTTTAATCAACCTGACCTTCACGCAGTGGAGGGGTTGGTAGGGGAGAAGCTTCAGCTGTTTGGTATTGACTCCTGCTGGAGCGCTGTAGTCGTAGAGTGGATGTTGGCCCTGCTGCAGACGCCACTATCCGGGGAGGGTATCAGATTAGGGGATGTTTCTAACAAGCAGCGCCTGAATGAAATGTCATTTCATTTTCCGATTAAGGCATTTAACACCAATCAGATATATGCTCTGGCCGATAAATGCAGTTTTAGTGATACCCCAGGTCTACTTGAAGGCTTGGGAGTAGTAAACAGTGCCTCAGTTGATGGCTTCATCAAGGGATATATCGATTTGGTATTTGAGGTTCAGGGACGCTACTACCTGGCAGACTATAAGTCGAACTGGCTGGGAGCAGACTACCCGGCCTATCACAAACAGGCACTGGCCCAGGCCATGGTGGGACATCACTACTCCCTGCAATATGTGCTCTATACCTTGGCTCTGCATCGTTATTTGCGGCTGCGTATTCCAGACTATAGCTATGACCGCCATTTTGGTGGTGTCTTCTATCTGTTTCTTCGAGGAATGCACCCGGATGGTGATCAGCAGTTGGGAATATTGCAGGAACGACCACCCGCCGAGTTCATCGAGGCATTGGATAATCTGATTGGAGGCCAGCTTTGAATCTATGGCCTGAATTTCAAAAACAGCAGGAGCTGGGAGACTTTTTGAAGGCGTTGCGCCAACATAAAGTGATTGGTGACCTGGACTATTACATGGCGCTTTTTCTGCTTTCAGAAGCGGAAAGTCCCAGTCTGAATCTGGCATTGGCTGTCGCATTGAGCTGCCGCGCGACACATGAAGGGCATGTCTGTCTTGATTTGGATGAACTTGCTGAATCGGAAATCACTCCAGCCGATGGGCTGGTAGTGAAGTTCCCGACAATGGAAGAGTGGCGCTCGGAACTATTGAGCAGTGGTGTAGTAGGGGAGCCCGTTCTCTGGCAGCCACTTGTATTGGATGAGAACAACAGGCTCTATCTCCATCGCTACTGGGATTATGAACAGCGTCTGGCTGGCGTGCTTCTATCCCGTGAACAGCAGAGACCAGCCTCAATTGATGAAAAAAAATTGAGTGAGGATCTCGATATTCTGTTTCAAACCCCACAAGGGCAGACCACAGATTGGCAAAAGTGCGCAGCTGCCACTGCTATATTGTCAAATCTCACCGTTATCTCTGGTGGACCGGGGACAGGTAAGACCTCAACCGTTGTACGTATTGTGGCGTTGTTACGCCAACAGCCTGGTGGTCAAAATCTGCGTATCGGACTGGCAGCACCCACTGGCATGGCAGCAGCCCGGCTGCAGCAGTCCATCAGAGAGTCGAAGGCAAAATTGCCCTTGCCCCAGGAGCAGCTTGATGCAATCCCCGAAGAGGCCTCGACTCTGCACCGAATGCTTGGGATATCACATCAGGGTACTGGTTTCAGGCACCATCATGACCATCCGCTACTACTGGATGTGCTGATCCTGGATGAAGCTTCAATGGTTGATGTGGCATTGATGGCGAAGCTACTGGATGCCCTCCCCATGAGCGCCAGACTGATTCTGTTGGGTGATCGCAATCAGCTCTCTTCAGTAGAGGCGGGTTCGGTACTTGGTGATATCTGTTCTGATTGTGAAGGGCCGGATCAGGTATTTGCCCACAGCCTTTCACAGCTCACTGGTCAACCTGTTGATAGTCCATCCATGTCTGGGAATGGGTTGAGTAACAGCGTGGCGCTATTGCGCCATAGTTACCGTTTTTCTGAGGAGAGTTCCATCGGCAGACTCGCAAATGCGATCAACCAGGGGGATGTTGAGGCTGCGATCAAACTCCTTCACAGAGAAGATGCTGACCATGAGACAGGTTGGTTGGAGGATGAGCAGCAGACCATTGCGCTGGGGGCTGCTCATTTTGCTGGCCTGTTTGATCAACTTAAGTTGGGTGCCACTGTCGATCGACTTTTCGATATGCTGCACTCATTTCGCATTCTCTCTGCTTTGAGAGAGGGGCCTTCCGGTGTAATACAGCTCAATCAAGGGATAACCGATCGATTGAAAGAGATGGGCTATATCCAGGAGAACAAGCTCTGGTATATCGGACGCCCAGTGATGCTGACACGAAATGACTATCAGCTGAATCTCTATAATGGTGAAACAGGGATAGTGCTGCCTCATCCCGATCAGCCCGAAGAGTTAGCCGTTGCTTTTGCCGGCTCGGATGGTGCCATACGTTGGGTTTCACCATCCCGTCTGCCCTATTGCGAGACTGTCTATGCGCTCACTGTACACAAAAGTCAGGGATCTGAGTTTCAACGGGTACTGCTCCATCTTCCAAAACGTGACACCCCTGTTCTATGCCGGGAGCTGATCTATACCGCCGTAACACGATCAAAACAACAATTCAGCCTGGTTGCTACAGAAGCCATCTTCAGAGTGGCTATAAAGAGAGGTTTGCAACGCCATAGTGGATTGGCCGATCTTCTGAGACGGGCCCATCAGGATTGAGCCTGGATTCCTAGAGATAGAGAGGGCTATGCGTGAGCAGAAGAAAAATCGAAACAGTGCCAAGTGGCAGCTTGCCCATTTGAGAGCAGATATTTTGCTGAGCACATAAAAAATTACTTGGGTTGTATAACTCCTTGTTGTGGTAGGGTATGGGCTGTTTGAGTAGAGGTATGAGCAAGTAACGCTCGTATTATTTAATAAAAAACAGTGGTTTATATTGCATTTTTAAGAAACTGTCTTATATGTGGCAGGGAAACGTAAAGATGCAACCCACATATCAAAAATGGGCAGATCCGGTTTGATGTTCTCAATTTAAGCTCAAATCGGACAAACAGATTTAGCGATCAAAACGAAGGAGAAGAAACGTCATGATCAACCCTGTTGGTTCCTCAGAACTACAACCTTTGTTTGTCTATGACCCCGATTCACACCATAAGCTCTCTCATGAGGCCGAATCCCTACCCTCAGTAGTGATCAGCTCCCAGGCTGCAGGTAATGCGGTAATGATGGGTGCAGGCTATTTCAATCCGCTGAAGGGCTATATGTCAGTTGCGGATGCGATGGGTGCTTCTGAGAAGATGACCCTTACTGATGGCAGCTTCTTTCCCGTACCTGTACTCTGCCTGGTGGAGAGTACAGATGCGATAGGTGATGCCAAGCGTATTGCGCTCAGGGATCCCAATATGGAAGGCAACCCTGTACTGGCAGTAATGGATATCGAATCGATTGAGACCGTCAGTGACGAACAGATGGCAGTGATGACTGAGAAGGTCTATCGTACAACCGATTCAGACCATCCTGGCGTCTCTGCATTCAACAACCAGGGGCGCATTGCACTCTCTGGCCCCATTCAAGTTTTGAATTTCTCATATTTTCAGGCTGATTTTCCGGATACTTTCCGTACTGCAGTTGAGATTCGTAATGAGATTCAGGAGCGTGGCTGGAGTAAGGTTGTTGCTTTCCAGACCCGTAACCCGATGCATCTGGCTCATGAAGAGCTGTGCCATATCGCTATGGATCGACTCGGCTGTGATGGCTTAGTAATCCACATGCTCCTTGGCAAGCTGAAGAAGGGTGATATTCCTGCGCCTGTGCGTGATGCGGCGATTCGCAAGATGGTGGAACTCTATTTTCCACCTAACAGCGCAATGGTGACCGGTTATGGATTTGACATGCTCTATGCTGGCCCAAGAGAGGCGGTACTGCATGCCTATTTCCGCCAGAACATGGGCGCAACCCACTTCATTATCGGTCGTGATCATGCTGGTGTGGGTGACTACTACGGTGCCTTTGACGCTCAAACTATTTTTGAGGAAGAGGTTCCTGCTGGTGCCATGGAGATCGAAATCTTCAATGCTGACCACACCGCCTACTCAAAGAAACTCAATAAGGTTGTGATGATGTGTGAAGCACCTGATCACACCAAAGAGGACTTCGTCTTGCTTTCAGGCACCAAGGTGCGTGAAATGTTGGGCCAGGGTATTGCTCCTCCTAAAGAGTTTTCCCGTCCAGAGGTTGCTCAAATCCTCATGGATTACTATCAATCAGTGAATTAACTGATTGTTAAGGCAATAAAAAAGCCCGCTTAAAAGCGGGCTTTTTTTTATCCATAATGATTGTCCTTATCGCCTTCTGTTTATAGATCAGCTATTAGATCCTTATTGTCTAAAGCTAAATTAGTGGAAGGGCTCTTGTGATCAATCACCACCAGCGGAATGCTGTTCTTTATTGGACATCTTCAAGCAGCCGCATACGCCATTCCCAGCTTATCGGCCAAAATATGTAAGCGCTTGTCGCGGGTCCACAAACGCGCTCCCCGATCCAGCACCACTGCTGCCATCAGGTGGGCATCCACATAGCCAATTCCACGCCCCATTAATTCGTGCTGCTCGATAAAAAACAGCACTTCGCCATCTTGAGCCACAGCGGCCTGAGGCAGGTTTTGCAGTAACGACAATACCTCTACCCGCTGGCGCAGATTGCCGCAGGCCAACTCACCCAGGACGAAGGGGTGCATCAAGACTTGGGCACTATTGAGCAGGGTCATCAGAGCGTCGTCTCCGGATCGAAGGTGGTCGATCCAAACGGAGGTGTCGACCAGAATCATTGGCCATCCGGACGTCGGCGGGGGGGGAGCTCCAGCTGTGGTTCACTGCCACCCAGCCGCGCCAGCCGGCGAGCGCTTTCGCGTTCAATCAGTGCGCGTAGTCCCTCGCGGACCAGTGCTGTTTTTTCGGTCACTCCACAGATGCGCTGGGCCTCTGAAAGCAACTGGTCGTCGATATTTAGTGTTGTACGCATGGTGCACCCGATGATGGTTAGTGATGCACTAAATAGTACATCATATGATGCGTTATGTCGTGCTCGATGAGTGGGTCCAGTAACTTCTTGCTTTCAGGCACCAAGGTGCGTGAAATGTTGGGCCAGGGTATTGCTCCTCCTAAAGAGATTTCCCGTCCAGAGGTTGCTTAAATCCTCATAGATTACTATCAATCAGTGAATTAACTGATTGTTAAGACATTAAAAAAGCCCGCTTAAAAGCGGGCTTTTTTTTGCCTGTTTTCAGGTGGCTTCAGGTTGGATCCTGGCAGAGATCAGCCTCCGCTTCGATCATCATCTCAACGATGATCTCAATCTCATCAGGATAGGACTCTGCCATTGCGCGCAACTCGTCACAGCTGATTTGTAGCATCTCATTCATAACAAACACCATTTAGAATATAATTATATACTAATATAGTTTATGATTTCAGTTGAGTCAAGTTTGACGCTTCAGGAATCTGTGGTGATTCACGCTTTTATCTTATTGTTAATCCTGACAGTAATTCAATTGATTAGGTTACACTAAGATGTAAACTGTATTTAATTGCCTGGCTGGCCAACTGATCTCAACCTCTCTCTAACTCATGTCAAACCGAAAAATAACCTTCATAAATCCGCCCTACGACTCCATTGCCAAGGGGTATGAGTTCGTCAAGGAGATTACCAACAACTCACCCTCCCTTGGGTTGATGTACCTTGCTGCGGAGGTCAGGGAGCACGGCTATATAGCGGAGATTATTGAGAGCAATATTATGAATCTCTCAATTGAGGGGGTTGTAGAGAGAGTCGTTGAGACAAGTCCGTCATATGTTGGCATTACCCTGTTTACTGTTGGTGTCTGGAATACTGCTGCGATAGCGGGGGCGATTAAAAAGAGACTGCCTGAGACCACTATTATAATTGGCGGCCCCCATGTCTCCTCCATGGGGCGTGAGACCATGGAGCGTTTTTCCCAGTTTGACTATGCAGTACTGGGAGAGGGAGAGAAGACCCTGATGGATCTACTAAAGGCCATTGAGGGTGAGGGTGACCTGGCTGAGGTGCCTGAGCTGATCTACCGTGATGGCCCCTTTATTAAACAGACCCAGGGGCGAGCTATCAATCGCGATCTGGACTATCTGCCAATGCCCGCATGGGATCTGTTGCCCGATTTTCCTCAAGCCTATAAACCCGCCATCTATGACTATCCACGTGGACCTGTGGCAACTATAGCGGCCTCGAGAGGTTGCCCCTTCCATTGCAAATTCTGTGATACCTCAACCTTTGGGGATCGTGTTCGATACTACTCACCGGGTAAAGTGGTTGAGATGATGAAGCATCTCAAGCAGCACTATGGCATACGGCATGTGATGTTCGTTGATGACCTTTTTCTCGCAAGTAAAAAGCGGGCGTCTGAATTCTGCAAAATCTTGATTGAAGAGAATCTGAACATGACCTGGTCCTGTACTTCCCGTGTCGATACGGTGCACGAGGAGGTACTTGCCCTGATGAAAAAAGCAGGCTGCTGGGAGATCAGTTTTGGACTGGAGAGTGGCTCACAGGAGATGCTCGAAAAGATGGTGAAGTCTGCAAAGGTCAAGGATTCGGAGCGTGCCGTCAAAATGACTGCAGCGGCGGGTATTCGCACTAAGGGTCTTTTCATGCTCGGCTATCCTGGGGAGACAATTGAGTCGATCGAGGAGACCAAACAATTTGTACGCAACATCCCCATGACGATTATGAATCTGACCAAGTTTACCCCTTATCCTGGTTCGCCTATCTACTATGATCTGTATGGATCAAATATTCGCGAAGATCACTGGGAAAAGATGAATGGGATGAATTTTCTTTGGTCACCTGAAGGGATCACTATCGAAGAATTGGATCAGCACTATCGGCAGATGCTGGTATCGTTCTATCGTCGTCCAGCAATCAGTTGGCACTACACCTGGTTATCAGTGCTCTACCCACAGCATATGATTCGATTATTGAAATTCGGATCGCATTTTCTGAAGTTCAAGATCAGTAATCTTTTCCGCAAGAACGCACTTGAAAGCGATGCCTGATTTTCTCACTCTGCATAGGCCAGGATAGAGATAGAAATTACAGCGACACCTGTCAGCCGTCACTGCGTATGGTTTGTATAAGCTTGTGAGCTGTTTCATTGCCAGCACTCAAAACAATACTCTGCATGATTTGGCGTAAGCGGCTTTCAACCGCTTTGCGGCCGGTTAATCCAAGTGCAGAGGCACAACTTCCCCAGGACTGTTTTTGCAACACGCGTCTGATTAATAGCCTGCTCTCTGATTCATCCAACAGACTTAGGGATAGTGCGTGGAGAGTTAATGTCTGGATTGTACTGAAGGTGTATTCGTAGCCTCTGTTTGCAAAGGCATAGGCAGTTATATCGATCCAGTCTTGATCTGTCAGGTCTGTCAATGGCAGAGTTTCGATATCTTTAAGCAGGGGCAGGATCAGTTCAGTTGAGAGTTGAGCGAGTGAATCAGTCAACAGGGCGGGGAGCTGTTTGGCATACTGTTTTCTCGCCTGAACAAGCATCGCTTCGCCTTGGGAACTGAGCGATTGTATGAACATCACCGACTGTTGACTGCTGCTGGCACCGGAGTGCAGTCCCAGTCGAACGGCCTGCATATCGTTGCCTTGCCAGAATCTGATTAATCTTGTAGTAGCACCGAAACTGACTCCCAGGTAGTCACACCTCTGGTTTACTGCATGGGTTTTAATGGCGGTCAGGAGACGCTTTCCCAGCCCTCTATTCTGCAGTGCAGGGTGAACGGCAATCCTCATAATACGTAATCCCTTCAGGGTGGATGCAGTTCTCAGTCCGAGATGGGCAGATAGGGATTGAGCCACAAGATGCCCCCGTGGTCGTCGCCGACCCAACCAGATCTCTTCGGCCAGATCAGGGGCGAATTCACCTTCAGTAGCGAGCAGGGCTACAGCCACTACCTGCTGCTGATGCAAAAGCATCACTGTTTGCAGATTTGGGCCATCCAGCAGATGCCATAGATCCCGTGGGGTAGTCCGGTAGTGGGCTAGCACCAACAGTCCGAATAGTTGGTTAAGCGTGTTCTCCTGTGCCAGCAGTTGTTGTTGGTCTGGAAAAGCCAGCGAGAGCTTTTCCAGATTCAGATCGCAGATCTGGCTATCCTGAGCAGGCTCAGCATCCAATGCAAGTAACCTGAAAATCAATCTTTCAAGTGGGTCGTTGGGAGCCCAGCGAATGGGGCATTCCAGGATTTTTTCACGCCACTGAGGTCTCTCTTTTTGAAGGTGCTTTTTGAAACGATGGCTAAAGCCCAGTCCGGTTCCCTCATAGCCATGTATGGTTGTGGCGAAGACTATACGAGGATAGTGGTGCAGCATCTCTTTCAGTAACGGCGTTGGGATTGCAGCAGCTTCATCAACCAGCACAAGGTCAGCTGCAGGATGGTCAGAGATCAACAGATCCGGGGCAATATATTGAATGACACCATTCTCATGGTTAACTGTTTCTACACTGGTTTGAGTGCAATTCAACTCCCTCGCAGCCATCTCGAACAGGCTGACTACCGAGCTCTGCCTTGATGCGGTTACCAGGATACGTCGATATCCTCCAAGGATAAGCCGTGCGGCTGCAATACCTAAAGCAGATGACTTACCGCGACCTCTGTCAGAGGTGAGCACCAGAGGCCTCTTCCCATGCCCTTTGACAACATGTATTACGGCTTCTACAGCATCCGCCTGATCCTGGGTCAGGCAGGATTGGTCATCAGGTAGATTCACCGACTCAGCTGAGGCTGATGGTGGTGCCCAGAATCCAATCTGATCTGGGGTGCTGCAAGCAGTAGTCTGGTCTGACTGCAGCATCTCTGAAATCCTGCTCAGCAGCCGACTTGGTTTTGTCAGGGGATAACCGGCGACAGCAATTCTTTCAGATTCTGGGTCATCATATTCTGCCCAGGTCGTAAGTGGGGGTGTTAACAGTAGTAACAAGCCGCCACCTCTCAGTGTGCCACTCAGGGCGCCAAAGGCATCCGGGTCGAACCCGGAATAGGCGTTATAGACAAGCAGGGGGCATTCGCCGCCTAAATGCTCTAAAGCCCGCTGGTTACTAGATTGCCGGATCTCTTTCGGTGCATGTTCACCAATCCATAGGCTGTTCGCATCGTCTACAGAATCGACTATCTGGCAGGCCTGCTCGACACACCACGCCTGTTCACCAGAGATACGCAGTAGAAAACGATGTCGTCTCTGTTGAGCCAGTTTTTGGCAATCATTGGCCAGTTGTCTGATTGATGTGTAGGTATTGATAGTGGCTTAAGGGGCTGTTGTTTCAGTTATAGTCTGTGGATTCGTTTCAAAAGATTATATATTGTGATCAAGCATGCCATGAATTTTTGGTTTCTGTAATAGCAAGGTCATGAGGATGATAGGACAATGACGCTTCAAAAAGATAGTTGGCCGCGCCATATCAGGTCATTTTAAGTCAGTGGCACAGCATGAGACAGCTGAGCGAATCCGTGTACAGGGACTGGTTCAGGGTGTTGGTTTTCGTCCCACGGTCTGGCACTTGGCTCGTGAGTGCGGTTTGCGAGGCAGAGTCTGGAATGATGCAAAAGGCGTACAGATCCATCTCTGTGGTGAATTGTCGCAGATCGACCGTTTTTGCCGTCGATTGCTTGAACAGCCGCCTCCGCTTGCAAGGATTGATCTGCTTGAGCGTGAGTCAGTCTCTGAATTACCGGAAGCGTCTGAATTCGTTATCGCCACCAGTCAGGGAGGGGAGATACAGGCTGGGGTGGTAGCAGACGCAGCAACCTGTGATGCCTGTCTTGAGGATTTTCAAGATCCCCATAACCGACGCTATCGCTACCCCTTTACCAACTGCACCCATTGTGGCCCCAGGCTAACCATAGTCGAAGGCATACCCTATGACCGCGCCAATACCAGCATGCGACATTTCACGCTTTGTGAAGATTGTCGCCGTGAGTATGAAAACCCGGCTGACCGACGTTTCCATGCTCAGCCCAATGCCTGTCCAAGTTGCGGTCCCAGGGTTTGGTTGTGTGATGCTCAGGGGAATCAAATCGAATCTGACAACAGAGATGAAGATGCGATTCATGAAGCCAGCCGGCAGTTAGATCAAGGCGCGATAGTTGCGATCAAAGGTGTAGGGGGGTTTCATCTGGCCTGTGATGCAACCAATGAGATGGCGGTGGCGACCTTACGTCAAAGGAAGAGACGATACCAAAAACCTTTTGCCCTGATGGCAAGAGACTGCTCGGTGATTCGAAACTACTGCTCTCTCAGTGAGACAGAAGCTAGATTATTGGCTGAGAGTGCCGCACCGATTGTACTGCTGAGCCGTGATGATGAAGCTCTGCTGCCTGACAATCTCGCACCGGGGCAATCCACCCTGGGCTTCATGCTGCCCTATACACCACTCCACCATCTGCTTTTAGCCAGTTGGGATAGACCATTGGTAATGACCAGTGGAAACATTGTCGAGGAGCCACAATGTATCGACAACCGGGAGGCAACAGAACGTCTGCAACCTTTGGCCGATCTGTTTCTGTTACATGATCGGGAGATCATTAACCGGGTTGATGACTCAGTGGTTCGATTGATTGATAGTGAGCCGAGGCTGTTGAGACGGGCACGAGGCTATGCTCCGGAACCTCTGTCACTGCCTGAAGGATTTGAGCAGGTTCCTGAACTGTTGGCCTTGGGGGGTGAGTTAAAGAATACCTTCTGTCTGCTTCGTCAGGGACAAGGGATACTATCCCAGCATATTGGTGATCTGGAAAACCTGATCTCATATCAGGACTATTTGAAAAACCTGGAGTTGTACACCAGCCTTTATGATCACCATCCAACCCATCTGGTAGCAGATCTGCATCCCAACTACCGATCGACACAACACGCCAGGGCATTGGCAGAAGAGAGCAATTTAGAGTTACTGCTGGTACAGCATCATCATGCTCATATCGCCAGTGTACTGGCAGACAATCGCTGGCCACTGAGTGGTGGACAAGTGCTTGGCATCGCCCTGGATGGATCAGGTTATGGTGAAGATGGCACTATCTGGGGCGGAGAGTTTTTACTCGCTGACTACACCGGTTATCAGCGACTCGGCCACCTCAGTAGCGTTGCACTACCAGGAGGAACCCAGGCGATCAGACAGCCCTGGCGTAATACATTCAGCCAACTCAATCACTATCTGGGGTGGGAGAATGTAATCAACCAATGGTGTGATCTGGAGCCGGTGAGCTGGTTGAGTAATCAGCCTGTGGAGGTGCTTTCGCAGATGATCAGAGGTGGTGTCAACTCGCCACTGAGCAGCTCCTGTGGACGCCTGTTCGATGGGGTGGCAGCGCTATTGAATATCTGTCGTGAGCAGATCAGTTATGAGGGGCAGGCGGCCATTGAGCTGGAGTCATTGGCTCAGCAGGGACGCAACTCCGGGAATGGGAACTACCGACTGCAGATTGTTTCTGATTCCAATCTGCTTCGGTTGGATAGTGGATCCCTATGGTCAAGTTTGCTGGAAGATCTGAGGAGTGGGATTTCCCGAGAGATTATCGCCTGGCGTTTTCACTTTGGGCTGGCTCTGAGTGTTGCTGATATGGCCTCAGTCTTGGCAAGACAAGCGGGGGTCAACACAATTGCCCTCTCTGGTGGGGTTTTTCAGAATAAGACCCTGTTTGAGTTGGTTACAGACCATTTGATCAAGCAGGGTTTCGGGGTGCTCTCCCACCATCAGCTGCCCTCAAATGATGGGGGATTGGCCCTGGGACAGGCAGCAATTGGAGCAGCGAATGTGTTAAAGCTGAATCAATAGGAGCATTGGTGCATATCGCATCAGCGTTTGTTCCGTCTGCGTATAGAACATGACTCAGAAGATGAAACAGAGAATGCAATATTCAGTTGCCCGGTGAAGCGAACCTACAGATTCAGATTGAACAGACTACATTTATAGTAGAGAACCCATCATGTTGGGTGTGTCTGATGAATAACCATTTTCCAACAAACTATTGGCATAGCGTCTCAGAAGATCGGGTACAGTGCGATCTCTGCCCCAGGTTCTGCAAGATCAAAGCGGGTAAACAGGGATTCTGCTACGTGCGGGAAAACCATCAAGGCGCCATAGTATTGAACACCTATGGTCGTTCGAGTGGGTTCTGTATCGATCCGATAGAGAAGAAGCCGCTGAATCACTTTCTCCCTGGTACGCCAATACTCTCATTTGGCACTGCCGGGTGTAATCTAGCCTGTAAATTCTGTCAGAACTGGGATATCAGCAAGTCGAGAGAGATGCAGACTCTGGCAAACACGGCATCCCCGGAAGCAATAGCACAAAGTGCCCGCAGAAGTGGCTGTCGAAGTGTCGCCTATACTTACAATGATCCTGTGATCTTTCATGAGTATGCGATCGATGTAGCCCAGGCCTGTGCGGAGCTCGGCATCAAGTCAGTTGCGGTAACTGCAGGTTATGTCTGCGCCGAACCCAGGGCTGAGTTCTATCGGTATATGGATGCGGCAAACATCGATCTTAAGTCATTCAATGAAGCTTTCTACTATAAATTAACCGGTGCGCATCTGCAGCCAGTGCTGGAGACCCTCGAGTATCTCAAGTCAGAAACCTCAGTCTGGTTTGAGATTACGACCCTGCTGATACCCGGAGAGAACGATTCAGATCAGGAGATCGAAGCGATGAGTCAATGGGTGGTGGAAAAGCTGGGTGCTGATGTGCCGATACACTTCACAGCTTTCCATCCTGATTGGAAAATGCGTGATCATCCTTCTACACCCCATGCAACCCTGAGTCGTGCACGAAAGATTGCCATTGAGAATGGCGTACACTATGTCTACGTCGGTAATGTACATGACCCGAATGAGTCGAGCACCTGGTGCTATCACTGCGGTGCACGGTTGATCCAGCGGGATTGGTATGAATTGGGGGACTGGGCGCTTACTGAAGATGGGAGCTGTAAAAACTGTGGAGTCCGATTACCAGGGCTCTTTGAATCTCAACCAGGTAATTGGGGAAGTCGTCGGCAGCTGATCAAGGTATCACTGGTCGATTCTTGATCAAATGTGACATGAGATGATTTGGATCAAGCTATATGACAGCTAGTTGTTGCGAAGTTTTTCAACATAGAGTCAGTATAGGGCTTATGTGCACAATTTTTGAATTCAGCATAGCCAGCGTCTTAGATGTAGAGGTGCTTTATGACATCAATCAGACAACCTGCAGTTTCTGATATCTTCTATCCTGGAGATCCTCAGGGACTGCGAAAAATGGTCTCTGACTATCTCGATCATGTGGTACCCCATGGCGTCCCACCCAAAGCTCTGATAGCGCCTCACGCTGGTTATATCTATTCAGGTGCCGTGGCTGCGACAGTCTATGCTCGCCTTAAGTCAGTAACTGAAAAGATTCAACGGGTAGTACTGTTAGGGCCTTCCCATCGTGTTCCCTTTCTTGGATTGGCAGTCAGTGGGGCGGATTACTTTCGAACTCCTCTGGGTGATATAGCCCTGGATAGAGAAGCCATTGCCCAGCTGGTCGATATGCCTCAGGTTGCCTATCTTGATCAGGCCCATACCAATGAGCACTCACTAGAGGTACAACTCCCTTTCCTGCAACAGGTATTGGAGTCATTCAGCTTGATTCCAATTGTGGTTGGTGATGTTTCTGGAGAGGTTGTATCAGAGGTTCTTGGCAAGCTTTGGGGAGGTGATGAGACACTGATTGTGATCAGTTCTGACCTCAGTCATTATCATGACTATGTCACGGCGCAACGTATGGATCAGCAGACCAGTGAGTCGATTCTCTCTCTCGACCCTGACTCAATCAGGTATGAAGATGCCTGTGGCAGAATTCCGATACAAGGTCTATTGTTGCAAGCGAAAAAATTAGGCCTGCAGGGAGAGATTATAGATCTGCGTAACTCAGGTGATACCGCTGGGGATAAAAACCGTGTAGTGGGTTATGGCGCCTATGGTTTTAATGAGTGACTGATTGTTTTACACCGTCATTGAGTGGAAAGTGCGCGATATAACCACTGGATGGGGTGATGAGGATTTGATTTGGTCCATTACCCCTCTGTCGACTATGAGCTGTACTGCTCTTCATAATCAATGAGTGGCCGTTTCTATCGGGATTTAAATGTGGCTCATATTGCTCAGTGGATCGCAGAGCAGGGCAGAGTGCTTGAGCCGCAAAGAGATGAGGCAGAGACTTTTCTGAAACATCTGGATAAGGCGGGGGCGGTTTTTTCCTTTCGTACCTTCTCCGATTCGGCATACACCCGGTCAGGGGCTCATGATCCACTTGAAAAGGCGTTGCATGGTTCAATATCAAACTGCTGGGATGAACTTGTTCGGCTCAACAAAAAAGGTGCAGTAGTCACAGTTACTGTCAATCGTACCAATGGTCGTGGCCGGGAGATTGGTGATATTACTCATGTGCGGGCACTGTTTATCGATGATGATCTGGGTGGTGATCCCCAAAGCTTAACCATTCCTCCTCATATCCGGGTAGAGACCTCCCCCCATCACTTTCATAACTACTGGTTGGTAAAGGATCTTGGTTTAAATCAGTTTCAGGCTTGTCAGCAAAGGTTGGCCAAACGCTACCAAGGAGACAGTCGTGTACAGGCGCTCAATCAAGCGATGCAGCTGCCTGGCTTTTGGCGCAGGAAACAGATCAGTCAGCCCCGATTTCCCAGAGTGGTTGAGACTGCTAAAGCCCGGCCGCTTAATAATCAGCAGCTTGAAAAGCTACTAGGGCCTGTTAACAGGGACGATTCGAATAGTGCTAACGGGTCCTAGGGAGACACTGATGCACAGCCTCATACCTGCAAGTTGCTACTAGATCTTGATATACAAGGCGTTTATTCTATCAATACTTTTAGATAATGGAGTTAGGGTTGTGTTAAAAGGATTTAGTTTTTTTATTGTTTTACTACTGGTATCTACAAACGGCGCTCTTTTTGCAGCCCACCTTAATCACGACCGTACCGGACAGGTAGCACTGCTACCATTCTACACGGTAAACAATAACATCATCACCAACTTCACGGTGACCAACACCAGTAACTTATTCAAGGTGGTGCGGGTACGCATACTCGACTCCCTTATCTCTGCGGATCTACTGAACATCAACCTCTATCTCTCCCCCTATGATGTCTGGAACGCTACCTTGCGTATGAACCCGAACAGCGGGCTTCCCAATCTCATCACCGAGGATGAGAGCTGTACTTATCCGACAAAATCTACATTTCAGGCCGGTGTAGACCTGCAAAATAGCTATACAGCTCTAGCAGATGAGGATCTTTCACAAGGTTATATTGAGATTATTGAGATAGGTGATATCGCCGATGGTGATGGGCCAGCTTCGGATGGTGGCAATGAGGCCGAGATCGACATTAGTGGGATTGCTGACGGGATTGTCGATACCGCTGCCGGAGATCGTTCCATTCCGGATGGGTTGTTGCATGGTAACGACGGACAACCGGCAGACTGCTCTGTTGTTAGCGATGCCTGGGCGGCGGGTGTGTCGAATACTAGTGAGATCAATGGTTTTGAACCGGGGAGTATGGGGTCGAATGGCATCGCAGAGGATAGCGGTGATCCAGCTTCACCCTATGACAACAGCCACAACGCAGGTCTGGTAGCGCCAAACGGTGCTATTAATGCCTATGGCATCATCATCAATGCGGCCAGTGGTACCGCCTTTGTGGAGGAAGGGGTGCACATCGATCGTTACACCTCGGTTGCCCAGCACTACCTAACAGATGATCCCGTGCATTATCGTCTGCCTTCGTTGGCCTCCGGGAATATCCAGGAGGCGTACATCACCAATGCACAGGGTGACGGGATGAAGGGAGACACCCTGCCGTTGACCGAATATGACACCGGCGCACTGCACAATATCTCGCCATCACGGTCAGTACCCATGGGATCAAATCCTCTCCCGATTGCGATGTTACTGAGCGCAAGTGCCATTTCAGCACCATACTTTGTTGATGAGCGTGTTAATGGAATGACCGATATAGTATTGACCTTCCCGATGAGGAAACACGGTATCTATATCGGTAGATCACTGACCAATCAATTGTACTCGTATGTACCTGCTTGTGTGGGTGCCCTGGATGATGGAGTGGATGATGGTCGTGAGGTAACTCTGCTTGGGGTGTTGGTTCAGGACTATCCGCATGATGGGATGGGAAATCTTTGTATCTCTGCTGGATTTGACATAAATGGGTCTGAAAATTTTGTCTCTAATATCATCAGTACAATAGAGTATTACGACTACAAAAGTAGGGCGCGCCCGATGTGGGATTTTCGTATATCTTACGGTATTGTTCCCATTGATGCTGAATGGTATGACTTTGAGCGTAGTGTCAATGTGAAAGGCATCATCCACCGTTACAGTCATCCTTTTCTAGGAGCAGGAAATGTCAGTAATCAAGGCACAGTGTTCATTGTGGATGATGGTTATCCCGCAGGTTGGCTGACTGTCACCTTCTTCGATATTTATAACTACGAAACCAACCCCGATATCAGCCTGCTGACCGAATCCATCGGTGGCTTAGGCCCAGATGTTAATCAGAGTTGGATCGGTGTTCCTGTGATCGGTTTTTCAGCCATGGCAAGTGATGTCCAGTCCAATCAGGTGGGTGAAGTGGTTGAGTTGATTCGTAGTGTAGAGCGTTAACAGGCTCTTAACATCACAGGTCTTTTTTTACGATGTCGTTGATTGAGATGGGCCGTTATGTTCAATCTGAAACCATTCAAGCAAGGCTAGCAAAAAAGTGTCAGCAATGTAGCCTGGATGGAGTGCAACGGAATCCGGGAAGATTGGTGCACTGTTCTCCCGGATTCCGTTGCACTACATCCAGGCTACGGACTTGTAGAAGTTCATTGCACTATGTTTTTAACTAGGGTTGACCCCTTTCAATGCGAGCAATGCTACACCATATGCTGCCTCTTGCTGTTCAGACCGAATGACCGGCACCTTTAACCGCTGCTGGCGCATGATTCGCCAGGGTTCATTGATAGCGCCACCACCAATTGAGAATACCTGTTTCGGTGTAGGCGTGCCCAGACTTGCCAGGCGTTGATAACCCTGTTGTTCGATATTGGCGATGCCTTCCAGCAATCCTTGGAAAAAAAGCAGATCACTGTTGGGCTTTGGTACTAGCTTGGGGGGCAGATCGGGGTCATTGACTGGGAATCGTTCTCCTGGCGAGTTGAGTGGGTAGTAATCCAGTCCCGTCGACTGATCGGGTTTAAGTTCAGGTGAGAGTCTGGCCATATCCTTGTCATTGAAGTGATGCCGTAGAACTGCGCCTCCACTGTTTGATGCACCACCGACTAGCCATCGATCCCCCAGGCGATGGCTATAGATACCATACTGGGAATCGAATACCGGGTGATCTGAGAGAATCTTCAATACCAGGGTGCTGCCGAGAGAGGTCACAGCATCGCCTATGGCAGTGGCGCCTGAAGCTAAACAGGCCGCGTTGCTGTCTGTGGTGCCTGTGACGATGGGGATACCGGGCATCAATCCTGTCACATCAGCAACGTGCTTACTCAACTTTCCAACTTTGGTTCCACAGGGATAGACTTTCGGGAAGGCTTCGAAAGGGATGTCGAGCTGCGAGATCCAGACAGGCCACTGACGTTTAATCGGATCGTACCCCAGCTTCAGGGCATTATTTTCATCGCTGATTGGGATTTCTCCCGACAACTGCCCCAGAATCCAATCCGCCTGGTGTAGTGCATAAAAGCTTTGGCTGCCGATCTTTTTATTAAGATGCAGGAGTTTTGCCAGACTTGAACTGGCACTTAGAACCGGACTGCCTTCAGGCGCCAAGATCTTAAGTAGCTCCAAACCATCACGACTGCGCGTGTCGTTGTACATCAAGGCCGGGGTAAGTGGCTCTCCTTGCCGGTCTGTGATCAGTAGGGTTGATGAGGTGCCATCCACCGCAATACCGTCCACACTCTGATCAGCAGTCTCTTCTCCAATTGCCTGGAGCAATTTGATCACCGCCTGCCACCACTCGAGGGGATTTTGTTGCTGATATCCTTCGGCGGGAGATGTTGACTCCGGTAAGGGAGAACTGACCATCGATTTGACCACTCCATTTTCGTCGATGGCAATGGCGCGACAGCCGGAGGTGCCCAGATCGATTCCGATAAAAAGGCTCATGGGCATGCCTCCAGCTTTTTACCCCTCCTGTCTAAGGGAGGGTAACCGCTACAGGTGGTTGCCAACCTTCGGCTCTATGGTCCGCTACAACTGTGGTATAGATCCCGCCACGAACATTGAACTCTGCTGTGAGACGCATATAGCGGGGTTGGGTGGCACTCACCAGATCAGCGAGAATCTCATTGGTCACTGCTTCGTGGAATGCCCCTTGATCCCTGAAGGACCAAATGTACATCTTCAGTGCTTTAAGCTCAACGCAGAGTTTCTCAGGTACATACTCCAGAGTCATTTCAGCAAAATCTGGCTGACCTGTCTTTGGGCAGAGACAGGTAAATTCGGGAATATTGATACGAATCGTATAGTCTCTCTCCTGCTGAGGATTGTCGAAGGTTTCCAGATCTTTGCTTGGTTGGCTGGGCATGGTTTTACATTCTCATCATTAAAATCGCGTTGGATTATACGTGAGCCGCTGCCCAGTCTAAAGTATTTCATTTATATTCAAGTGAAAACAATAACTTATAAAAAACAGTCCCACGGGATGGACAGTCCTTCTAGTATCTTAATAACGTGTGTTGACGCTGTCGCGATATAACCGAACTATTTTTGGGACAGGTCTGGATCCACGCAGCTATTCCATAATCAAGCAGGGTATGTTCAATTAAGATTCCTGTAGGCGTGTAAACCGACCATACCGATGGATCAATCCAGTTCCGCCGTATTTCTGAGACGAAATTAGAGATTTGTCAACTAATCTACGTGAACTTATCTTTGTTTGATATAAAACGACATTACTACAGGTGCATTCAGTGAGATGGGTTTCATAATCAACATGTTTCCATATATTATGAATTCAGCAGGAAACCATGCGGGTTCTTTGCCATCAGAATAGCTTACTTTGTACTTACCTTCGATTTTCTGTTTGTTTGTTACATTACTTTGGAATTGGTAAATGGTTTCGCCGACAGAGAACCCAATAATCTTGTGCTTATTTTTTGTGTGTACATGACCAATATACTCATCTTCACCCTGTTTATTTTTGATTATAATAACGGTTGTGCCAAGAGTATCTCGCCAGGTGCCGGTGATATCGCTGCTATCAGAAAAATTTGCAAATACCAGGTTTGCCATCAGGCCGGCTGCTCTGGCGAAAATGCTATTCATTGTTTCAATAGAGTCGTAACCATTATCTGTCAGTCCTATAATTTGGGAATCCAGAGCAATATCCAAGTCTATGAAAGGGCTGTTCTGAGATAAAGAAGATATTTTTATTTTAAATTTAGCGCGACTTATGTTCTCTACAAAGTAATTGTGATTATTCTTAGTTAGTATATGTGATCTTAAACCGTTCTCAATTGAGAAACTAATATCTAGAGAAAGGGTATTATTATCAACTATGTTTTCTTTTCCTATGACTATATCAAGGCCGCTTAACAAGAATTCGTTTTGAACTGATAGTAGCAAATCTTCTTTATACGGATCTGCTATACGATCCTGAGCAGTTACGTTTACGATGGCATGTTTCGGTGTGTCCGTTGGTGTCTTATCCTGATAAAAATTAAAATTAGCCGATGCAAAGGCGTAATTGGATGTATAGATTAATATGCCTAGTAGTAGGCTAATTGATTTTAAATGTATTTTTTGCACGACCGTGAAATCCTTTAATATTTATTAAAGAGAGTATTGTGTATTTAACGATAACGTCTGGTTGATTTATTTTTGGCTGTTCTTTTGACTGGTCCGTTGTAGTATGAGGAAAATGATCCGTCACTAGAGAGAAGCCACAAACGATTGTTCTGCTCTTTTATGACTCTTCCTACCGTTACGTGGTCAAAGGCACGGCCAAAACTAATATATGGCTTACCATGGTAATCTACAAAATTAGAAACTTTTTTCTTTTCTAGATTCTGTGAGTCATACTTATTTAATAGAGCCTCATTTATAATGTTTAAGCTTTCCTCAATTCCTTCTGCATAGTATTTACGGAAGACGGATGCACGATTTTCTGCCCAAAGCTCTATATTTTTAGCATAGACATGTGTCTCTTGATTATCGATTGCGCGCAACAATAGTGCATCGCTCAGGCTTGTTGAATAGTAGGAAAGGAATTGTGTGATTGGTGGTGAGTAGTATGAAACTGTAGTTATGTAAGACGGCGTACCCGATTTTTCCAGCCAAAGACTAACGACGCTATCCATCATGAGGGTCCGATAGTTGGGGTCTAGGCTATAACTTATCTTGATGACAATGGTTGGTTGCTCTGTTTTTTTTACCAATGCAATTAGATCTGCCTCATATTCGGGTGTCTCTTCTACCAATTTAATTCGTTCTGGTGTGGTGAATATAAATTTATCCTTTAGTTTATGTATGAAGTCGCTTTTAAAGTCCAGATCGCCAACCCTATTATTTAAGGGGGCGACTAGATTATGCATTTTCTTAATGCTAGCAGAAGTGTGGATTGCATCTAGAACACCACCAACCAATCCACCAAATGCGCCGCCGTACTGTATTTGAGTGTTTATAGTCGTCTGACTGGATCTTGTTGCGTGTACTGTTCCAATAAGATGATCCTGAGGAATGATCACTAAAATATTGGCGTCAAATACTGAATCAGAGTAATTATTCTCAATAATCTTCTGCTGCGTGGTCGCACAACCATTAATCAGATATAAAACTACAAATAGAAAAGCTGTTTTTCTTAAAATATACACTTTCAATCCTTTGTCTCGTAACAAAAAATCTAGTTGAATAAATAATGCATGCAAGTAGAGTCATGACAATATTGCTGAATGCTGGTTTACATATTCAGCATGAAAAGCTAAACAGATGCTGGAAATTTAGGCTTTGCCATCAAATGAAGGAATAGACTGCAGAAAATGAAAATATTAGAGGTGGCGCGTGTGGCCAAATAATTCCATTTTTGATGGACTCCCTATTCACGTACTCCATATAGATACTAACCATAAAATTTTTTATAAGTATACAGTAGAAAAGTTAATTTTCTAGTTGAAAAGTTGATTGGATTGGGAGTTAAAGTATTTACTTTTAATGTCATGCTGATGAGTTATAGCAAAGAGGACAGTTGCGGAGCTAGAGGTTGTCTGTGTCGACTAGCGAGCTAGACATAATCTAATTGGGTATCAGTCGTGGATTGATGTCGTTGGTGTGGTTCGGGACTGCAACGGATGGTTTGGCTGGTGCCGAAGTAAGAGGTTTAGCTGGAGTCGAGCTTGTTTGACTCTCAGCGAGAGTATCTGTTCTGTCTGGCTAATAAGACAATATCCGGTGAGTATCCCGAGATCCTCAACCCATTTAGATTCGTTGTTTGAGAGACGATAAAGTCATTGTCTGTAGTGAGAGCTAGTGACGGTCCATTGAGTCCCGTATCATCAATAACAATGCCGAATCCGGCCTGATTACCTCGTGAAGTGCAAATTTTTGCACTGTCCTCTGTAACAATGCCCCTCTTTGGTGTATTTTAGCCGCCCATGCGTTTGGAGAAAATCAAGCTCGCCGGATTTAAATCATTCGTCGATCCAACTACTGTACCTATACCCAGTAATCTGGTTGGCATCGTTGGGCCTAATGGTTGCGGCAAATCCAATGTTATCGATGCGGTTCGCTGGGTGATGGGTGAAAGCTCAGCCAAGATGCTGCGTGGCGAATCGATGGCGGATGTCATATTTAACGGTTCCACTGCCCGTAAGCCGGTTGGTGCCGCGACTATTGAACTGATGTTCGATAATGCCGAGGGTCGGGCCGGTGGTCAGTATGCCCAATACAGCCAAATATCGGTCAAACGCCAGGTCTCACGGGATGGGCAGTCCCTCTACTATCTGAATAACGTGCGTTGTCGCCGTCGCGATATAACCGATCTGTTTTTAGGGACAGGTCTGGGACCACGTAGCTATTCCATAATCGAGCAGGGCATGATCTCCCGCCTGATTGAGGCTCGACCTGAGGATCTTCGCACCTTCCTGGAAGAGGCTGCGGGTATCTCCAAATATAAAGAGCGCCGACGAGAGACAGAGAATCGCATCCGTCATACCCGTGAGAATCTCGAACGTCTTACCGATCTGCGGGATGAAGTGGCAAAGCAGCTGCAACATCTACAGCGTCAGGCGGCTACCGCTGAGAAGTATCAACTTCTGAAGAAGGAGGAGCGTCAGACCAAGGCAGAATTGTTGGCGCTGCGCTGGCGTACTCTCGATAACGACCTGCAACAGCGGGAGCGTAAGATCGCTGAGCTGCAGAACCATCTGGAAGCAGCGCTTGCTGAACAGCGCAAACTCGAATCTGTGATTGAAACGGACCGTGAGAAGCACACCGAAGCCAACGATCTGTTCAACGAGGTTCAAGGTCGCTTTTACAGCCTTGGCGCCGATATCAGTGGATTGGAGCAGGCAATACAATTTGCTCGGGATACGATGCGCCAGCAACAGCAGGATCTGGAGCAGGTTGAACAGGCCTTTCAGGAGTCAGAGGCACATCGCGCCCAGGATGAAGAGAGACTGACTGAGCTGGACAATAATCTGCAGACTGAAGAACCTCTGCTGATGGAGGCCCGCGAAGATGAGTTGCGCTTATCAGAAGTCTTGAATAAGGCTGAGCAGGCGATGCAGAGTTGGCAGGCTGAGTGGGAACAGTTCAATCAACAGGCAGCTGAACCGGCTCAATCTGCTCAGGTGGAGCGTACGCGCATCAACCATCTGGAGCAGCAAGGTAGCAATTTAGAGCGACGTTTGCAGCGTTTTGATGAAGAGTTGGCAAGACTTGATGACAGCCGTCTGCTGGGTGAGATCGCTGAGCTTGAAACTGAAGAGTCGGGACAGAAGGAAGAGGTCGAAATATTACATAATCAGTTGAGCGAAATGGTTGAGCAGATCAACCAGCAACGGGATCTGAATAGTCAGGAGATGAACCAACTCGATCAGGCCCGAGCCGAGCTGCAATCGAACAAGGGGCGACAAGCCTCTTTGGATGCACTACAGCAGGCAGCGCTGGGTGAATCGGGAACTGATATGGCCCAGTGGCTCGACCAGGCGCAACTGAATACCGCGCAACGCCTGGCACAGCAGATCAAAGTCGCACCACAATGGCAGCAGGCTGTTGAAGTTGTATTGGGTTTTTATCTGCAGGCAGTTTGTGTCGACAACCTGGAGCAACTGCAAGCCCACTTGCCACAGCTCGAGAAAGGTGTTGTGACATTGTGGGAGGAGCGGACTACTGACTCAGAGCCACTTCACCCTGATGCGCTATCAACCCAGATCGAAGCGCCCTGGGATCTACATGGGTTATTGGCAGGCGTTCGCATGGTGGATGATCTCGACACTGCTCTGCATCGCCGTCACAGTCTCAATTCCGGTGAATCTTTAATCACGCCTGATGGGATTTGGGTTGGTCGTAACTGGTTGCGAATCACCCGTGAGTCGGATGAGAACGCCGGTGTGCTTGGTCGTGAGGAAGAGCTGAGAAGCCTTAAAGAGACTCTGCAACAGCAGCAGCATCAGGTGACCACATTGGCAGACCACCTGGAGCAGGGGAGAGAGAGACTCAAACAGCTGGAGCAGGAGAGGGAGCAGTCGCAAACACGCTTCAATCAACTGAATAGAGCGCTGTCTGAAGTCCGCTCAAATCTGAGTGGCAAGCGTACCCGGGCAGACCATTTGCGCCAACGTCGTGAACAGCTGCAGCAGGAACAGAAAGAGATTGCCGAGCAGATCGAAACTGACCAAATGCTGATGGAAGAGACCAGACAAAGACTGCATGCAGCCCTGGAATCGATCGAGACCCTGGGAAGTCGTCGCGAGTCACTGGTAAAAAATCGTGATGATCTTCGAAACCAGGTAACCGAAGCAAGAGAGAAACTTAATCAGCAACGGACAGCAACCCATCAGCGTGAGCTGCAAGTTGAGTCGATGCGCACGGTACACGCCTCTCTGAAACAGAACCTGGAACGTGCCCGCAGTCAGCTCAGCCACTTATCCCAGCGTCGTGATGAGTTGAAACATAGTCTGGACAGTGCTGATGTTCCAATCCAGCAGCAGTTGCAGGATCTCAATATCAAACTCGAAGAGCGGACTGGCGTCGAACGGGAGCTGAACCAGGTCAGGCAGGGCTTAGAGGATGTCGATGGACATCTGCGAAAGAGTGAGCAACAACGGCATCAGGCTGAGCAGCTGGTGCAGGAGCGTCGGGAAAAACTCAATCAAGCACGCCTGCAGAGCCAGGAAGTGACAGTACGTTGCAGCACCCTCAAGGAGCAGCTGAACGAGGAAGGACTGGATACCGAAGATCTCTTTAAAACCATGCCTGAAGATGCCAATGAACAGACATGGCAGCAGAAAGCTGAGTCACTGGCCAGCCGAATCCAGCGTTTGGGGCCGATCAATCTGGCCGCTATCGACGAGTATCAGGAGCAATCAGAGCGGCTGAAATATCTCGAAGAGCAGCATACAGATATCACCAGCTCTCTTGAGACCCTGGAGAATGCCATACGCAAAATTGACCGGGAGACCCGCACTCGTTTCAAAGAGACCTTCGATAAGGTGAACTCTGGTATCAAGGAGCTTTTCCCCCGCCTTTTTGGTGGTGGACATGCATACCTGGAGCTTACAGGAGAAGACCTGCTCGACACCGGTGTGACCGTAATGGCGCGTCCACCCGGTAAGCGCAATGCCAGCATCCACCAGTTGTCGGGTGGAGAAAAAGCATTGACTGCAGTGGCCATGGTGTTCGCAATTTTTCAGCTCAATCCGGCACCCTTTTGTATGCTTGATGAGGTTGACGCCCCCTTGGATGATGCCAACGTTGGCCGCTTTTGCGAGATGGTGAAATCTATGTCAGATCAGGTACAATTTATATTTATTACCCACAATAAAATTACCATGGAAATCGCTCATCAACTCTCTGGTGTCACCATGCATGAACCAGGTGTATCGCGCTTGGTAACCGTCGACGTGGAGGAGGCGGCTCAACTGGCCGCACTGTAACGTCATGGATGCCACAACACTGCGCATCGTTCTTCTTGTACTCGGGGTTGTCTTTCTGGGTGCGATATATCTCTACGAAACCCGCAGACGCAAACGTGAAATCGCTCAGGCGCGGCGTCGAGTGGCCCCTGAATTCAACGAGCCGCAGATCAGCGAGTCGATCTTAGCGGACGAGCCCGATAGTGATCCTGTAACGCATGATGACCAGGATAAGCTCTCTACGGATGAGGAAGATACCTGGGCTGAATGGGATGATGAAGATACCGAACAACTCTACCCTGGGATAGATGGGATCAAAGGCATGCATGCTGAAGATGCTCCAGAGTCTGACCTGGAGTTGAATGCAGGGGAACCAGCTGCTACACCTGAACAGCAGGAGTTATTCGGTTTCAGTGCTCAAGAGGAGTCCCCGGTTGATGTGCCGAAGCTGATCTTACAGATCAATCTCAAAGCTAAAAGTGCACCATTCAACGGCGTTAATATTCAGAAAGCGATGAATGATGTCGGGCTTGTGCTGGGTAAATTGCCTATCTATCAGCGACTCAGCAGTGACAGCAGACAAATTCCACAGTTCAACATTGCCAGTATGGTGGAGCCTGGAACCTTTCCGGATAAGGATTTGGAGCAATTCGAAACACCGGGATTGACCCTGTTTACCCAGCTACCTGTCCCTGGAGGTGATGGCATGGCCGTTTTTTCGGATATGTTGTTCACCGCAGAACGGCTTGCCGCAACGCTCAATGGCGAACTGCAGGATGAGACCCATAGTGCCCTGACCAAGCAGACGATAGAGCATCTGAGGGGGCAGATTACTGAGCACCGTCGGCAGGTACAGCTGGCCAGGAGTAAGGGTTGAAACCAACCCCTGAGACCGTCGCAAGGGTTGATGAGTTGCGTAGGGAGATCGATTACCACAATCGACGCTACTATGTTTATGATGAGCCTCAGATTCCGGATGTCGAATATGACCGCCTGATGCGGGAGTTGCAGGGGCTGGAACAGCAATACCCCTCTCTGATCAATCCAGACTCACCGACCCAGCGGGTGGGTGACAAACCCCTGTCTCACTTTAATGAGGTTGCTCATCAGGTTCCGATGCTCTCCCTCGACAACGCCTTCGATGAGGCAGAGATGAGGGATTTTGAACGGCGTATTCGAGACCGTTTGAAAATTGATACTGAGCAACCGATCCACTACCTGGCTGAACCCAAACTCGATGGTCTGGCGATCAATCTGCGTTATGAGAAAGGGCGTCTGGTATTAGCGGCAACGCGGGGTGATGGCAGCCGTGGTGAAGATGTCACGAGTAATGTTCGAACCATCAAAGCCATTCCTCTGAATCTTCAGGGTGATGAGTGGCCTGAAATCCTCGAGGTCAGGGGCGAAGTATTCATGCCCAGAGCCGGATTCGAAAAATTTAATGAACGCGCCCGAAAAGCGGGTGAAAAGAGCCTTGTAAATCCACGCAATGGGGCGGCAGGATCACTGCGTCAGCTCGATCCTCGTATCACTGCACAACGGCCATTAGCCTTCCTCGCCTATGGGTTCGGTGAGGTGATCCCCTCCCGATCCGGGATCAATCTCAGCGACACTATAATCGCGCTCAGAGAGTTTGGTATTCCAACTTCACCACTAATGGAGGTAGTCGCAGGGGCTGAAGGGTGCATCGACTACTTCCAGCGTCTGGCAAAACAGCGGGATGCTCTGCCCTATGACATCGACGGCGTGGTTTTCAAAGTGGATGATATGAAATTTCAGGAGCGGCTTGGATTTGTATCCAGAGCGCCACGTTGGGCTGTGGCCTACAAGTTTCCGGCTCAGGAAGAGTTGACCAAAGTCGAAACAATCGAATTTCAGGTGGGCAGAACCGGAGCAGTCACGCCTGTAGCGAGACTGCACCCCGTGTTTGTTGGAGGCGTCACTGTGAGTAATGCCACGCTGCACAACATGGATGAGGTGAAGCGCAAGGATGTTCGAGCTGGCGATACTGTAGTGGTTCGTCGTGCTGGCGATGTAATCCCTGAAGTGGTCAGTGTGATACTGGACAAACGACCGGATTCGAGTCTCCCAGTGGTGCTGCCAGACCATTGTCCAGTTTGTGACTCTGAGATAGTTACTGCGGAAGGGGAGGCGGTTGCACGCTGTTCCGGTGGCCTCTATTGCCCGGCACAGAGGAAAGAGGCGATCAAACATTTTGCTTCACGCAAGGCGATGGATATCGAAGGATTGGGGGACAAACTGGTCGAGCAGTTGGTTGAACAGAAGTTGGTGAATACCCCTGCCGATCTTTATACCCTCACTCTGGAACAGCTTAGTGGTCTTGAGCGAATGGCAGATAAGTCTGCACAGAATCTGCTCGATGCGCTGCTAAAGAGTAAGCAGACTACCCTGAATCGTTTTCTCTACGGGTTGGGGATACGTGAAGTAGGTGAGGCGACCGCCCAGGCGTTGGCTCAACACTTTTTAACCCTGACTGCAATTGAACAAGCCGATGAAGCATCACTACAAGAGACACAGGATGTTGGGCCTGTCGTGGCAGCACATATCGTCTCCTTCTTCCGCCAACCACACAATCGTGAAGTAATAGATGAGCTGCTGGAAGCGGGTATTGAGTGGCCAGAGATCGTAAGAGCTGAAGCTGAGCAGACCCATCTGGCAGGCAAGACTTTTGTTCTTACTGGCACATTGAGTCAACCTCGTGATGAGATAAAAGAGATTTTAATTGCCCAGGGTGCGAAGGTTACCGGTAGCGTCTCCAGTAAGACTGATTTCCTTGTGGCAGGGGAGGCAGCGGGATCAAAGTTGGCGAAAGCAGAAAAACTGGGTGTAGAGATCCTCGATGAAGAGGCGCTGAAAGTTTTGCTGAATAACGTCTCCCAATGAGCGTTTTATTGGCATCTGTCTCATGTTAGCTTTGTGTTATTGATCTGTCTTAATGGAAAAAGCCAATGAATGAAGTATCGAGTAATGAGCGGGAGATTATGATGGTGATGCGTAAGCTGCTCACCACCATCGTTCGCGAAGTCACCCCAGAGTCCAAGAGTCTGAGGCACCCACTGTCTGATAATACCATCCAGGATATTCGCCACTGTCTTGGTTTGATTACAGCACGGGAAAAAGAGTTGGCAGATGAGGGGGGAAGAACCGCTCAGGAGCGTCCCTACTTTGTGGATGAGCCACCGCAAACAAAGGTCGTGCCTATTTCAAGCATCGGTAAAACAAAAAAAGAATCCGAGGAGTAGGGCAGATTCAATCGTAAATGAATTCAGCTTTGCCCTAAGCAAACCTAACCCTCTGGTAGGGTGGGGCCACGCCCCACCAAAATCCATACAGAGTCATCCAAACCACTAAACCGGACTGCAGCAAACCCAGGATAACCTGCATCATTCCCCGGATTCCGCTGCGCTTCATCCAGGCTACAGTAATGCACTCAAAACCTATCTGCGGATTTTCGCAGCTTGCTTTTACAGCACCCTCATAGAACAGGATGAGACCTAACCCTCTGGTAGGGTGGGGCCATGCCCCACCAAAACCCATACAGAGTCATCCAAACCACTAAACCGGACTGCAGCAAAAACAGGATAACCTGCATCTTTC
>NZ_JBSYOQ010000038.1:0-5290 GCF_058244645.1 Candidatus Thiodiazotropha sp. AKAK3
AGGGCCCCACCCTACGCCCTGAATTGAACGGTAGGGTGGGGCCCTGCCCCACCAAAACGGCTTAAGTAAGTGCCATTCAGGCCGTACCCTACAACTTATGCAACTCCCTCCTTAGAGGCGGACGCTAATATAACAGTGCACAAATAAAGCGAATGAACGCAAATAGGCCACTTCTCTCATCCGACGCTCAGCATGGTACGGCAAGCCGCCCCACAGGTTTGATAGTTTCAGTAGTAACTCCAAGTCTTGTTCAATGCTGAACAGTGATCTACCCGATCTGATCTATCTGGGCCGTAGTCGGCTGCATCGGAATCGTGCCAATCTGATCCAGACTCTGCATACTGTGGCGGCGTTGACCGGTCTTGGCATCAAGAGCCGTCTCTATCTTCCCCCATGGCATCGTCCGGTCACACCAGCACAACGTCTGGATGAGATGGGGATTGAAACCCCGACCGATATCCGCGCCTCTCAGTTGCTCCATCGTCGCTGGCCCACCTCGGCCTTTGCTCGCTTTCATAAGCGCATGCTAGGTCGGGCCAAGGCAGTCTATGTTCGCTCTCCGGAGCTGAGCCTGGGGCTGGCATCACAGGGTATAGTCCACCACTTCGAGGTTCACACCCTGCAACCGATGATTCAAAAAGGCCAGCTGAAGCAGGTGGTCGACTATCATCGCCAAGGGGTGATCGGGCATCTGATTCCAATCAGTCAGAGTGCCGCAAAGGCGTTGATCGAGGCAGGAGCCGATGAAGCCCGCATCCATGTCAGTCCCTCCGGGGTTGAACTGGAAACCTTCCAGAAAGTAGCGCCGCTCGATAAGGCAGCACTCAACCATCCCAGGATCGTCTATCTGGGGCGTATCAGTCGGGATCGCGGTCTCGATATTCTCTCCGAGATTGCCTATGCCGACCAGGGTAAGGTGCTGCTGGTAGGTGACTGTGACGATCCGGTACCAGACCACCCTGCAATCCAATATCGGCCCAGCGTGCCGCACCGGGAAGTTGCTGCACTCTATGAAAATAGCGAGCTGGTTGTACTCCCCTACCAGGCTGATCTGAGCCATGCTGATGGCATCAGTCCGATGAAGCTGTTTGAAGCCATGGCAGCTGGCAGGCCGATCATCGCCAGTGACATTCCGCCACTGCGAGAGATTCTTCAGCCGGGCCGCAATGCATTGCTGGCTGATCCCAAAGATCCACAATCATGGGTGCGTGCTGTAGGTGAATTGAGAGATAATCCCGAACTGGCACAACGCATTGCGCTACAGGCCCGCGAAGATGCCAATGCCTATAGCTGGCCAAACCGGGCGGCCAACATAGTCCATGCCATCGGTCTCAAGTGATAATAAAGATAGATAGATATCGATATGCCACAAACCTTAGCTAACTATTTCGCACCGCTACGAACTCCTGAATCAAGGTTGCAAAAAACCAGCGACTGGATCGGCGTTATCGGACTCTATGTTTTCGCGTTTTTCAGTTTGCTGAGTATTGCCGGTGCTAATCTTGGCCTGGGCTTGATGTTGATTGGCCTGATAATTTCATCCGATGCCTGGCGGCGATTGCCAAAACAGATGCTGATCTGGTGCTGCCTGCTGATCATTGGCTACATCATCCTGCGCAGCATGGATGCCACCAGCCAAATCGAGGCTGACCACAAAACCCAGATCAATCAGGCGAGGGACTGGTCACTGCTGTTTCTCTTTTTTATTCCCGCCTGGTGGCTCAGTCAGTCACCAAAGCGGATTCCTACCACCCTGGCATTGATGATTGGAGGATTCAGCCTGGGTATCTTCAGTGCAATTGATGGAGATCTTATCTCCCAAGTCAGCCAGGGAATCCGTTCCGGTCTCCATTTCGGTAAACCAATTATTTTCGGTTTCGATTGTGCAGCTGCGATCCTTGGATTAATCGTGTTGGCAGTCTACCGTCTTAATCCTCACCTTCAGCTGAGCAACACACAGCGATACGGTGCTGTCATTGTGATCATCCTGGCCATTCTCTTTTTCACCCAGGGCTTGATTATCAGTCAATCCCGTGGCGTCTGGCTGGCTATATTTTTCGCCATTCCAACCATTTTTCTAACCCTCAAATTCACCCGCCAAAGCAAACGACAGCCGAAGGTCTCACTGCTGATCCCCCTTACCACCATGGGAGTGATACTGGCCCTGATTCTGGCTCTCAACTGGAACACTATCCTGCAGCGAGTCTCCAGCGAACAGCAGGAGCTTGGGGTGGTGATTAGTGAAGGTCTCAACCAGGCACCGCTAACCTCGACAACCTATCGCCTGCATCTGTGGGAGTTCGGCTTGAACAAGTGGTTGGAGCGCCCATTTACCGGTTGGGGACCCGGCACCACACACGCATTGGTGGAGGCAGAAAAAAATCCTGCGCTACGAGATCACCGGGATGTCGGCTTCGACCATCTGCACAACGCCTATCTGGAAGTGGTATTTCAACTGGGGCTGGTGGGTATCATGCTGATTGCCCTGATCTGCGGCCTGATGGTCTCCAAGATCATGGAGGCATACCAGAAAAAACGTATCTCGATCTACTTTCTGGCTTTTCTCTTCAGCAACTTTGTTCTCATCGCGGTCTATAGTCTTACCGACTTCCGGCATCTTCACTGGAACTGGCGTTTTTACTGGTTGATAATTGCCGGTATCGCATACGCCTTTCCCCTGATGACATTCAGACATCAAT
The DNA here is from genome assembly GCF_058244645.1 of Candidatus Thiodiazotropha sp. AKAK3. NCBI lineage: Bacteria > Pseudomonadati > Pseudomonadota > Gammaproteobacteria > Chromatiales > Sedimenticolaceae > Candidatus Thiodiazotropha > Candidatus Thiodiazotropha sp. AKAK3. Next base: position 2,700 of record NZ_JBSYOQ010000038.1, read on the forward strand.
CTGCCCCTGTAAACAGACGAGTAGATCAATCAAATGAGGCTTAACCGATGAAGCAAGAGCAACCCATTGCCACTGGAAGCTGTCTCTGCGGAGAGGTGCGCTACGAAATCACCGGCCATCTTGGAATCTTCCAGTATTGTCACTGTTCACGCTGCCGAAAATTTACCGGCAGCGCCTTTGCTGCCAACCTTCTTGTCTCACCGAAACAGTTTCGCTGGTTGAAAGGTGAGGATCAGGTAGGTCGATATGAGTTGGCTGAAGCAAAACACTTTGCCACCGGATTTTGTAAGAGATGCGGCTCTTCTCTACCCTGGCAGTCGCAAAGTGGCAAGGCGGTAATTGTTCCAGCGGGCACCCTGGATAAAGATCCTGGGATCAGACCTTCACAGAACATCTTTACCAGCTCCGCAGCTGATTGGTTCGAAGAGCCACATAAATTACCCCACTACGACGCCCTGCCCAGCAAGAAATGAAGCAACCTGAATCGCTTCAACCAGACCTGGCTGTAGTTGTCTCTCTCTCTGGGGAGGGGGGTGTGGAACGCATGGTTTTAAACCTGGTGAATGCCATCGCTGAGCAGGGTAAGCGCGTAGACCTGTTGTTGATTAAAACCCACAGCAAACACCTGGACACACTCCATCCCCAGATCAGACGAATAGACCTGGGCAGCCGACATACCGCAACCAGCCTGTGGCCACTCAGACGTTATTTACGGGAGGTTAATCCACCCTGTCTGCTGGCGGCCAAAGATCGCGCTGGACGCATGGCAGTATTGGCAAGAGCCCTGGCTGGCGCCCGCAAAACCCGCCTATTGATGCGCCTGGGTACCAATCTAACCGCTGCCCTGGCCCACAAATCAGCCTGGCGTATGAGATTACGACGACTGCCGATACGCCTGCTCTATCCACACATCGACAAGATTATTGCGGTATCTGAAGGGGTCAGACAGGACACCCTGGCAGTCTCCGGTGTCGAAGCGGAAAAGGTTACGGTAGTACGCAATCCGGTGATCACAGCACAACTTAATAAATCGGCAGAAGCCCCAATACCCCACCCCTGGCTGAGTGATAAGGAGATTCCAGTTATCCTAGGTGCTGGACGCCTGACCCAGCAAAAGGACTTCAAGACACTACTCCAGGCCTTTGCCAAGGTGCGTGCAAATCGGCCTTGCAGATTAATTATCCTCGGAGATGGACGGCAAAAAGAGGCGCTGTTGGATCAGGCTCAATCACTGGGGGTTGCAGCGGACCTGGCCCTGCCCGGATTCACCTCAAACCCCTATGTCTATATGCGGCACGCTGATCTTTTCGTGCTCTCATCCCGCTGGGAAGGCTCTCCGAATGTGCTGACGGAAGCGATGGCACTGGGTGTGCCGGTAGTCTCTACCAATTGTCCCAGCGGTCCGAACGAGATCCTGGATGAGGGGCGTATTGCGCCACTGGTTCCTGTCGGGGATCACCAGGCGCTTGCCGAGGCGATGATCTCGGTGCTCGAACAGAACCCTGACCCGAAGCTGCTACAAGAGGCTGTAAAGATGTACCATGCAGATGTCAGCGCCACAAACTATTTGAAACTCATCAGTTAACGCCATGCTGCTTTCCATCAAGTACAACTTTCTATTCGTCCATATCGCCAAGACCGGCGGCACCAGTGTCAGGTCAGCCCTGCAGCCCTTGCGGTGGCGGGACCCCTGGTACTATCCGATGTTTCTCTGCTCCCGCTTCAGCCACATGAGCGGGCATCGCATTGGCACCAAGTTTCCCCGGCATTCACGCATCGTTGCCGCCAAGGAACTCTTGCCTGAAAGCTTTTTCAACGATCTCTATAAATTTGCCATTGTGCGCAACCCCTGGGATCTACAGGTCAGCTCATACCACCATATCCGGCGCGAACGCCCCCACTTGCTTGAGCATATCGAGGACTTCGACCACTTCATTCGCTGGAAGCTCGATCCGCAACGGGCCTATCAATACCATGTCGACACCTCGATTCAATCCCAGCTCGACTATCTGATCGATCTACAGGGCAATATCCTGGTGGACTTTATCGGGCACTATGAGAATCTGGCAGAAGACTTCAAAGAGATAACCCGACAGATCAAAGTCGATGGCATCTCACTGCCCCACAAACGCAAGGCCACCAATCGTTCCAAGGATTTTCGCAGTTACTACACGGATGATCTGGCTGAACTGGTGGCAACCCATTTCAAGCGTGATATTGAAGCCTTTGGCTATCGGTTTGATCCTGAGTAGATTTTCCTGAAAAGATCAGTTACACAGCAGGTGACCATGAGTATCGAAGCTATTTTCTTTAAAATCAGTAATCTGCTATTAGGATGGAGCGGTCAACTGATTTTTTAGGATTATCTCTTTTTTGAGATAAGCTGCTGGTTCGAACCAAGACTGGTGCGGCAGGGCCGCACCCTACGAGAGATCGGTGCAGGATTAACACGATTATTGGCCACAGCTAGTGTGGTGCGTCATATAAACCCTGTATTTAGAAAGCCGCTCAAGCCGTGAGTGCAAGGCGCAGCCCGCAGGTAATGGTTGTTCCCTTACCAAGGGGTGCAACGCCGCAATCGCGGCTTGAGT
>NZ_JBSYOQ010000044.1:0-25218 GCF_058244645.1 Candidatus Thiodiazotropha sp. AKAK3
ATGTCACAAAAATAGTTAGTACCGCTGATTTTTTTAGGTCTAAGAAGAGAGGCCTAAGTGGCTACTGCCTGCGTTATCAAAACTGGCTGTAGGCTGATTTGTATAGTGTTACTCTCTTTTTAGAGCGCACCTTGTGGGGCATGGCCCCACCCTACACTTTACCCCAGCAGGTAGGGTGGGGCCCTGCCCCACCAAAGCGTACTACAGTGGCGTTTTGATGCCTTGCTGCAGGCAGGCATCCTTCGGCTGAGCATGGCTATCAAGGTGCCGGGTTAATGAATCGGTAATGGTGACAGAAGATTGTGGCCTCGCGAAAAGGAACCCCTGGCCTTGATCGCAGCCAATTTCACAGAGAAAATCGAGTTGTGTTTGATTCTCAACGCCTTCCGCCAATATGTTTAAACCCAGGCCTTTTCCCATTGCAACTACGGTGCGGATAATACTGCAATCGTCTTCATCATGTTGAATACCCCCGATCAGCGATTGATCGATTTTCAGTGTGGTTACCGGCAGGTGTATCAGTCGATGGAGAGAGGAGACACCTGTGCCAAAATCATCGATAGAGAGAGTGTAGCCGAGTTGAATAAGTTGCTCCCAAAATGGGTCATCAACAGGCTTTTCCAGTAGTCCGCTTTCAGCTATTTCCAACTCAATGCGGCTGGGACTGATACCGGCGAGTTCAACTGTTCGGCATATCTGATCGTAGGCATCACTGCTGTTGAAAGTATGTGTATCAATATTAATCGCCATTCGACCCGGGTCTAAACCCTGGTCGAGCCACTCCAGCATTTGGTTGCATGACTCATTGATCACCCAATGAGTGATGTCCCGCATTACTCCGGCATCATGAGCGACACTTAAAAACTCGCCAGCGGAAAGGAGTCCAAGTCTAGGATGTTGCCAATAGAGCAGAGCTTCATAGCCAATGGTCTTACCACTCGGCAGATTGACTTTAGGCTGGTATTGGAGCAGAAATTCATCATTCATCAATGCAGTATGCAGGTCTATCTCGAGTTTAAATCGATTCTCCTCTTTTTCTGCCATGGCTGAGGTGAAATAGTGAAAGCCATTCCGACCTTCACGCTTGGCCATATACATTGCTGCGTCAGCATTCTTTAACAGCGTAGTTAAGTCATTGCCATCATCAGGATAAATGGCAATACCAACACTTGCAGTGACATGCAGTGTATGGGGTTCCAGGTTAATCGGTTGTCCCAGTAGACTCACTATTTTACGTGCAACCCTGGCAGCGGCATCGTCTTGGCGAATGTCCTCCAGTAGTACGATAAATTCATCCCCACCCAATCGCGCCACTTCATCTTCGTTGCGCACAGCCTGGTTAAGGCGCTGGGCGCTCTCCAGCAGTACTTTGTCTCCAAAATCATGACCAAGGGTATCGTTAATCTTCTTGAAACGATCAAGGTCAAGATAGAGTAGTGCGCAGCGGGTTTTACGGCGCTGAGCATGAGCCAATGCATGGCCGAAGGTCTCGATAAATGCAGTACGATTATGCAGTTTGGTTAGTGGGTCGGTATAGGCCAGCTGGTGGAGCTGCATTTCATGCTGGCGCTTTTCAGTGATGTCGCTGAAAGTTGCTACGTACTCAGTGATATTGCCATCCTTACCAATGACACTGGTGATTCGTAGTAGCTCTGGATAGATCTGCCCGTTTTTGCGACGATTCCAGATCTCCCCTTCCCATTCGCCCTCTAGAATCAGTCGCTCCCACATGCTTTTATAAAAATCATCATCATGTTGCCCTGACTTCATTAGACGTGGATTTTTTCCAAGAACCTCATGTTCCTGATAGCCTGTGATTTCACTGAATGCTTTGTTTACCGCTTCAATCCTTCCTTCGGCATCGGTCACCATAACACCTTCAGCGAGAGAGCTAAGCGCGATATCGCTCCGCTGTTGCCTTCGTTGAATTTCATACTCGTGAGTGATGTCTCGAAATAGAACCACTGAGCCTGAGAGCGCGCCATTGTTCCATACTGGAGAGCAGACCACGCTGGCTCTGATTGTGCTGCCATCCTGGCATCGAAAGTGTTCATTTTCACTTCTGAAATTTGTACCACTGAGATTATGTTTCTGAATAGCACTTGTATCGCGCTGCACTGGTCTGCCACGTTTATCGCTATAGAGAAGATCCTGTACGTTGCGACCAATCAATTGGCTTCTGCTGTATTTCAGGATTTCACAAGCTGTAGGGTTTACATACAATAACTTGCCTGTGGTATCGGTAACATATAGCCCTTCTGCCATATGATCTGAAATGGTGCGTAGTCGCTGGGTTATCTGTAACCAGCGGTTAAAGATATACAATGCAATTGAGATCAGAATGCTGCCCAATAGGAAAACAGTCAGATGTGAGCTTCTCATTTGGCGCAACTGATCAGCCGTTGAGTAGCTTAGAATATATGCTGTTGTGTTTTGATTGCTGTCGCGAAGGTCTTGAAGACTGACCGTATAGCATTCGTTGGTTTGTAGACAGATTTCTGAAGCGAATCCTTGTTCAGATTCCAATGCTTGTTGCAGTTCAGGATTCGATTGCAAGTAGGATTCTATCCTGCTTAGATTTTTACTGTGTTGTTCATCGGTCTGCAGCTTTTCCAGCAGAAATTTTTGGTCGAGGTTTGAGCTGCGATAGTGACTTTTTGCTTCGGGGGGCATAACCGATGCGAAATTACTCGCTTTTAATAACAGCCAATAGTGGGTGTTCTCCATGCTGTCGAGTTTGATCAATGAGTTACGAATTGCCTCGAAAGAGACCCCAAGATCGACAATGCCGACAACAAGATTATCTTGTTTGATTGGAAAGGCAAAGCGGTAACTGGGATAGACCGGGTCGTACTCAACTATCCCGCCTTGGGGGAAGCCATTCATGACACTCTTCAGCATCGGGCGATGACTCATTAGCTGATCACTATGCAATCCAGGATTCTCGAAGCGAAGAAAGCTTTGTCCGTCAGCAAGGATAAACTGCAGTGATTGTATGCCTTTGCTTTGTAGGTTCTCGTAACTTGAGATAAAGCGATTGTAGAGACGCTCTCTTATTTCGTCCTGATCCTTCTCTCCGTTGTTTGCCGCTTTGGAAAGTAGCGCTGCAGTTGGGGGCTGGTTAAACCGTTCATCGTAGAATACTTCGATAATACGCTGATAGCTGTCAAGAACACTGGCAACAGCGGTCTGGCGTGTGGCCTCAAGCAGTGCCAGATGATGGGTAACCTCCCGCCCGTAGTTGAAAAGCAGGATAGAGGCTTCAAGGGCAATTAAAATGATCAGCGCCAAATAAAATCGAACTGATTTCATGGCGTTGCTCCAGGGGTATGACTGGTCAACACCTTGTACTCATGTTTTGCCCCATTGCGTAAAATATAAATAGGGATGGGTTGGATAATTGGATTAATAGGGGGCGGTGAATCGATAGGTGATGTCAGTGAAACGAAGCATGCAGCCAATCCCGAGCGACGTGACTCGAGACTGATCTCTTTTGCTGGAGACTCTATAAACACTAGAGTGGGGCTTATGGTCTGGCTAGTTAGTTGAACCGTTTGCTGATTGTCTACCTGTTTGATTTTCAACGCGAGAGTCCTCTTCTCTTTCCATTCGACCAAGTCCATCTGAATTGATTCGAATACCTTGTATTATTCTAGTGCAGTGACCTATATTGTCTCTTATTTCACGGTTGTTTAATTGTGGTATTTATCTCATTTCACCCGATTTCTATAGTTATTTGTGGTGAAATGACGCAGCACCCGCTCTATTTCATGGGACTGAGCGAGTGCCTTACTGATCGAACGATCAAAATCAGAATTGATCCTCTGCCACGCCCAGGCCTCCTGGGGCTGATATGCCATCGGTGTCGGAGAGGCGAATCTTCAATGAGAGGTTGTTGCGCGAGTCTGCATGGGCAAGCGCCTCTTCCAGGGTGATTTTGCCTTCCTGGTAGAGCTTATAGAGTGATTGATCGAAGGTCTGCATACCCCGTTCGTTACCCTGTTCCATAACCTCTTTTATTGTGTGGACATCACCCTTCTGAATCAGTTCGGAGATGTAAGTGGTGAGTAGCAGAATCTCTACAGCGGGTATGCGCTGTCCGTTCTTGCCCTTGACAAGGCGTTGAGAGACAACCGCTTTAAGATTCAGCGAGAGATCCATATAGAGCTGTTGATGAGCTGTATCGGGGAAAAAGTTGATTATCCGGTCGAGGGCCTGATTGGCATTGTTGGCATGCAGTGTCGAGAGACAGAGATGACCTGTTTCTGCGTAAGCAATCGCATGTTGCATGGTGAACATTTCACGAATTTCACCAATCTGAATCACATCCGGGGCCTCACGCATGGCATTTTTCAGTGCGTTTTCGTAGGAGAGGGTGTCCAGCCCTACCTCACGCTGATCCACCACAGACTTTTTGTGGGTATAGAGGTATTCGATAGGATCTTCGATGGTAAGAATATGACCGGTACGGTTCTGGTTGCGATGCTCAATCATAGCCGCCAGTGTGGTTGATTTACCCGATCCAGTGGCGCCAACTACCAGGATCAGCCCCCTGGGCTCCATGATCAAATCTTTCAGGATTACCGGCAGGTTGAGTTTTTCGACCGGAGGGATGACGCCTTTGATGTAACGTATCACCATCGCAGCATCACCACGCTGGCGGTAGACATTGACGCGAAAACGTCCGAGTGAACTGACAGAAATTGCGAGATTACACTCAAAGGTCGCTTCGTACTCTTTGATTTGATCATCGCTCATGATGCCGTAGGCCAGTTTTCTTACCTGGCCCGTCTGTAGGGGGGATGTGCCTACTGGGCGTGTTTCGCCCTCTGCTTTCAGGTTTGGTGGTGCACCAGTACTAAAAAATAGATCCGAGCCATTTTTTTGCACCATCAGTTTTAAATAAGGCACGATATCCATAGGTTCTCCTCCTGAGCTGACGTACGCTAGTCGTTCACATATGATGGAATAGTTTAGTATCTGAATCCGTATCGGCAGATATCTGTAGGAATGTAGCTTGAATTTCCCCTTTGTCATGAAACCGTCCTCATTCAGGAGGATTAAATGTGAATCAGATTAAATTGAGTGCCATTCATATCTATCCGGTGAAATCTCTATCCGGTCTGGATCTCACCCAGGCAAAACTGGATGGGTTTGGTCTGGTAGATGATCGTCGCTGGATGGTGGTGGATCCTGAAGGGCGCTTTTTGTCACAGCGGTCGTTGCCCCGTATGGCCTTGATCCAGGTTTCAGTTGATGACTTTGGGATCAGCCTGTCTGCGCCAGAGATCTCTCCTTTAAGGGTCAGCAGGCCCAATCCGAGAGATCCCAGAGTTGAGGTGGAGGTGTGGCGAGATCGATGTGAAGCAACGCCGGTGGGGCAAGATGCTGATGCCTGGTTGAGTCAGTTTCTGGGTGTTGAATGCCAGCTGGTTCACATGGCTGATGATGTGAGACGCCAGGTGGATCAGCGCTATGCGAATCCCCAACACCACACCTCTTTTGCTGATGGATTTCCTCTGCTGTTAATTTCTGAGGCCTCGCTGGATGATTTGAACAGTCGCTTGAGTGAGCCGGTTACGATGAAGCGGTTTCGTCCTAACCTGGTAGTCTCCGGCTGTTCCCCTTATGCAGAAGATCAATGGTCAACGATCAAAATTGGCAGTATGGTACTGCAACTTGTAAAACCCTGTTCTCGTTGTGCTATCACAACGGTTGATCCTCTGACGGGCACCAAGGGGCGTGAGCCCCTGGTAACCTTGGCTAGATATCGGCGGCGTGGGAATCAGGTCTATTTTGGTCAAAATCTGCTACATGATCAGCCTGGCGAACTCAGGGTGGGTATGCCAGTGGAGATAGTGGAGAGTCGTGATGAACAGTGATGCTGTCCTGGAAACAACCCGGCGTTGGGTTGAGGGTACTGTGGTAGAGCTCAACCTCTGCCCATTTGCCGCTGTCCCGGTGAAAGCCGGGCGCATACGCTATGCGGTCTGTGCAGAATCGGATATGGATGGAATCTACCGTTCTGTGTTGACTGAGTTTGAAACCTTGTACGGCCTCAGCGAGGAGGAGGCTGAAGCAAGCCTGCTGATTGTGCCTCAGGGGCTGGAGTCCTTTGATGACTACCTGGATCTACTCCAGGCGGTAGAGTCAGTAATACCCGAGGCTGGCTTGGAGGGGGTATTCCAACTGGCCAGTTTTCACCCTGATTATCAGTTTGAAGGGTGTGATGAAGATGATCCGAGCAACTATACCAACCGCTCCCCATATCCCATGTTTCACCTGATAAGGGAGGTCTCATTGGAGCAGGCGTTGAAAAGCTATCCTGATCCGGAGCTTATTCCTGAGCGTAATGTGGCACTGCTGAAGGAGATGGGATTGGAGGCGTTGAAACAACGACTAAGTCGTTGCTTCGAGCATCGGCGGTAGTTGCTTGGCCAGGGTCTGCTTCTGATCCAGATGGCCGCCACTTAAGACAAATCCCCGCAAGCTGCCATCTGGGGCATTGAACAGACACCGGGTGCCTTGATCATCCTGCTGATTCTGCCACTCTCCTGGCTCTCCAGCCATGGGTGGCGCAATCACTATCGGGTGCAGAGGTGTTTTAATCACCACCGGCATGGCCGGATAGATAACCTTTGTCAGATTACCTGTGAGGGTCTTTGCCAGAGCGCGGGCAGCGTTCATGATGGGCATCACATAGGGCAGGTTTAACCCCGCAACTTCAGCACAGTCACCCAAAGCAAAGATGTTGCTGTTACTGGTGCATAAAAGCTGATCTGTTTTTATACCACGCCCAGTAGTCAATCCGGCAGATGAGGCCAGTTGCATCTCCGGCAGCAGCCCTACAGCGGAGATCACCAGATCACAATCCAGGGTAGAGGCATCGGTCAGGGTTAACTTAAATCCGCCGGCAGAGTGGTCCATGATTGCGGCGGTCTGTCGCAGATGCCAAGCGGCACCGGCGAGGGTCATAGCCTCTTGCAGGGCTCTGCCTGTGATTTCCGGCAGTAGAGTACTTATGGGGTGAGGATCGGGTCCGATCAGACTTACCCGGTAACCTGATCCGAGCAGGTCATTGGCAAATTCACAACCGATAAGGCCTGGGCCGATTATGGCAATGTGGGCTGGCGGGTCGGGTAGTTGCCGTCGAAAGTTGCGGTAGTCGTACAGACTGTTGATAGTGATGCGTTGATCTACAGCATCGCCTCTCATCACCGGCACAATGGGTCGTGCCCCGAGCGCCAGAACCAGGGATGAGTAGGATCTCTCGCCCTGGTTAGTGACTACTTTTTGTGCTTCAGGGATGATTTGTAAGGCAACAGTGTGAGGCTCGATTGTCATATCGATCCGCTCTGCCATCGTTTCGGCAGAAGCGTTGATCAGGTCGTCGGCGCTTTTACCCTGAGCCAATCCATTAGAGAGCAATGGCTTGGAGTAGAAATCCCCGGCATCTGCAGTAATCATCTGTAGTGGAACCTGATCATCGATGGCCCGAATCTCTCGGGCCAGACTGTAGCCGGCCAGGCCAGACCCCAGGATCAAAATTTTATCCATGTTGTTATTCTTAAATCTGTTGTTGGTTTACTCTATCAGGCGACCATCTCAACCATTTCGAAGTCAGATTTACTCACCCCACACTCGGGACACTCCCAGTCGTCAGGGATATCCCCCCAGCGTGTCCCAGCAACTATACCCTCTTCGGGCATACCCTCAGCTTCGTCATAGATAAAGCCACATACAATACATTGATACTTCTTCATGGTCTCTCCCATTCTATTCCTGAGTAGTCTAAAGGGTTTTGTAAAAGATAGCTTGAGTCTCAGTTTGACTCCACCCTGTAAAGTTTGGGGAAAGAGACTGATTTGCTATTCGAATCAGTCGTACTCAGAAGCCCGACGGGCGTCGCCTCGGACTTTCTCCTCAGGATATCGGGCCTCATTGATGGTAATTTTTCGCTCTGTCGCTGCTATCAGGTCGATATCCATTCGCTCGGCGCAGCGGATCAGATAGATCAGGATATCGGCCATCTCCAGCGCCACCTCCTCATGTTTCTCCTTGGAGAGATCCATGCTCTGTTCGGGGGTTAGCCATTGAAAATGCTCCACCAGCTCAGCACATTCGGCAATCATCGCCATAGCCAGGTTTTTTGGCGTGTGGAACTGTTCCCAGTCACGGCTTTGGGCGAATGCTTTAAGTCGCTTGTTGAGGTTGTCCAGAGAGTCTTGTGACATGGCTGTTTTCCTGTCTCGGAGAAATGCAGATATGCGCATAATGGTGGAGGGTATGTTGGTGTGGATCAAGTGTTACTTACTAACCAGGCCATAGGTATTAATATCTATGGCCTGGTTAGTATGTAAATTAGAGGGTGGTTTCACACACCACCCTCAAACTGTTACTATTCGCGCGATTTTCAGCCATCCCACCAAGGGTTGGGCGTTGATTCAGCAATCTCCCGCCTATTACTCATTTATTATTTAGGAATGCCCCTTTGATAACCACCGCCAATGTCACCATGCAGTTTGGTGCCAAGCCTCTTTTTGAGAATATTTCTGTTAAATTCGGTGGCGGTAATCGCTACGGCCTGATTGGGGCCAATGGATGCGGCAAATCTACTTTTATGAGGATTCTCGATGGCAGTCTGGCTCCCAGCGCCGGCAATGTCTCCATTGATCCCAACGAGCGCGTTGGCAAGCTGCATCAAGACCAGTTCGCCTTTGAGCAGTACACAGTTGTTGATACGGTGATCATGGGACACGCCAGGTTGTGGGACGTCAAGCAGGAGCGCGATCGTCTCTACGCTCTGCCGGAATTGTCGGAAGAGGAAGGTATGAGAGTGGCAGATCTGGAAATGGAGTTTGCAGAGATGGATGGCTACAGTGCAGAGAGCCGAGCTGGTGAGATTCTGCTAGGTGCCGGTATTGCACAAGAGCTGCATTTTGGCTTGATGAGTGAAGTGGCTCCCGGTTGGAAACTGCGTGTGCTGCTTGCGCAGGCCTTGTTTGCTGACCCTGATATCCTTTTGCTGGATGAGCCAACTAACAACCTGGATATCGACACCATTCGTTGGCTGGAAACTGTGCTCAATGAGCGCAAGAGCACCATGGTGATTATCTCCCATGACCGCCACTTCCTGAATTCGGTTTGTACCCATATGGCCGATATCGACTTCAGTGAACTGCGTGTCTACCCAGGTAACTATGATGACTTCATGACGGCATCGACACAGGCACGGGAACGGTTGCAGGCTCAGAATGCGAAGAAGTCAGCGCAAATCGCTGATCTTCAGCAGTTTGTCAGCCGCTTCTCGGCGAATGCCTCCAAGGCCAAGCAGGCTACCTCACGGGCGAGACAGATAGAGAAAATTACCCTGGATGAAATCAAGGCATCCAGCCGAATGTCACCCTATATCCGTTTTAAGCAAGAGAAAAAGCTCTATCGGCAGGCGCTGACTTTGGAGAACCTAAGTGTTGGGTATGGCGGTGAGCCGTTGTTTAGCCAAGGTAATCTGATCCTTGATGCAGGTACACGGCTGGCCATCATTGGTGAGAACGGTGCCGGTAAAACGAGTCTGCTACGTTGTCTGATGGATGAACTCACTCCCAGCAGTGGCACCCTGAAATGGGCTGAAAATGCGACCTTAGGGTACTGTCCGCAAGATAGTACCGACGATTTCAGTTATGACCTGAACCTGTTTGATTGGATGTCTCAGTGGCGCAAACCCAGCCATGATGATCAGGTGGTACGTGCCACGCTGGGCCGCCTGCTGTTTTCTGCTGACGACTTTGATAAGAAAGTACAAGTCTGTTCGGGGGGGGAGAAGAATCGACTCTTGTTTGGCAAGCTGATCATGACAGATAGCAATGTGCTGATTATGGATGAGCCGACAAACCACCTGGATATGGAAGCCATTGAAGCATTAAACCTTGCATTGGAGCACTACGAAGGCACCCTGATATTTGTCAGCCATGACCGAGAGTTTGTCTCATCGCTGGCTACACAAATTATCGAGATCAAAGATAACAAGCTGAATTATTTTCAAGGTAGTTACGATGAGTTTCTGGCCAGCGATGAATTTCGCGCCAGTCATGCTCTGTAGTCACTGGCAGAGAAGCAGATTCACCCTGAGAGAACTTAATCTCCGGCAATCAGTTCAACACCATTCTGATCAGGATCCCGGCAGAACAATGCTTGGTGCCCTTAAGTGAGCCTTTCAGGTTGTCAATGATATTTAGCCATTAACCCTTTTGTTTTTTGGCGTACTATTTTAATGACCTGCCTAGTGGCCTATTAGTTATGGCTCTTGCAGGCCCTAGGGACTCCAGCAACATCAACGGAGGTGAATTATGAAGCCACTGAGGCAACAGATATCATTTGGGCTGCTGTTTGCGATAGTGAGCAGCTTCTCGACAATCAACCTGCAATCGGAAGAGATTCCTGCTCGTGGCCCCATACCCTTTGGGGCATTTGATCTTGATGGAAACAATCTTATCAGTGAGGAGGAGTTCAATACGGTTCGTGGAAAGCGAATGGCATCTGCTGCGGCTGAAGGCAGACCTATGCGTGGTGCTGCCACCGCCCCCTCTTTTACTGCATTAGATGCCAATAGTGATGGCCAGATAAATCAGCAAGAGTTAACTTCTGGCCAAAGGATGCAGATGCAGAAGCGAAGTGGCATGGGGCCAGGTATGGGAATGGGGAGAGATATGCCGTCTTTCTCTGACTTCGATTTGAATGGTGATGGCTTAATTGTGGAAAAGGAGTTCGCTGAAGCCAGAACCGAGCGAATCAGTAACAGGGCTAAACAAGGTTACATGATGAGAAATCTCAGCAATGCGCCTCAATTTGTGGATATCGACACAAACAGGGATGGAGTGGTCAGCGTTGAGGAGTTTGCCGCCCATCAGTCTCAACGTCGCCAGAAAATGAGCAAACAATAACTGCGTATTTCCTTCCGGCACCAGCATGGCCTGTCTGGTGTCGGCAAGGTAATTAATGCAAAGAGAGCGCTGGCACTAAAGGCTTCTGCTGATCTCTATCAATTCAATGCCATTCATATCCGGATCTCTGCAAAACAGGGCGGTACGGCCAGAACGGCTTAAAGTGTAGGGAACTCCTGCTTGTTCGAGCTTAAGTTTGACCGTTTCGATATCGTCGACCAGAAAGGCGGTGTGACGATCCCGCCCACCATGTGCGGGTCTGCCCTCAACTGGGTCTGGATTAGGCAGTTCCAACAGGTGGATCTGCTGATCACCGATCTGTAGCCAGGCCCCCGGGAAGCCCAGGTCAGGGCGTTGACTATCCTGAGTCAATCCAAGTAGGTCGCAGTAGAAATCGAGTGCGCGCTGAGTGTCTGAAACCAACAGGCTGACATGGTGCAGCTGACTGATCACTGAGCAACTCTCTTGCGGGCACGATCAATGGCCTGGCGGACCTGCTCTGGTGCTGTGCCGCCAATATGGTCTCTTGCTGCGACTGATCCTTCTAGAGTCAGAATATCAAATACATCCTGATCGATTTCCATGGAGAACTGCTGAAGTTCCTGCAGTGTCATCTCTGACAGGTCGCGGTTTTCTGCGACGCCAAAACCGACTGCCTTGCCAACGACTTCGTGAGCATCGCGAAAGGGGATGCCCTTGCGTACCAGATAGTCTGCCAGGTCGGTAGCTGTGGCAAAGCCCTTCATGGCCGCCTGACGCATCGCCTCTTTTCTGCAGTTGATAGCGGGGATCATGGCAGCGAAGACCTTAAGTGAGCCTTTGAGGTTGTCGACGGTATCAAACAGAGGCTCTTTGTCTTCCTGGTTGTCCTTGTTGTAGGCCAGGGGTTGACTCTTCATCAGGGTCAGCAGGCCAATTAAATGTCCATAAATTCGTCCAGTCTTACCCCGGATCAGCTCTGGTACATCGGGATTTTTCTTCTGCGGCATGATCGAGGAGCCGGTACAAAAGCTGTCTGAGAGTTCAACAAAACCGAACTGGGCTGATGACCAGATGATCAACTCTTCTGAAAAACGAGAGAGGTGCATCATGAGGATGCTCGCTGCGGCACAAAACTCGATCGCAAAATCTCTGTCGGAGACCGCATCCAGAGAGTTCTCAGCCGGGGCGCTGAAACCGAGTAGATCTGAAGTCATCTGACGATCGATCGGGTAGGTGGTGCCTGCCAGTGCGGCAGCGCCAAGGGGCATGATATTGGTTCGTTTCTGGCAATCGGCGAGGCGTTCACGATCTCTATCGAGCATCTCGAACCAGGCCATCAGGTGGTGACCGAAAGTGACGGGTTGAGCCGTCTGTAGATGGGTGAAGCCAGGTAATATGGTATCCGCTTCCTGCTCGGCTTTATCGAGCAGTGCCTTTTGCAGGGTAGTGATGGATAAACTCAAATTGGCGATCTCATCACGCAGCCACAAACGAATATCGGTGGCGACCTGGTCGTTGCGGGAACGACCGGTGTGAAGTTTCTTGCCAGCAATGCCGATAGCTTCGGTAAGCGCCGATTCGATATTCATATGCACATCTTCCAGGGCCACTGACCACTGGAATTCGCCACTGGCGATACGTGTTTTGATCTGCTCCAGGCCCTGGATGATGTCGTCGCGCTCCTGATTATTCAGAATGCCTTGCTGAGCCAGCATACGGGCATGGGCTATGGAGCCTTGAATATCGTACTGGTAGAGCCTTTGGTCAAAATCTACTGAGGCGGTAAAAGCCTCGACAAAGGTGTCAGTAGGCTCATTGAAACGGCCGGACCAGGGTTTGGCTGATGGGTGATCGTCGCTCATGAAGAACAATCCTGATTTGATTCAGATGTGGAAACAGCGCGGATTATAGCAGGGGGTGGGATTGGCCGCATTGCTGAGTCAATCTGGGATGGTTTGTTGTATAGTGAAGAAAAAACAGTTGGTTAGAACTTGGGCTCGTTAACACTAATTCAGTTGGCCGCGAGTCGCAGTTAGGTTTCAGTTTTGGATCGGTAGAGGATATGCCTAAGGAAGTGCATCAGGAAGAGAAGAGAGCAGTGCCGCCAGAGCGGGGCAGGGTGCTGTTTTTGCCGAATTTCTGTGCCATTCGCGCAGTCTTTGCGGTGGTGGTGATCGGTGAGCTGCTGGCTATTCTGTTGGCCCTGGCTGCAGTAGACCGTTTGCAGGATTTTTTCTCTCAGCTGAGTCCTATCTCGCTTATTGTTCAGTGGGTTGGGCTCAGCTGTGCCGGCCTGCTCTGTCTGCTGCGTAATCCACTCAACCGGATGGGGAACTGGTGGGCAGGCCTGGTTGCATTTCTGCTACTGATAGCTATGACACTGGTTGTTTTCGGCCTCATCTTCTGGCTGGATGTCGGCATGGAGGCGGCGTTGCGGCGCTCTGGTGGCGATATCTATGACCTGCTGCTCCGGGCAACGGTTATCAGTGCCATCGTTGGTGTGCTTGTACTGCACTATCTCTATCTGCAACACCTCTGGCGCTGCCAGGAAGAGGCGGAAAACAGTGCCCGCTTACAGGCCCTGCACTCACGCATACGCCCCCATTTTCTGTTTAACAGCATGAACACCATTGCCAGTCTGACCCGCTCTGATCCCAATCTGGCAGAAGAGGTGGTGTTGGATTTGGCTGATCTGTTTCGTGAGTCTCTGGGGGATGCCGGGCGTTCTTCCACCCTGGAGAAGGAGCTCTCCCTGGCTCGCCAGTATCTGAGCATCGAACACTTTCGACTTGGAGATCGGCTTGAGGTGGAGTGGGTGCTTGAAGCGCTTCCTGAGAATGCGATGATTCCCCCCCTGATTCTCCAGCCTTTGCTGGAAAATGCCGTTTATCACGGCATAGAGCCTTCACCATCTGGTGGCAAGATTACGATTTCTGGGCACTATCGTCGCAAACGCATCAATCTGAGTATTCGAAATAGCTTGCCAGAGGCCAATCAGAAGAGCCAGAGGCAAGGTAATCGACTCGCGATGGAGAATATTCGCGCCCGCCTGGCCGGAGTTTTTGATCTGGAAGCGAGTCTGACTGAGTCTATTGTGGAGGGGGAGCACCAGGTACGGCTGGTGTTTCCCCATCCCTGGTGGGATTAGTAGGGAGATAGGGTGAAGATTTTAATCGTAGATGATGAAGCTTTGGCAAGAGAGCGCATGTTGTCACTGATAGAGGAGCTCGGTGCACCTTATGAAGTGTCGGGTGAAGCGGCAAATGGGGAGGCGGCACTTGCCCTGTTTCATGAACTGGGGGCGGACGTGGTGTTGATGGATATCCACATGCCTGCAATGGATGGTCTGGAGGCCGCTCGCCAACTGGCTGATACCGATGAACCGCCCGCTGTGGTCTTTACCACGGCTTATGAAGAGCATGCTTTGCAAGCGTTCGAGACCGCAGCCCAGGATTACCTGGTAAAGCCAGTGCGTAAAGCGCGTCTGCTGGAAGCGCTGGTACGTTGTCAGCGACTCACCCGCAGCCAGGTGAATGCCGCAGCAGAGGAGCAAGCTGTTCCTAAATTAAAGGCCAGTTTTCGGGGTGGATTGACCACCGTATCTCTGGATCGGGTGATCTATTTGCGGGCTGACTCCAAGTATGTAGTGGCGCGTCATAGCGATGGGGAGCTGTTGCTGGAGGCGAGCCTGAAGGCTTTGCAGGAGCAGTATGGTGATTGGTTGCTGCGCATCCATCGGAATGCATTAGTGGCGAGAAGATATCTGACCGGACTGGAAAAGGGGCGCGATGGAATCTGCAGGGCAGTGATGCAGGGTTGTGATGAAACTTTGGAGATCAGTAGGCGTCATTTGCCTGAAGTGCGACGTATCATAAGAGGTTCTGATAAGGCACCTTGAGGAAGCTCTTAACTTGTTCCATTTACTTTCAGGATTCATAAAATCGATAGTCAGGCAGAATTACAGATCGATTTTGTCTATTTGTCTGCTTCTCGGACTTCCCCTCTCAGCAGCAGCTGAAGATAGAGATGAAAGTCAGGCTTCCACTGAGCCAACCCTCTATCCTCCGCCTTTGGTTCAACCCTGTTTTCCCTGCCATGGCCCTCAGGGCTATAGCCAGGCGCCCGAGATACCCTCAATCGCCGGATTGCCACGGGACTATTTGCTGAAAGTATTGGCTGCATATCGTTATGGTGGGCGCTTTGGCACCATCATGGATCGCTTGATGGCGGCTTATGACAGAAGGCAGCTAGAGGCAATGGCCGACTATTTCAGCAGTCAGCCCTTCCTGGTCAAGAAACAGGATACCGACTGGAAACTGGTTGATAAGGGGCGACAACTGCATCGGCGCTACTGTAGAGAGTGCCATGGCGACACCGATCACCCGATGGATAAAGGTGCCCCTCTACTGCAAGGGCGCTGGATGAACTATCTTCGCTGGACGATACGGGACTATGTTATCGGTATCAATCAAGGGGATGATGAGATGAGTCGCCAGTTGAGCCTGTTGATACGACGCCATGGCAAGCAGGGGTTGGAAGCGCTGATACACTACTATGGAAAAGGCAAGCCGTAGATTCGGAATGAACGCTTCTTCAGGTGAAAATTGCGCAGGACCCCTGCAGGCTTTAGCATAGGTGACTAATCCGTAAGGAGGCTGTGAATAATTCCGCCCGAATCAGCTTGTGAGCAAGCAGTTTTTGCATCGAGGGCCACGGGTCAGTAGTCGCTGATCACTGACCTGGAGTGATACGCCCGAAGCATAAGTTGCAGTTCGTAAGATGGCGCTGCGAGAGTTGTACAAAGCATCCCTAAATGTGACTTTTCAGCCGGTTTTTTCCAGCTGTCAGGCAGTAAATTTCGAGGTCTTTCATCCATGCCCCAAACCATAAGAATCGCAACCCGTAAATCACCACTCGCCATGTGGCAGGCTGAGCATGTTGCCGCTGAGCTGAAAAAGGCCCACCCGGGTCTTGAGGTTGAGTTGCTGGGTATGACCACTCAAGGGGATAAGATTCTTGATACACCCCTGGCCAAGATCGGTGGTAAAGGGCTTTTCATCAAAGAGTTGGAGCAGGGATTGATGGCCGATGAAGCGGACATCGCTGTGCACTCCATGAAGGATGTGCCGGTAGAGTTGCCACCCGGTCTGCATCTGGCCGTCATCATGTCTCGGGAAGACCCCAGGGACGCCTTTGTCTCGAATAGCTATCAGAACATCACTGAGCTGCCGCAGGGGGCTTGTGTCGGCACCTCCAGTCTTCGGCGTCAGTCTCAGTTGGCAGAACAGCGGCCGGATCTGGAGATCAAATCGCTGCGGGGAAACGTCAATACCCGACTGCGCAAACTCGATGATGGTGAGTATGACGCCATCATCCTCGCAGCAGCAGGATTGAAACGTCTTGGGTTTGAGGCGCGTATAACCGCCTTTATCGGTGCGGAGCAGAGTCTTCCTGCCATCGGCCAGGGCGCAGTTGGCATCGAGTGTCGAGCGGACGATGAGCGGGTGAATGAACTGATTGCACCACTGCACCACACCGAGACTGCGGCGTGTGTGATGGCGGAAAGGGCTATGAATCAAAGACTCAATGGTGGTTGTCAGGTACCTATTGCGGGCTATGCGATGTTGGAGTCGGGTAATCTCTGGTTGCGTGGCCTGGTGGGTGAGCCGGATGGCAGTAACATCATTCGCGGCGAAGTCGAGGGGACAGTAGCAGAGGCCGAAGCGATGGGTGTCGGTCTGGCTGAGCGACTGCTGGAGTGGGGCGCGGGCTCAATTCTAGAGGCGCTATACGATTAGTGTTAACAGGCCCTAGTGCGATATGGGTGAATGTAATCTGAAGGGGTGCGGTATTCTGGTAACCCGTGCTGCTCATCAGTCCAAGGGGCTGGTGAGTATGATTCATGAGTGCCACGGTCGTGCGATTGAGCTGCCTGGAATAGAGATCTGGCCAGTTCAGAATTCAGCTGGTGCGCGAAAATTAATACAGCAACAGTGGGACTGGGTGATCTTTATCAGTCCGAATGCGGTGCGTTATGCTTTGGAACTAGTGCCGATATCGGAATGGCAGGGCAAGGGTATAGGTGCTGTAGGCGCCACCACAGGGCAGTTGCTGAGAGAGGCTGGTTTAAGAGTGGATTTGATACCCGGTCAAGGTTACGACAGTGAAGGCTTGTTATCATTGCCTGAATTGAGTCAGTTAAAAGATCAGCAAATCTTGATAGTAAGAGGAGAGGGTGGCAGAGCTCTGCTTGGAGATACCCTTGAAGCGAGGGGCGGCAAAGTGCGTTATGCTGAGGTTTATCGGCGCGTCAAACCCGAAACCCCGGTTGATTCGCTGCTGGCTCGCTGGCCCGAGGAGATGCAGCTGGTGACAGCGACCAGTAAAGAGGTTCTGAATAACCTGGTTGCCATGTTCGGAGAGGGTGGTTCGGAGCAGCTTACCAAGACACCGCTAATGGTCATCAGTGAGCGTATGGTAGAGCAAGCAGAACGGTTAGGTTTTAATGAAATAGTCAGGGCAGAGGGCGCGGATGATGCGTCAATTATGAGAGCAATCTGTGGATGGACTGAGAGGAACTTCCAGTAAGATTTTAGCAGTCAAGTAGTAACAGGCAATCTATGATTCACTGCATGAGTTGGTAATAGAGCACCTGCTAGCAGAGTAACAAAAGGTATTAAACAAGCCGATGAGTGAACAACAACAGGGTGAAAACATATCATCCGGTAAGGACGAAGATTTCGACCAGACAATAGAGGGTGAAGTTGAGGTTCTGGAGACGGTTTCACGTCAGTCCAACGTCTCCCGTTTGCCATTGATTATGGCTGCTCTCGCTTTGACTGCTGTCATTGTGGCACTGATATTCGGTTATCGATATTGGGTAGAGATGAAGGCGACACTGGAGCAGCTGGATAGTGACTTGGCAGCAGCCAACCAACAGCAGAGCAAATTTGCCGAGCGGTTGCAGAATTCCTACCTGGCCATAGATCAGCAGCAGAAGCAGATCGCCGCTCAGAAGGAGGAGCTGGCACAGCAGGCAGAGCGGGTTAAAGAGGCCAAAGAGGCGTCCAAACAGCAGGATACCCAGCTCTATCGCTCCCTCTCAGAGATTCAGACCCGACTCGGTGGTCGGGAGGGGCAGTGGCGCGTGGCCGAGGCGGAATACCTGCTGCGTGTGGCCAATCACCGACTTACTCTGATGGGTGATGCAGCCACCTCCCTGGAGGCGTTGAAATCTGCAGATGAGCGACTCAGCGCCAGCGGTGATCCGCTATGGTCTGGGGTCAGAGAGCAGCTGGCACGGGAGATGACACAGCTCAAGGCCGTGCCTGTTGTCGATCAGGCGGGTATAAGCGCCGAGTTGAGCGCATTGGCGGATCAGGTTGACCAGCTGCCCTTGCGGGATGAGGGTATTGCCCTGACTCCGAATAAAACTCAGGACGATGAACAGACTGAAGGGGCTGGTTCACAAAGCATCGCCCTGGAGCAGGTCATCGATGACCTTTGGCAGGGGTTCAAATCGATGATGGTCATTCGTCATCATGACCGGCCGATAAGTGCCATGCTGCCACCTGAGCAACGTTACTTTCTGCTACAAAATCTGCGCCTCAAGCTCGAGAATGCCAAAGCGGCTCTGATGGGGCGTGAAGTTACACTCTATGCCGATAATCTGAACGCCGCTATGAAATGGTTAGAAGACTATTTCCTGCTGGATGACCCGGCTGTGAGCGGTTTTCGCAGTCAGATTGAGGCGCTTACAGCTCGGGATATAGCCCCAGTGCTTCCTGATATCACAGCCTCACTACGACTGTTACAAGAGAAACGACAACAGCTGAATCAGGAGGGCGGGCAGTGAGAACCCTGATAGCCTCCTTTATTGCCCTGCTTGGCGCGGTAGTTCTTTCTCTGTGGGTCAAACAGGACAATGGTTACGTGCTGATTGGCTATGGAGAGTGGACTATAGAGGGTAGCCTGGCGCTGTTTGCCTTAGCGGTATTGGCCCTGTTTCTGCTGTTGTATGTGACAATAAGAAGCCTGATCCATGTCTGGAGTATGCCGGATCGGATTGCAGGTTGGCGCCAGAAAAGACGGGTTGTTCGCGCTCAACAGGCTCTGACCCGCGGCCTGGTAGAGTTGGCTGAGGGGCGCTGGAAGGTTGCAGAGCGCCACCTGACCCGATTTACCACCCAGTCAGAAACGCCACTTCTGAACTACCTCGCGGCTGCCCGGGCAGCTCAGCTGCAGGGTGAGCATGAACGTCGGGATGACTATCTGCACCTGGCCCATGAGAGCATGCCATCTGCGGATGTCGCCGTGGGCCTTACCCAGGCTGAATTGCAACTGGCTCACCAGCAGTATGAGCAGGCATTGGCGACACTGATGCATGTACGCACCTTATCGCCGAAACACAGCTACGTTATGACGTTGCTGAAAAAGCTCTACGAGAATCTTGGTGAGTGGCAAAAACTTGAGGAGATGCTACCTGAGTTGAAGCGCAGAAAAGTCATCAGTGAGCAGGAGTTTCATGCGCTGGAAACGAGAGTTCACAGCGAGCGTTTGAAACAGGAATCGATGCAGTTGGAGAGTCTGGTCAACTACTGGCAGCTTATACCCAAGACAGTGCGTCAGCAACAGAGAATCCTACTCGATTACTCCAGATATATGATGGCCCTGGGCGCTGGTTCCAGGGTGGAGCCGTTGATAGCCGCTTCCCTTCAACGTGAGTGGAGTAGTGAACTGGTTGCCCTATATGGTCAGATTGTACTTGCTGATCCTGCTCACCAGCTGGCAACAGCAGAGGTTTGGTTGAAACAGCATCCTGAGGATCCTGTATTGCTGCTTACCCTGGCCAGGTTGTCACTGCTCAATAAGTTATGGGGAAAAGGCCGCAGCTATCTGGAGGCCAGTATCGGCATTGCACCGACAGCAGAGTCCTATCAGCAGCTGGGGCTGTTGCTCGAGCGTCTTGGTGAAACAGATAAGGCTATGCAGTGTTTCCGCGAAGGCCTCTGCTTAGATCATGAGGAGCCGCAGCGTGCCCTGCCACCGATCGATACCAGGCCAGCATTGAGCAATAGTCCTGAGTCTGTCAGGCAGACCTCGTTAATTGAGGGGATTTAAAAAAATTGTAAAATAATATAGTGACTAATTGTAGGGGTATGCTGGGAGCGTGTATGATTGGCTCCACAACACCCAGCAAGGGGACATTTGAAGCCCCTGTCTATTTGTAATTAACAAGAGAGGCACACTTCGGCTGAACATGGCCTATTAAGGTGCCGGGTTAATAACTAGTTTTAATGACTGTCAGCAAAGTGGAATTGCGAGTCTCTTTAACGAGCAAATCCCCCGAGGGCATTGTCTATAGTGACTGGTTCAATTCCACTGCAGCGGTTATTGTCTCTCTGTTTGGTAGTTCTCCTCAGTTTTACTTCATACGCTGGCTGGAATTCATCAGATAAAAATGATGAGGGTGCTGCTGCACTTTTGCTTGAAGGGAATCTTGAACAAGGGCGACTGATCTACGAAGAGTGCGCAGTCTGTCATATGCCTGAAGGATGGGGTACCCCAAATGGTGCCTATCCACAGATAGCGGGCCAGCACCGTAGCGTCGTGATCAAGCAGTTGGCCGATATCCGAGCCAAAAACCGTGACAATCCATCCATGTACCCCTTCGCTATTCCAGAAGAGATTGGCGGCGTTCAGTCCATCGCCGATGTGGCGCTCTATATTGAAAATCTTAAAATGACCACTGCCACGGGTAAAGGTTCAGGGGAAGATCTGGCCTATGGTGAACAGCTCTACAAGGAGCAATGTTCAGATTGTCATGGCACAAAGGGAGAAGGTGAGCAGACAAAAGCTTACCCACTGATTCAGGGGCAGCACTATCTCTATCTGTTACGTCAGCTGACCTGGATTCAGAATGGTAAGCGCCGCAATGCCAATAAAGAGATGATGGGGGTTATCCGCGATTATACGCCCCGGGAGCTGAAGGCCCTGTCGGATTACATTTCCCGACTGTTACCCAGTGAGGAGAGGCGTTCCCCCTTTACCTGGAAAGATCGCAATCGTGCTAAAGCATTTGGCGAATAAGATGAGCGATCACTCTTTAGGGGTAAGCCTTGATGTTAAAAAAAGCTTTTCTCAGAAAAGAGAGCTGTTTGTAAGCTTTCTTTGGCTGTTTTTACCTGTCTCATTGTTGCTGGCGGGTATATTTTATGCGTTTTCCAACCAAACCCAAAAATATGAACTACAAACCGCTCTGATTCGTGAAGAGGCTGCACTAACCAATGCCAGCCATCTGACATCTATGATTTTCGTGCAAAAGCTATCTGACCTGATGGTACTTACGGAAGGCGAAACTCTGAAAAACTATCTACATGATTCAAGCAGGAAAAACTGGATAAAGACAGCCAGAGAGTTCTCCCTGTTTGCCCGTAGAAAGCCCAAGTATCTACAGATCCGATATCTCGATACCAACGGAAAGGAGATCGTACGAATCAACAACCGGGAAGGTGAACAGGAGATTGTGCCGAGGTTTCAACTTCAGGATAAAAGTGGGCGTTACTACTTCAAAGAGGCGATAAAACTCAATCAGGGTTCGATCTATATCTCTCCTCTCGACCTGAATGTTGAAAATGGCGTTGTAGAGCAACCTGTCAGACCTACCATTCGTTTTGCTACACCAGTATTTGATGGCTATGGGGTGAAACAAGGCATACTCATAATCAACTACAATCCCGATGAGTTTTTACTACGTATTAGTGAGATCTTTAAAGTCAGGATGGGTAATGCAGTAATGCTGAATAGTGACGGGCATTGGTTATTGGGTGCGCCAGAAGAGCAGTTATGGGGTTTTATGTACGGCCAGGAGAAGACGTTTGCAACCGATTATCCTGATGTGTGGTCCGCCATAAATTCCAGTGATAAAGGATCGTTTTTTTCAGACAAGGGCCTGTTTGTTTTTCAAAAGACCTATCCCCTGGATATGAGTAAGCAGGGCACCCTAGAGAATTTGGAGTTTGACGACTTACAGCCATCTTTGAATGAGAATTTGGGGGGGCGCTACTGGATCTACCTCTCCCATATATCCAAAGAGAAGATCGAAGAGCTCACCTTTAAGCGTCTGATTGTGTCAGCGGTTACCTATATGTTGCTATTTATGGTGACTGCAGTGATCAGCCTCTTTTTTGCAAGGAACTTAGTACAAAAAAAGCTGGCCTATCGACAGCTGCAGCAATTCGCAACCACAGACGCCCTCACCGGTCTGGCTAACCGGCGAGAGTTGGATAAGGTAGCAACCAGAGAGTTTCGGCGAGCAGAGCGCTTCAAAAGGAAGTTATCGATAATGATGCTCGACCTGGATCACTTCAAAAAGGTTAATGACAGCTACGGTCACACTATAGGTGATGAGGTTTTATGCCATGTGGCGGGGATCCTGAACGAGGTTATCAGGGGGCAGGATATACTGGTTAGATATGGGGGAGAGGAGTTTCTCATTCTGTTGCCAGAAACCCACCTCAAAGGCGCCAAGCAACTGGCAGCGCGTATTTGTAGGCTGGTCGCTGACACAGCCTATGAGAAAGAACTGCTCCGAATACCGGTTGCTGTCAGCATTGGAGTCAGCGCTTTTAATGAGCACGACAATAGCTATCAGGATATTATAGTCAGAGCAGATCAGGCCCTGTTTCAGGCCAAGCGTAATGGGAGAAACCAGGTGGTCATCAATGACGGCACTACAGACAATGCTGTGTGATTTGCCGAGACCGCATCCTCTTAATCTTCTCAGAACAACTCTGAAAGCCCCTCTCCCTTTACGGGAGAGGGGTTGGGGAGAGGGTGTACGCGAAGCGTTACATGTGGTTGAAAAATAAAACCACACTGATCGTTCATATTTATCTTGCTGATTGCTGGGTAAAATAGGGTGTTTATTCACCCCCTCTCCCACAAGGGGAGAGGGGCGTTTCTCTCCCACCTATTTATGCTACTGATGAGTTGTAAGTTTTTTAACCACTAAACTCAACATACTTAGTCGCCGGGTTAATAATACCCAGACTCACTTCTATCTAGCCGCTTTTTTGTGCGACTGCTGCGGCACCATATTCAAACGAGTCAGAGTAGAGTTTTTCGTCAGATAGGCCGTGTGTAAGAAAGGCCTCCTTTCCCGCATGGATCATCGGCGGTGGTCCGCTCATGTAGACCTCGTGAGCACTTAAATCGGGATAGTTTGCTACAACCGCATCATGTACCCAGCCAGTCTCCCCCTGCCAGTCGGGATCAGGCTCAGAGAGCACCGGTGTATAGCTGAAATTTGGGTATTGTGCTGCCCACTGCTCAGGCAGATCCGGTAAATAGAGGTCAGAGCGGGCGCGAACCCCCCAATAGAGATGCATCGGGCGACTGACTCCAATCTGGAAAGCGTGTTCAATGATGCCCTTTAAGGGTGCGAATCCCGTGCCGCCGCCCATCAGAATAATGGGTCTATCCGACTCCTCCCTTAAATAGTAACTGCCCAAGGGAGCTTCAATGCGCAGGATGGTCTTCTCCTTCATGCCATTGAACAGATGGTCGGTAAAAGCACCCCCGGATACATGCCGGATATGCAGTTCAATGAAATCATCATCATGGGGGGCATTGGCTATAGAGAAGGCGCGTTTACTGCCATCATTGAGGATAAAGTTGAGATATTGTCCTGCCAGAAACTGTAACCGCTCTCCTTCAGGTAGTTTTAATTTGAGGAGAATGACATCATCGTTCAGGCGATCGATACGGTCGATCTTGCAGGGCATGATTCGGGTCTGTATATCCTGTGATTGAATAATCTCAGAGACGCCTATAGCGATATCCGATTGAGCATGAGCCTGACAGGTGTAACAGATGTCGGTTTCATTATCGCTCATGACTGGCGGCTGCCCATTAGGGTAGTTGATCTGGCCATTTGAGAGGGTTGCCCGGCAGTCACCGCAAAAACCGTTTCGGCAGCCGTAGGGGAGGTTAATACCCTGTCTGATAGCCGCGTCGAGAATGGTCTCATCATCCTCTACGGTAAACTGGTGGCCGCTGGGTTCAACCTGCACTTTATGGGTCATGAGCTACTCTGTTGTTTAAAATGGCTGAAACTGGAGTTGTTGGATTGTTATCTCAACTCATCTCCAAATTATTTAGGCGGGAATTCTCTCCTATTTTGCTCAGGAATTAAACCGGGAGTCCTTTGGGTTATGGGTGTGACGATTATTGGGTGTGGTGATATAGGCACCCGCCTGGCATTGATGTATAGAGAGATGGGCGTAGATGTAACCGGTTGGGTGCGCTCATCTGGCAGTGTTGAGCGTCTTGAAGGAGTGGAGATTGCCGCTTCCCAGGTCGACCTCGATGGGGCGATAAAAGAGCCCTTTTCCGATGAGGATGAACAGCTCTTCTACTTCGCGCCCCCCCCATCGAGCGGTGTCGAGGATTTGCGGGTTGCCGGTTTGATTGATGCTTTCCACGACGGCGCGCAACCGGGAAAAGTGGTCTATCTCAGTACCAGCGGAGTATATGGTGACTGTCAGGGGGCTTGGGTGGATGAGACCAGGGAAACATCGCCAACCGCAGACCGGGCAAAGCGACGCCTGGATGCAGAGAGACGATGGCAGTTATGGAGTGAGCAGAGTGGCAGACCGCTGGTGATCCTCAGGGTTGCCGGTATCTATGGGCCTGGAAAATTGCCACTGGAACGATTGCGCAAGGGTTTGCCGATGGTTGCAGAAAAAGATGCACCGATTACCAACCATATTCACTCTCTGGATCTGGTTGAGATAGCCCACACAGCGATGCAAAAAGGTATTGATGGTGCGATTTACAATGTCTGTGACGGCCAGCCGGAGAGTATGACCCGCTATTTCAATCGGGTTGCAGACTTTCTACAGCTGCCTCGACCACCGGTCATCACCCTTGATGAGGCCAAAAGCCAACTCTCACCAGGCATGCTCTCCTATCTCGCTGAGTCACGCAGACTCAGCAACCGCAAGATGATCGAGGAGTTGGGGATCAGTCTGCGCTACCCGGAACTGGAACAAGGATTGCCCGCCTGTATAGAGTGAATCCAAAAATCGAATGGGGGTGGGGAGGCTATACGACGAATAGACCGTAGGGGGAACGACGCACCAACCATCCCGGATTCCGCTTTGCTCCATCCAGGCTACCTTGCTGAGATATTTATGAAATTGTGAAGGTTGTATGTGGTTGTTGGCGTTTTCGGCAAGCTTTTGGTGGGGCATGGCCCCACCCTACGCCAATACGGGTAGGGTGGGGCCATGCC